>CALWGE010000004.1 GCA_944378225.1 uncultured Merdimonas sp.
AGTGAAGCTTTGTCGGAACTCAATACAGATGATATTGCTGTGACATTGGATCTGGACGGATATAGCAGAGAAGAAGGAACGTATGCGGAAGTGCTGGATATTACTCTTCCCGGAGAGGAGTACAGCCTGATGGAAGAGGTAGAGATAGAATTTGACCTGGTACGTGTCACAAACAGTAACAGCAGTACGGCGGGAAATACGACTGAAAATACTGGTGGTACTTCCGGAGGAGCAGGTACGTCCGGATCAGGAACAAATGACACTGGAACCGGCGACGATGATAAATCTGGCAGCGATGAAGAGTCCGGCAGCAGTTCAGGAACTTCAGGCGGAGAGACGTCCGGAAACGCTTCTGCAGAAGGATCATGAACATTTCAGCATACAGAAACAGAATGATAAAACGGGAGGTAATGCGGTATGGTAAGTCAGAAAGTAGTGATTCGAAATTCAACAGGATTACATTTGAGACCGGCAGGCGCTCTCTGTAAGACAGCGATGCAGTTTAAATCTTCAATTACATTTACGTTTGACCGCACAACGGCAAACGCAAAGAGCGTACTGAGTGTATTGGGAGCCTGCGTACAGGCCGGAGATGAAATTGAGATTCAATGTGATGGGGCGGATGAGCAGGAAGCATTGGCTTCTATGGTAGCCGCCGTGGAGAATGGACTTGGTGAATAAGAAAAAATGGGCGATAGGGTATGCGGTGCTCTGCATACTCTATTTCGTCATATCGGTTGCGATTCCGCATGACAGACTGGAATCGAGAGGGCTTGAGGGAATAGGAAAGCCTTCTTTAAAATTGAAAACAGTAGAGATTACTGACGGAACGGAGTTACAGTTTGACTATCAGTCAGACGGACAGGCGCTCAGCCAGCTTTCTTTTTATTTTACGGCGGACGGAAGAAATCTGACAGAAGGATATATCCGAATAGAAGCTTATGATGCACAGACAGAAGATCTTCTTGTTGTGCAAAGCTATGAACTGTCAGAGCTGGGCGCAGAAGCCTTTTGGGGAGTTACATTTGCACAGGAGCCTGTGGGGCGCGAGCTAAGGCTGGTCATTACTGCAGAGGATGTGGAAGAAGGACCTTATATCTGGCTGAATACAGAGCAGCAGACAGAGGGCAGTTCTTATCAGAACGGAAATCTTCTGGGACAGAATCTGGTTTACAATGCGGTGTATCATACACAGGCGCACTATGTGAAGCAGCCATTTCTGGTTACGGCCATGCTGGCTGTTCTGGGTGGGATGTTTTTTCTGCTGACAGGCAGAAAACCTGTGGAACAGTCCGGAAAGAAAACGGCGGAGAAGATGGCGCAGAAAAAGTCTGCGCATAGGATAGAAAATAGCCTGCGTACCGCAGGAAGAGGTATTAAGCATTTTTGCCAGAAATACAGAAGACTGCTGGGGCTTGGTCTTTTACTTCTGATCGTTGCGCTGGTTTTTTATTATGTCTATGACGTACAGATTCGAAAAGCCATGAACAGTACTCACCGCGAAGTGGTGATGAAAGACAATGGAGAACTTCTTCCAATAACAGAAAAAAGCCGGGAACTGGTACAATATTATACCACGGAAGAATCAGAACTGGTAGGCCTGGGAATTCGTATGGATTTGAGTGAAGAATTTTCCGGTGAAGGCGTAATTCACGCTGAAGTGCGGGATGTGACAGGGGAACCTTCTGAAACAGAGACAGATTCTTCGGCAGGAGAGTTGCTCTGCGCGGCTGACATTGATGCTTCCACGCTGCTCGACGGTCAGTATATGGGGCTGATTTTTGACAATTCGCAGCAGGAAGTTCAGGGACATACCTATGAGATACGTCTCCAGTTTTCTGATGAACTTCTGGATTCAGGACTGTCTGTGATTGTAACTCCGGCAGGATATTATCAGGAAAATACACTGTATGTGAATGGGGAAGAGAGCGAAAACAGGCTCAGCATGAATGCACATACGTATTTTAATCTTTTCCTGAAAAAATATTTTTTCGGAATGTTTCTGTTTGCGGAATTTACAGCGGCTGGTTTTTATTATCTTACTTTCCTGCGCCGCTGCCGGATTGAAAAAGTTTTTGTATTTACGGTTCTGTGTCTGGGAGTAATCTATAATTTCACGCTGACTCCTTATATGACACCGGACGAGTCTTACCATATCGATATGACTTACCGACATTCCAATACGCTTCTGGGCATTGAGTCGGCAGGAGAAAATAAGTGTTTTAAGCGACAGGATGATACAAAGCTGGAGTTTACTTCGAATCCCAGTCTGGAAAATTATAAGAATATTTATGACGGCTTGTTTACCATGGTAAAGGACAGCGCTCTCGTAGAAGCAGATGCGACATCCACAACAGAAGCGCCTATGATCATTTATCTTCCCGCAGTGATTGGTATGACACTGGCCAGGATTCTGCATCTTGGAACGGTACCCATGCTGCTGCTGGGACGGTGGTTCAGTCTGCTGGGCTTTACTGTACTGACGTATTTTGCCATGAAAAAGCTGCCTTTTGGAAAAAGCACCTTGTTTTTGCTGGCGATTCTTCCCATGAATCTGCAGCAGTGTACTTCGTTTTCCTATGACGCAGTGATTACCGGTGTCAGTTTTCTGTTTATCTGCTGGTGCCTGTCCCTGGTTTTTGGGGAAAGAATGCTGAAAGGAACAGATATGCTGGGGCTCGGAATTCTTGGCATTATTCTGGTATATGGAAAGAGCGGTGTTTATCTGCCTCTGGCTCTTCTGATTTTCCTGATACCGGCAGAACGCTTTGGAGGGAAAAGGATTCGGAATATCTGTGCGGCAGGTCTCTTTTTGCTGCCGGTACTTTGTTTTCTCAACCGGAATTCCGTTGCCGTCAGTTATATTGCCACGACGACGGAGGCCACTGCCACAGTAGGTTCTTCCATGACGGCCGGATATACGATTGGATATTTTCTATCCCAGCCTCTGGAGCTGATCAGAGTGTTTGCCAATACTCTCAGTGACAAAACAGCTTTTTATCTGGAATCACTGATAGGTCAGAAAATGGGGTGGGTGGAAATAGAGATCTCAGAGGTTATTTCCATGCTGTTCTGGCTGCTGCTGATTTTTTCAGCTTTAAAACCAAAGGAAGAACATCAGTTTGTGCGTGCAGGACAGAAATGCTGGATTGCTTTAGTCTGCGCTGCCTGCGCCGGAATCATTCTGGCAGGTATGCTGCTGACCTGGACGCCATATGGAAATATATCGATCGAAGGAGTGCAGGGACGTTATTTCATTCCGTTTATGCCTGCCTTGATGCTGCTGGTAAGAAACAAGCGGCTTGTCTGGGAACACAGCCCTGAGAGGGGACTGATGTATGCAGGCTTTATCGGTGAAATTCTTGCGATTATGTATCTGATTAAAGCAGTACTTGTTTTGTAGCTTACGGTTCTGTCGTTTCATCGTATGAATGAAGAAATTCGTCCCTGGAGATATTTATGAATAAAAAAAGAGTTGCGATTAATATGACCGCTCAGCTTCTTGCCTTTGGGGTCAGTATGCTTTTGGGCTTTGTACTGGTGCCTGTTATTGAGGGCATGATTCCCAATGCCTATGGCTTTACGGATATTGCGAACCGTTTTGTATCAGCGGCGCAGATTGTGGTTTCGGCATTAAATACCATGGCAAGCCGGTTTATTACAATCCGGATACACAGGAATGAAAAGGAAGAAGCAAATCAGTATTTTTCCTCAGTATTTTTTGCCAATGTACTGATGGCTGTAATTTTCATGATTCCGGCGTTGTTTGTTATTGTGTATTTAGGACGGATATTCCAGATCCCGGCCGGTGCAAGTCTTCCTGATATTCAGATGCTGTTCTTTTTCATTTTTTTGAATTTTACGATCAGCATTATCACTTCTGTGTTCAGTGTGGCTTCCTACAGCAAGGACAGACTGGAATTGAGTTCTGTTTCCACAATTCTGGGAGAACTTGTGCGTCTGGCAGTTCTTTCCATATGTTACATCTGTTTCCGTCCATTCCTTTTCTATGTGGGCTGTGCATCTGTGGCATCTACGGTAATACAGGCTGTTGCTAACCTGATATTTACGAAAAAACTTTTGCCGGAAATGAAGCTTCGCTACCGGGATTTCCGTTGGAAGAAGGTCTGGGAGCTGGTATCATTGGGAGCCTGGAATTCTGTAACAAGACTGGGACAGCTGCTTTTGGACGGACTGAATACGTCTATCGCAAATATTATGATCAGCGCTGCAGCTATGACGACGGTTTCTATATCCAATCAGGTGCCGACAGTCATTTCAAATCTGATGGGAACCATTGCCGGCGTCTTTAATCCTCAGATGACGATTGCCTATGCAAAAGAGGATAAAAAACAGCTGCTTGAAATTATTTCCAGCGCCGATCGGATTATGATCTTTATTATCAGTATTCCGATTGCTTTTATGACGGTATTTGGAAAAAGCTTTTTTGAACTGTGGGTGGGAAAAACACAGGACGCAGGAGCGCTTTATATTCTCGCAATGCTGAATGTGGGAACTCTTTTTGTCAGTGCCAGCATCCAGGTTCTTTATCATGTATTTTTGATTACCAAGCGTGTAAAACTGAATTCCATAGTAATCGTGCTCAGTGGTGTGCTGACGGTAGCTACTGTGTTTGTTCTTCTTAAAACCACAACGCTGGGAATGTATGCGATCGTGGGCGCCAGCATGGTATATGGCATTCTTCGCAATCTTATTTTTACACCTTTATATGCAGCGCGCTGTCTGAAGGTGAAATGGCATACTTTTTACGGGGATATTGTGCTGGGGCTGGTTTCCATCGGCGTAATCTGTCTGGTGGCCATGCCTTTTGAGCTGCTGATTGATATTAACAGCTGGGTGAAACTTTTTGGCGTGGGAATTGTGGCAGGAATTCTGGCGCTTCTGGTGAATTTTTTTGTAGTGCTCAGAAGGACAGAAAGAGAAATGGTTCTTGGTATGGTAAAGAAAAAAATCTTCCGGCGTCATGATGTGTGAGAGGAGCATGCAGATGATTAGCGTGATAGTACCAGTCTATAACAGGAAAGAAACTTTGGCGCGCTGTGTGAAGAGCCTTCTTGATCAGACTTTTTCAGATCTGGAAATTATTCTGGTGGATGATGGCTCCACGGATGGATCCGGGGCAGTCTGCAATGCCCTGTCGCGGGAGGATATCAGGATTCGTGTGATTCATAAGGAGAATGGTGGAGTTTCCTCTGCCCGGAATGCCGGAATAGAAGCAGCCAAGGGCGAGTATCTGATGTTTATGGACAGTGATGATTATGCAGAACTTCAAATGGCTGAAAAACTTCTCAAAAGCATCGGAGATGATGACATAGCCATTTGCGGATTTCATCATCACTATCAGGGAAGAGATATCGTCAGAATTCCAAATGTGCCAGGTCAGAGAGGAGACGAAAACTTTCTGTCTCTTTATGGTCAGGGATTTATGAATATGCCGTGGAATAAACTGTACCGGCGTGAACTGGCAGGCAGATTTGATGAGAGTCTCAGTCTGGGAGAAGACCTTTTGTTTAATCTGGATTATCTGCGCCGTACAGACGGTATAACGGTGGTGAAAGAAGCGCTTTGCCATTATATTCAGGATGATACCGGTTGCAGTCTTTCTTCTCAGAAGAGGGCGGACAGGATGGAGCTGGCTAAACGAATCTGGAAAGAGAGCAGGGAATTCTACAGGGAGCTGTCCGGGCACGAGGATGAAAGCGGAGTGATTAATGCCCGGCTTTTTCAGGATGCATTGGATCAGGTGGAAGCTCTTCCGTTTGATAAAGAGAAAACGAAGCAGGAAAAGCTGGATGTAATTGAGGAATACTGCAGGGACAAGGAACTTCTGGAAGCATCAGGGAAAGTGGCCCTGAAGGCTCTGGATTACAGGATGATCCATTTCTGCATGCGGAGGGGATGGATCCGAATGGCCTATAATCTCTGTGAGCTGCGGGCGTTTCTGGTGCGCAGACGGCAGAAAAAAGGAAAGCAGGAGTAATGGGTATGGACGAGAAGATGATTTCAGTCATTATTCCGGTTTACAAAGTGGAAGAATATCTCTGCCGTTGTGTGGATTCTGTCCTGGATCAGACGTATCAGCAGATAGAAGTCATACTGGTGGATGATGGTTCTCCGGACAGGTGTCCGGAAATCTGTGACGCCTATGCGGAACAGGACTGTCGGGTGCGGGTTATTCACCAGAATAATGCAGGACTTTCCGGAGCCCGCAATGCAGGCATTGATGCCGCACGGGGAGCATGGCTGGCGTTTGTGGATTCAGATGATTATCTGGAACCTGCATTTCTGGAGCGGCTTTATCAGGCCTGCGTGGATACAGACAGTGAACTGAGCATCTGCCGTTGGGAATATGTAAGAGGAGAGCAGCCGGTACCTGAGTGCGGCAGCGGGAAAGCTGCAGTGTGCAGCGGACGGGAATTGCTGAGTAAGCTGTACAGTCCTGACGGGGCTTATTTTGTGGTGGCCTGGAATAAACTTTATCGAAAAGAACTTTTTCAGGATATCCGATACCCGCTGGGAAGGATTCATGAGGATGAGGCGACTACTTATCGAATTTTTGACAGGGTAGAGCGTGCGGTTTATGTGGATTCCTCTCTATACGGATATTTTGTTGCGCCGTCCAGTATTACGCGCGGCTTTAATCCGCGGCGCATGGACTGGGCATACGCCGTGGCGGAACGCATGGATTATTTTGAAAAAAAAGGGTATCAGGAGCTGATGGTGCAGGGACTGCAGGCTTTTGCAGATGGCTGTATCGACATATATTTTGGACTGCGGGATTTTCTTCCGGACAGCGGGGAGCAGCAGGAGGAGATACGTGCGTTTATCCGGCAGGGCCTGACAAGAGTGCGCCGATATGGAAGATTTCCGTTGCGCACAGAGATCGGCTATCGCCTGTTTCTGCTCTGGCCGGGATTTTACCGTAAGCTTCTGAACAGGGTGAAGAGTGAGAATGGAAAGCAGTAAACAAAGGAATGACAGATATCAAATCAGCGTAATTGTGCCGGTTTACAATGTGGAACAGTATCTGGATCGCTGTGTGGACAGTATTCTGGCGCAGACAGCAGAGGGATTGGAAATTATCCTGGTAGATGACGGTTCTACGGATAGTTCAGGAGCGCTCTGCGATGCCTATGCTTCCAGACATGAACAGATTCAGGTCTGCCACAAAAAAAACGGCGGTCTGACTTCTGCCTGGAAAGCGGGACTTGCACTGGCATCGGGGAAATATACAGGTTTTGTAGACAGTGACGACTGGATTGATCCGGATATGTATGAAAGAATGTACGCGGCGGCAGAACGGGAACAGGCAGATATGACGGTCTGCGGCCTGGTATTTGATTTTGAGGATCCCAGGATTCCCAGGAGAGAAGAAAGCTCCAATTTTACAAAGGAGACTTACAGCAGACGGGAACTGGAAAATCTGTTTCCTTCTCTGCTGAATGATGGATATTTTTTTGGAAGAACACTGCAGCCTGCCCGGGTTACCAAACTGATTCGTACGGAGCTTCTGCGTGCCAATGTAAAATACTGTGATGACTGTGTGGCAGTGGGAGAAGATCTGCAGATTACGTTTCCGGTTCTGCTGGATACCCGCAAACTTTGCGTGGTGCGTAACTTCTTTCCGTATCATTACTGGATTAACAACAAATCCATCACAGGAAAGTATGACGAGTCTTATATGGATAAGGTGCGTCTTCTGACGGAACGTCTGCTTTTCATAAGCAGGGATAAGGCTGTCTATGATTTTGAATCCCAGATTCGCAATGATTTTCTCAGCATGACTGTGCTGGCGGTGAAAAATGAGATATACCGCAATTACAAAGCCGGACGGAAAGCTGTCACAGCAAATGTGAAAAAGATCTGTGAAGCGCCTGACGTCCGCGAAGCGATTTCACTTCATACTATGGATAAGCTGTCAGCTTCTATCCGTCTGTATATCTGGCTGATGAAAAAAGGACATTATTCTTTGTGTTACTGGCTCGTGCTTATATTTTTTAAAGTAAATTATTATCTGGGACGGGAATATAAAAGACAGTAGAAAAAAATTCGGTATGAAAGCTGAAATGCAGGAAAAATTTCAGCGAATTTTCAGCGAAAAATGGTTGACAAACAGACCAGGAAACGCATATAATACCTGTAACGTTATACATGAGAAACCTGTGAAGAAGAGAAGTAGCTGGCGTACGTCAGGCCACAGAGAGTCCCGGAGGGTGGAAACGGGACGCAGGGCAGCTGGTGAATGGGCTTCGGAGGGCGGCTTTGAACGGAGTGTTCCAAGTAGAGGCTGACGGGACCCCACCCGTTATCCATCGGGGCACGTATGATGGTACGTGTAGCGAGTGGACATTTCGCAGGAAATGTCAATTTGGGTGGTATCGCAGAGGCTTTCGCTTTTGTCCCATATGATGGGGACAGGAGCGTTTTTTTATTTCCGGGAACAGTAAAGAGAAGAGCCTGGAGAAAACGCAGAAAACCTTTCTTCACTGCCGCTGCCCTGGCAAGGCAGCCGGCCACATCTGCCGCCTGAATAAAAAAGAATGGAGAATGACGTTATGAAAAAGAGAACATTGAAGAAACTGATGGCACTTGGATGCGCAGCAGCGCTGGTATTTTCCATGACGGGTTGCTCCGGCGGAGCAGATACGGCAGAAAAGGCGGAGTCCGGAACGGCTGCTGAAGAGATGGCAGATATGGGCGCTGCAGATGACTCTGAATACAGAATTGCCATTGTAAAACAGATGGACCATGCTTCTCTGGACGAGATCGCCAATGCAGTTGCAGCCGAACTGGATGCCCTTGCGGCTGAACACAATGTTACGATTAAATATGATATTTATTCCGGACAGAATGATCAGACGACTCTGAAACAGCTGGGAGATCAGGCTGTGGCAGACGGTGTGGATGCCATTATTCCCATTGCCACTCTGGCATCACAGGTAATGGCGGTCTGTGCAGAAGAAACAAAGACACCCGTTATCTATGCGGCAATTTCAGATCCGGAAGCGGCTGAAATGACAGGAATTGATTATGTAACGGGAACCAGTGATGCATTGAATACAAAGCTTATTCTGGATATGATGCTGGCAGCGAATCCCGATGTGGAAAAAGTAGGACTGCTCTATTCCCTGTCTGAAACAAATTCAACGAAACCCATTGCAGATGCAAAAGCTTATCTGGATGAAAAGCAGATTGCTTATACAGAGCAGACAGCAAATACGAATGACGAGGTTATTTCTGCAGCTTCCATTCTTGTGGCAGACGGAGTAGATGCCATTTTCACTCCTACTGATAACGTAATTATGGCAGCTGAACTTGCTATTTATGAAGACCTGGCGGCAGCCGGGATTCCCCATTACACAGGCGCAGATTCTTTTGTACGTAACGGCGCTTTCGCTACCTGCGGTGTGAATTATACAACGCTGGGAACAGAAACCGCGGATCTGGCCTATACCGCCATCACAGAGGGGATGGATGGACTGGAAGATTCCTATCTGTCGGAAGGCGGAATTATTACGGTAAATACAGAGACAGCAGAGGCTCTGGGTATTGATTATTCCGTATTTTCAGATATGGGAGAAATAGTTGAAGTTCAGACAACAGAAGAGTAAGTGAGGTAATGTTTCCGTGCTTTACATTTTACAGACTGCTTTGGAACTGGGATTTTTGTATGCACTTATACCGATGGCCCTGTTCCTGAGTTTCCGGATTTTAAATATTGCTGATATGACCACAGATGGATGTTTTGTTCTGGGTACTGCCGTTTCGGTAACGATGACGGCAGCCGGACATCCGTTTCTTGCCATCCCCGCAGCTATGCTGGCGGGGATGTGCGCCGGTTTTGTGACGGCTTTTCTGCAGACACGTATGGGTGTTCCGTCAATACTGGCAGGTATTGTTACCAATATGGGACTTTATACAGTGAACCTGATGGTAATGGGCTGGAGTGCAAATGTGAGTCTTTTAAGAGATGCTACGATCTTTTCCATATTTAAGGAAACAGGGATTGGCGGTGTCTGGTATGAGGCGCTTCTGGCAGGGACAGTGACTGTACTGGCAGGAGTTCTGCTGGTATTTTTCCTTGGAACGAGACTGGGACTTTCTATCCGGGCTACCGGAGATAATATCGACATGGTACGTGCGTCTTCCATTAATCCCACATTTACTATTACTGTGGGTCTGTGTATTGCCAATGCCCTGACAGCTCTTTCAGGAGCCATGGTAGGACAGTACCAGAATACGGCAGATATTAACGGAGGCACAGGAATCGTGGTCATTGGTCTGGCCTGTCTGATTATAGGCGAGACAGTACTGGGAAGACGTTCTGTAGTCAAAGGAGCCCTTGCGGCTGTCGTTGGCTCGGTTATTTACCGTTTTATTTACGCTATCGTACTTTATACAAAGATTATGCCGGTACAGGGACTGCGTCTGGCAACGGCTGTGATTGTGGCTCTGGCTATCGCATTTCCGACGATTAAGAACTGGGCTGCCTTCCAGAAACGGAAGATGGCTGCGCGTCAGAAAGGAGGGCGATAAGAGATGCTGGATATACGCTCTGTTTCGAAAACATTCAATCCCGGAACGGTAAATGCCAAGAAAGCGCTGTCGGGTCTTTCGCTGCATCTGGATTCCGGAGATTTTGTGACAATTATCGGTTCCAACGGTGCGGGAAAATCCACATTGTTTAACGCTGTTGCAGGTGTATTTTATGTGGATGAGGGGTCGATTCTGCTGGACGGAACGAATCTGACATTCCTTCCGGAGTATCAGAGAAGCCGTATGATTGGCCGGCTTTTTCAGGATCCGCTTAAAGGTACGGCTCCGGGGATGACAATAGAAGAAAATCTTGCCCTGGCATACCTGCGCTCTACGAAAGGAAGCGCTCCCTTTGCGCGGATTTCAAGAAGAGATAAAGAGCTTTTCCGTGAGAGACTTTCTCTGCTGCATATGGGACTTGAGAACCGTATGAAACAGCCGGTAGGCCTTCTGTCAGGCGGACAGCGTCAGGCGCTGACGCTCCTGATGGCAACTCTGGTGCCCCCAAAACTCCTGCTGCTTGATGAACATACGGCAGCGCTTGATCCGGGAACGGCTGAAAAAGTTCTGGATCTGACAAAAGAAATTGTAGCAAAGAAAAATATTACCTGCCTTATGATTACGCATAACATGAAGCAGGCTCTGGAACTTGGAAACAGGACACTGATGATGGCAGACGGAAATATTGTACTGGATGTGGGTGGGGAAGAACGAAAATCCATGTCTGTGGAACAGCTTCTGGCCCGCTTTAAAGAGGGAGCGGGACGTGAGCTGGACAACGACCGGATCCTGCTGTCCTGATATTAAAAAATGAGACTTTCCTGTAAAATTCAGGCTTTTCTAAGCCCTGTATTTAAAAAGAAAGTCTCATTTTTGTTTTAAGAGTAGTATTCTCCGCACTCTTTTTGAGGCGTCTTTTATGCCGAATATTTTCTGGCACGGCAAAGGAAAAAAAGAGAAAGCGGTTAAACATCTCCTGCAATGATTTTTTCAATTCCGTGCATATCTGCAGCAATATCTGTAAATGAACTCCAGTAGCTGCCGATGAGTTTGTCTGTGGCTGCCAGGCAGTACAGATCAAGAAGGGCGTCATGCATCCCCTCCACCGAATTCCGGTCAATAGTTCTGTTCTGGTTACTGATAATTTTCCCCGGAAATTCACGGCGCAGCAAAGCTTCCTCCGCCTGATCATCCGTGGCCAGGAAGAAACGACTTTCCGGATGAGTGACCAGCTCTTTTTTCATTTCTGAGATAAACTGTTCTGTAGTGCTCTTTCCCATGGAAACAGCGTTATCTGTGCGTCGGATATGGACGCCGATACAGCGTGGAGCAAAGTCCTTTGTATAAGAATCAATGCGTTTCTGAAGAGACGGAGTGGGTATATAGAGGCTGTAATCATGGGAAGGATAGAAATGCTCCCAGGTGAAAATATAAATTCTTTTTTTCAGGGAATGATAAAAATCAGCATTTAAAATACCGTCTGTTTTGTTGTTCAGAATATCATCATTTCCAAAGCGCTGCCCGGAGGTTAACTGCCAGAAAAGCTTTCTCGGGTCGTACAGGGAACGGATATTGATGATTTGAATATCCGGTTCTGCGACCGGAAGAAAGAGATCTTCAAAGGTACAATTGAGTTCCGGGCACAGATACCACAGAACAATCAGTTTTTCTTTTCTGCGTTTCGCAAGTTCCCGGGCAGAATTAATTACCCGGATTCTATTGCATAAACCGCCTGAAGGTTGTATTATTACCATAGTATATCCTGCCGTAGTCATGCACAGAAACCAGCTGACTGCGGTCTGCCTTTCAATGAAAAGTTTTGTAGCTGCCGATACTGGCATTATAGCATTTTGAAAATACTGAAACAAGAGAGAACTTGGAGAACTGCAGAATTCAGGAAACTGTTTCTGGATATAAACCGGAGGTCGTAACATTTGAAGGTATTACAGATTAACACAGTCTGCGGAAGCGGAAGCGTAGGCCGTATCACGGTAGACATAGTCCATGCGCTGGGAAAAGCAGGGGACGAAGGTATGGTGGCCTTTGGCCGAAAACAGAAGCCGGAAGGTGTAAAAGCATATAAATTCGGTACAGATCTGGATATGGGAATTCATGTGCTTCACACTTTTCTCAAAGGGGAGCATGGATTTGCCTCTTCCGGACAGACAGAAAAACTGGTTAAAAAAATTGAGGAATATAATCCGGATATTATCCATCTTCATAATATCCATGGCTTTTATCTGGATGTGGAAGAGTTATTCTGGTACCTGAAACAAGCCGGAAAACCTGTGGTCTGGACTTTGCATGACTGCTGGAGCTTCACAGGCCATTGCGCACATTTTGATTATATCGGCTGTATGAAATGGAAGACGGGCTGCGGGGACTGTCCTCAATACAGAAATGTCTACCCTTATGCGCTTTTTAAAGACAATTCAGCCCGTAATTATCGGAGAAAAAAGAAAGCCTTTACCGGGGTGGCGGATTTGACGATAGTCACGCCTTCCCGGTGGCTGGCAGGTTATGTACGCCAGTCTTTTCTGGGAGAGTATCCGGTTCAGGTGATCCCGAACGGAATTGCCCTTGGCAAATTCTGTCCGGTGGAAAAAGGACTCCGGAAAAAGCTTGGATTTGAAGGAAAGTATATACTTCTGGGCGTGGCCGGTATGTGGGAGGAGCGTAAGGGTTATGCCTGGTTTGAGGAGCTTGCGGACAGGCTGGATGACTCCTTCCAGATTATTCTGATTGGCCTGTCAAAACGGAAGATGAAAACCCTTCATCCTAAGATTTACGGAGTTATGAGGACGAACAGTATGGAGGAACTGGCAGAGTATTATTCCATGGCAGACGTCTATGTGAATACGACGCTTGAAGATACCTTCCCGACTACCAATCTGGAAGCGCTGGCCTGCGGTACGCCTGTCATCACCTTTGCTACAGGAGGCAGCGTGGAGTCTGTGGACATTTCCTGCGGGAAAATTGTGCCCAGAGGCGATACAGAGGCGCTGATTCACGCTATTGAGGAAATGCGAAGGGAACCGGACAAAAAAGAAGCCTGTCTGAAAAAGGCAGCAGAGTATGATAAAGATGAAAGATTTCAGGATTATCTGAAGCTCTACAAAAGTCTTTTGGAGAAACGAAAATAAAATGGAAAGTAGTAAGCCAAAGGTTTCGGTGATTACCGCGACTTATAATGATAAAGAAAATCTGCGCAGGATCATTCATCAGGTGGATGCCCAGAATTATGAAAATATAGAATACATCATTGTGGACGGAGGATCTGCAGACGGGACTCTGGAGGTGATTCAGCAGGCCAGCCAGCAGTTTGGAGAACGGCTGAAATGGATTTCCGAGCCGGACAGGGGAATTTACGATGCAATTAATAAGGGAATCCGTATGGCTTCGGGGGATATCCTGGGCTGTTGCTTTGACGAATATGCCGGTACCGATGTTATCACAAAGATGGTGGACATCATGGAACGGGAGCATACGGACGGTGTTCACGGGGATCTGTACTATATGGATGGAGAGCGGGTTGTGCGTCGCTGGCATCAGGGACAGGGAAAAATCAGGTTTGGATGGATGCCCGGTCATCCGACGCTGTATCTCAGGAAAGAGGTATATGATCGGTTTGGCCTCTATAAAACGGATTATCGGATTTCAGCCGATTATGAATTTATGATCCGCATTCTGAAAGAGGGAAAAGTACGGCTTTCCTATCTGCCGGAGGTGTTGATTTACATGTCTCACGGCGGAACCAGCACAAACAGCCTTGGTGCGTATCTGGAAGGCATGAAAGAAGGAAACCGCGCGCTGCGGGAGAACGGCGTACGTTTTGCCTGGTTTACAGATGTGTGCCGGACTTTGAGAGTACTTGCGCAGTTTGTGAAAAAGAAGTAAGATAAAAAGAACATAAAAGTAAGGAGAACACAGATGGAGTGTCTGGTGATAATCCCGGCGTACAACGAAGAAGAGAATATTGTGCGTGTAGTGGAAAATCTGAAGGAAAACTATCCTATGTATGATTATGTGGTGATCAATGACGGATCATCCGATGACACGGCCCGTATCTGCAGGAAAAAGGGATATGAGCTGGTAGATCTTCCTGTAAATCTGGGACTTGCAGGCGCGTTTCAGACAGGATTGAAATATGCCTACAGAAAAGGGTATGATTATGCGATTCAGTTTGACGCGGACGGTCAGCACAGGGCGGAGTATATAGCACCGATGCTGGAGAAGATAAGAGAAGGCTATGACATTGTCATCGGCTCCCGCTTTGTGACGGAGAAAAAGCCGCATTCCATGCGGATGCTGGGAAGCAGACTGATTTCTGTGGCTACAAAAATGACCACCGGGAAAAAAGTCAAAGATCCTACTTCAGGCATGAGAATGTTTAACAAAAAAATGATTGCAGAGTTTGCGCTGAACCTGAACTATGGACCGGAACCGGATACTATTTCCTATCTCCTTAAACAGGGAGCTACCATTGCGGAAGTACAGGTACAGATGGATGAGCGCGTAGCAGGAGAGAGCTATCTGAATGTTACCAGATCCATGATGTATATGCTTAGGATGCTTCTGTCTATTCTGTTTATTCAGAACTTCCGGAAACGCAGGGAGGTGAAGGTTCGATGAGTACGGTGTTTCGTGTAATTCTGATAGTGGTATCGCTTTTGACGACTTTCTATATCCTGAAAAAGATCCGGCAGTCAAAGCTGCAGATTGAGTATGCAATTTTCTGGATTCTGTTTTCGGGCGTACTGATTATATTCAGTCTGTTCCCCTGGCTGGTATCCATGTTTACAAGATTGATTGGCATGCAGCTTCCTGTAAATTTTATCTTCCTGTTCTTTATCTTCGTACTGATGGTAAAGATGTTCCTTATGACAATAGAATTGTCTACGCTGGAAAATAAAGTGAAGGATCTGACACAGGAGCTGGCACTTGAGGAGAAAGAACGTCAGGACGAGCATAGAGAAGAGTTTTTGGAAGAAACGATGAAAACAAAGGAAACTTTAGAGTGAGATAAAGGAGAAAATGTATGAAAAAGATTATTGTGACAGGCTGCAACGGTCAGCTGGGACGGGCAGTAAATCAGCAGTATGCAGGAAGCACAGAGTATGAGCTGGTGAATACCGATGTTGGAGAACTGGATATTACGAAGGTGGATGAGGTCCTGAAACTGGCGCGGGAAGTAAAGCCTTACGCAATTATCAATTGTGCTGCCTATACAAATGTAGACAAGTGTGAGACAGAGCCTGATCTGGCCTATAAAATCAATGCGGTAGGCGCCCGCAATCTGGCTATTGCAGCTTCTGATACAGGAGCAAAGCTGATGCACATTTCTACGGACTATGTATTTCCCGGAGACGTGTCTGCTCATCCGCTTACAGAGTTTGACAGGGTGAATCCCAAAAGTATGTATGGGGTTACGAAACTGGCTGGCGAGAACTTTGTCCGGGATTTTGCAGATCGTTATTTTATGATCAGGACGGCATGGCTGTATGGCGATGGACATAATTTTGCAAAGACCATGCTGAAACTGTCTGAGACAAATGATACCATTGGTGTAGTGATGGATCAGGTGGGAACACCTACCAGCGCTGAAGAGCTGGCAAAGGCAATCAAATACCTGCTGCCGACAGATAACTACGGTTTGTTCCATGGAACCTGCGAGGGAGATACGAACTGGGCAGAGTTTGCTGCTACTGTTCTTAAACTGGCAGGAAAGAAAACGGTAATCGAGCCTATTACCTCTCAGGAGTACAAACGCCGTTTCCCGGCGTCTGCAGACCGGCCGGCATATTCCATTCTGGAAAACTATATGCTGAAGCTTACTACAGATTTTTCTTTTGCACCCTGGCAGGATGCCATTGAGGTGTATATGAAGGAACTGCTGGGGTAGAAAAGTCCCCATATGAAAGGAGATACGCCTGATGGCTGGAAAAGATATTCTGTATCTGGTAATTCCCTGTTATAACGAAGAAGCTGTACTGCATGAGACGGCAAAACAGCTGCTCGCCAAAATGAATTCCATGTTTGAGCGGGATATGATTTCCAGAGACAGCAAAATCATGTTTGTGAATGATGGTTCAAAGGACAGAACCTGGGAGATTATTGAAGAACTTCATGCGTCCAATCCCATCTATTCCGGCGTAAAGCTGTCCAGGAACAAGGGACATCAGAACGCTCTTCTGGCGGGGCTGATGACTGCGAAGGAAAAAGCTGACATGATGATTTCTCTTGATGCCGATTTGCAGGATGACGTAGATGTCATTGACCAGATGGTAGAGAAATATTATGAGGGAAATGACGTAGTCTACGGAGTACGCAGCGCCAGAAAAACAGATACCTTTTTTAAAAAATTTACTGCAGAAAGTTTTTATAAACTTTTAAAATGCATGGGAGTCGAGATTGTGTATAATCACGCAGACTACCGTCTTATGAGTAAAAGAGCTGTGGAAGGACTGGCACAGTTCCGGGAAGTCAATCTCTTTCTGCGCGGAATCGTACCATTAATTGGCTATAAATCAGAAGTCGTGACATATGAGCGTCATGAGCGTTTTGCCGGAGAATCCAAATATCCTCTGAAAAAGATGCTTGCGTTTGCCACAGATGGAATTACGTCGTTCAGCATCAAGCCTATCCGGTTTATCACAACCTGCGGAATACTGATTTTCGGTATCAGTATTCTGATGCTGATTTATTTCCTGGCAGTACATTTTATGGGACGGACAGTAGCCGGATGGACCAGTATGATTGTTTCTATCTGGGCAATTGGCGGTCTGCAGCTTCTGGCTATCGGAATTGTGGGAGAATATATCGGCAAGATTTATCTGGAGACGAAGGATCGTCCCAAATACATTATTGAAACCGTACTGGATAATTAGGAGAGATTTATGGATCAGGTGATAAAAAAGCGCGGGAAGATGAGATTGGACCGGACTGATTTTCTGTATCTGGCGGCTATAACCGTTATCGGGCTGGCAATTCGTTTGATTCTGCGTATTGTAACGACGGACGACTGGGTGATGTACTGGGATCCCTGGATTTCAGATCTGAAGGAGATGGGATTTTCTTATCTTGCCACAGATCGCTATGATTATACGCCAACCTTTGTCTATATTCTCTGGGTGATCAGCAAACTTCCGGTGAATCCTATGACAGCCTATAAGGGACTTCATATTATTCTGGATTTTGTGGCTGCTGCAGTGATGGGAAAAATCGCATGGAAGCTCACAGGGAGCAAGACGAAAAGTGTCGCAGTCTATGGACTGATGCTGATGGTACCTACTATCTGGGCAAACAGTGCGCTCTGGGCTCAGTGTGATATCATCTTCATGACTTTTCTGCTTCTGTGCTTTTACTATTTTTTTGAGGACAGACCGTGTCTTGCCATGTTCTTTTACGGAATGTCTTTTGTGTTTAAGCTGCAGACGCTGTTTATTTTTCCTTTCCTGGTGATTCTGTGGGTGAATAAAAAGGTACAGCTGAAACATTTTCTGTGGATTCCGGCGCTGTATGCTCTGAGCATTATACCGGCATGGATTGCCGGACGTCCGCTGATGGAGCTTATCAACATTTATATGGCACAGGGAGCTCAGGACGTATGGTCCCTGTCTATCAAATGGCCTAACATTTATCAGATTATCGGTAATCAGTTCTTCCTTCTGGAGTACGCTTCTTCCGGAACATGGCTTATATTGGGGATACTGATGATACTGATGTATGCCATGGCGCAGAAACGCTACAGGATTACAAATGAGTTTATTGTGCAGATGGCTCTGTTTTTTGCAATTCTGACGCCGTGGTTTCTGCCTCATATGCATGAGAGGTATGGCTGTGTGGCTGATATTCTGGCGATTATTTATGCGCTGATGAATATAAAAAAGTTTTATTTTCCGCTGCTGCATATTCTGATTTCTTTTAATTGCTATATGGCATATCTGGGACATCTGGGATGGGATGAGCCACCCATTTATTATGGAGTATGGGCATTTGCAGAGCTGGGACTTCTCATTCTTGCGGGGATTGACGTGTGGAATTATATGAGAAATCCGGAAAACCAGCTTCCGGCACAGGGAAAGGAGGCAGCGTAATGGATGATTTTCTGAGAGAATTTATTTCAAAAAAATGGAAAATCGGAAAGCTGACGTTCACCTTTCTGGATGCGCTGCTGGCAGTGTGTATTACGGGGACGGGAATTTTCCTTCGTCTGCCGGTCATAAATTATACCGTAACCGGTCCGGAAAAGATCGGGGCGATTGTACTGGAATACCTGCTGGCCGTCTTATGCGGCGCTGTGGTACGCTGCTGCACAGGAAGCCGTAACAGAGCCTTTCTGACCTATGCGATTCTGGTAATATATCCCACTGTGGCAGCCAACGGGGCTCTTTGGAATGTCAATGCGGTTTATTATGTTATTTTTTTCTTTGCAGGTCTGTATCTGTATCTGAAAGGACGCAGAATCCCAGGTACCCTGAGTATACTGGCCGGAGTCGGAATTGCTCTGTACCGGATGCGGCAGACGCGCCTGGCCATGAGCGCAGCCCATCCTGCAAGCCTGACTGAGGGCTGGCCTAATTTCTTTGAAATTATTCCAAAGGATGCATTTGTGGATCTTTTTGATAAGGTGTTTGTACTTCTGCTGGCAGGTGTGCTTCTTACCATGGTTTATTGTTTTGTGGAGAAAAAGGTACGGATGACACAGGAACTGACAGTGCAGCTCTTCTTTTTTCTGTCGGTTCTCATTCCGTACTTTGCGCCCTATATGCCTGCCTGGGCAGGATATACGGCAGACATTGCAGCTCTTATCTATTTTATGCAGAGAAAAGAACGGTTTTATATTCCGATTCTGCACCTGATTGTATCCTACAGTGCATATGCGTACGCCATAAACGGGGCGACAAAACTGCCTATGGTAGTGTATTCCGTGATTCTGCTGGGAATTCTGATTAACACAGGTGTGGATATTTATAAGGAAGTGAATCGATGACGTCAAATGTAATGCTGACTTTGGCTTATCTGGCCGGCGTGCTGGCAGTTTTCTATCTGACGCCCAGAAGGGGCAGACAGTGGATTCTGCTGGCTGCCAGCCTGCTTTTTTATCTGAGTGCAGATCCCCGTATGCTTTTGCTGGCCGCGGGAAGTACCCTGTGGTCTTTTGCTGTTGGTATTGTCACAGAGCAGACTACGTCGGCAGGAAGACGTAAAGCATGGCTATTGGCCGCAGTTCTGCCTGAGATTATGGTTCTTTTTGTTTTTAAATATTTTAATTTCTTCGCTGATTCGGCTGCCTCGCTTTTGGGAAAATTGGGTCTTCCTGCAGATGTCCCTGTTCTTTCTCTGGCTCTCCCACTGGGGATTTCTTATTATACCTTTAAGATGATCAGCTACAATGCAGACATCTGCCTTGGAAAGAGAAAAGCAGAAAAAGGCGCTGCAGGCTGTGGAGCATACCTGACGTATGTGCTGTTTTTTCCGCAGATTGTGTCCGGTCCCATTGAGCGCTCGGAAAATTTCCTTGACCAGCTTCATGCGGGGCCTGGCTATGATGCAGGATTGTTTGCAGAAGGGCTTCAGAGAATCATTCTGGGTCTGTTTAAAAAAATAGTAATTGCCAACCGGCTTTCCGGATATGTGGATACAGTTTTCGGGGCGCCGGAAGCTTATCCGGGTCTGGCCTGCATCATGGCAGCCTTTTTCTATTCCTTTCAGATTTACTGTGATTTTTCAGGCTATTCGGATATTGCTGTAGGTATGGGAAATCTGCTGGGAATTCGAAGCAGAAAGAATTTTGACTGTCCCTATTTTTCCAGGAGCATCAAAGAATTCTGGAGTCGCTGGCATATTTCTCTTTCCAGCTGGCTGAAAGATTATATTTATATTCCGCTGGGAGGAAATCGGGTATCTGCTTTCCGGCATGGAGTCAATGTACTGGCGACATTTCTGGTAAGCGGTCTGTGGCATGGGGCCAGCTGGACCTTTGTAGTCTGGGGCGGTATTCACGGGATCTGGAACCTGTTTTCGGGGAAAAAGAAAGCGGATACAGGACTCCTTCGAAGAATCCGGCAGACTCTTGTGACGTTCTGCGGCGTCACTCTGGGCTGGATATTTTTCCGGGCAGAAAGCCTGTCTGCTGCCTGTGCTTTTCTGCGCCATGCCGTGACTGGTTTTTCTCTTTCCTATATGGATATTCAGAATTCCATTCTGCCTTTTACAGGAGACAACACCTGCGCTGCTTATTTTCTGACGGCCTGTGTTTTTCTGTTCCTGCTCTTTTTATATGAAAGAGATCGTGTTTACGGAAAGTCAGGACAAAAGGGAGAAACCTATCTGTCTGTTTTCTGGATTGTACTGATGATTTTAAGTCTTGTTCTGTTCGGCGTGTTTGGCGTATCTGGTTTTCTGTATGCAAATTTCTGACGCGTATAAAGGAGTATCTGATGAAACGAGTACTGCTGGCGGCAGGAGGGGCGATTCTGGCCGCGCTTCTGCTGGTGATTCTCAAAAATGAATATGCACGCTGTCTGCCTGTTTCCACTTACGGTATGCAGGCGGCGGTGGCGAAGAAAGAAACAGACCATCTGTTTATCGGATCTTCCATGTTCCGTCAGGGACTTTCCATTGATGTGCTGGAAGAAGAACTGCCGGGGAGTTCTTACATTCTTTCTTATAATGGAAATCAGCCGGCATTAATGGCTATGGAACTCCAGTATATGCTGGAAGAGGGGCTGGAGGTGGATAATCTGTATATTGACCTTTATCCTTACACAGCTGCTGCGGATCCCTGGATCAGTGACACAAAGATTTTGCTCGATACGGATCTGGATTTTAAAATCCGTGCCTGGAAGCTGATGGCGGAGAACAGTAACGCCGGTTTTTCAGATTTTTTTGAATTCTTTGTGACGGCCAATAACGAACAGCTCCTGATGTATCCGATCAATAACTACCTGGTATCCTCCCAGTTCCGTAATGGCGGAACTCTGCTCAGGCAGGAAGGAAGCACCCGGGAAGAACTGTATTCTCTGGGAAGTCTGGGAGGTCGGGACGGTCTGAAAGAGGCTCAGACAGAAGGATATCGTCAGATTGCGGAACTGGCGCAGGAATATGGTATGAATCTGTATTTTCTGGAGACGCCCAAGTATGAAAGGATGTACGCGGATTCGGATTACAGAGAGCTCTATACACTCTGCCTGGAGGAAATGAAAGCGATAGAAGCGGAATGGAAAGGAAAAGGAACATTTGCGGTGATCTGTGCGGAGGATCTGGATTTTGACACTTCTGATGCAGGCAGTTTTCAGGATCTGATTCATCTGTCCGCCTCAGGACGGGATGCATATACAAAACTGCTCTGCAGTGCTGTGTAGGAGGGAATATGAAAAAACTGACTTATATTGACGGCCTTAAGGGAATCGGCGCATTGATGGTATATTTCTGCCATTTTGTTTTTGCATTTTATTATGCAGCATACAGCCTGCTCCCGGAATCTTCTCATACAGTATCCGGGATTGAAATAGTTTTAGGGAAGACACCCCTGAACCTGCTGTACAGCGGAAATGCGGCAGTCTGTCTGTTTCTGGTATTCAGCGGTTTTGTGCTCTGCCTTTCCTATTTTTCCACGCGGGACAGGAGCAGGCTGAAAAGCAGTGCCTGGAAACGTTATTTCCGCCTGATGCCAATGATTCTGATCACCAATCTGCTGATCTTTTTCCTGATGTATTCAGGATTATACAGAAATGCGGACGTTGCAGTGATAACGAAATCGGAGGCCTGGTTTGCAGGTTTCAATCAGTTTACTCCGGATTTCCTGCAGATGCTGTATGAGAGTTTTGTGGGCTGTTTTCTGCAGGGAAGCAATGACTACAACGGCGTGCTCTGGACGATTCCCTATCTGTTCTGGGGAGCTCTGGCAGCTTACCTGACAGCGTTTCTGGTGGGAGAGAATCGTCTGCGTTATATTGCCTACGGGGTTCTGGTGCTTGTTTCCCTGAAAACAGATATTTATTTCGCAGGTATGTTTCTGGGATTTGCGGCGAGTGATTTCTTCTGTACGCAGAAGAAAGGAATGGAGCTCTGGAAAAAGTTCTGGATTTTTCCTGCCCTGGCCTTTGCGGCAGGGGTATATCTCCTGTCCTATCCTTCCATTGGAGTAAATCTGCCGGGAACAATTTATGCGCCGCTTCCGGCTGCCTATACTGTGGTTTATCATATGGCCGGAGCTGTGGGACTTCTGATTGGTGTGCTGGGAATTCCGGGGCTTCAGCGGTTTTTCGGAGCAAAGGCATTCAGATTTCTCGGTGATATTTCCTATTCTCTTTATTTGCTGCATTTCCCCATCGTTGCCACGTTTTCCTGCTGGTTTTTTCTTGGATTTTATGAGAAGCTGGGGTATCATCTGACTGTGGGGCTGGATTTTGTCTTTACCACAATCCTGGTTCTGCTTGTTTCCTGGCTGAGCAGAAAATATGTGGAACCTGTGAGTACCGTTTTGGAGAGCAGATTGAAAAATGCCTGTCAGAAATCAGGGAAAGGGAAATAAAAATGGAAAAGAAGGAGCGTGTACTCTGGCTGGATATCGCCAAGGCGGCAGGAATTCTGGTGGTGCTTCTGGTGCATACGGGAAAATCCTTTGGTCCGCTCAGTTATTTCGGCGGAATGTTTTATATGCCGATCTTTTTTATACTGGCCGGTATGACTTTTCGCTTTCGGCCGGAAGAAACTTTTGGAAGCTTTGTAAAGAAAAAGGCAAGGCGGCTGCTGCTGCCTTACGCTGCATACAATCTGTTCCTGTTTCTGTTTTTCTTTGTGAAAAACGATTTGCTGACGGGACAGGCCGGACGTCAGTCCCTGTTTCCGCTGCTTGGAATTCTGTATTCCAGGAACTGCCTGTTCCCGACGGAAACAGCCGAAAACATTTATTTTATGCAGATTCTGAATGCACCTACCTGGTTTCTGACATGCATGTTTGTAAGCTACCTGCTTTTCTGGCTCGTGATGAAAGCAGCGGGCGGACAGCTGAGGAAAGCTGCTCTTATAAACTGCGGCTGTCTTCTTGCAGCCGTATTCCTTCACTATTTGAGCCCTGTGCTGCTTCCCTGGAGCCTGGATTGTGCTTTGTATGCTGTGTCATTTCTGCTTTTTGGAAAGTTCCTGGAACAGGAGAAGGCAGTAGAGAGGCTGTATCGCAAGCCTTTGTGGCTCCTTTTGACGGCTGTCATTTTTGCAGTCTCATCCCTGATAAATGGAAGTGTGAACATGTCGGTGGGAGATTACGGTCGTCTGATGCTTCTCTATCTGGCGGCAGGCAGTTCGGGTTCCCTTCTTGTTATGGAAATCTCTGTGTTTGTGGAACGCCATGCAGGTGTGGCCGCGAAGGCGTGTGGATTTCTGGGACGGCATACGCTTCCTGTGCTGTGCCTGCACCTGTTTTTCTACTCTCTGATAGGAACGGTGCTTCAGATGCTGGGATTTTTCAGTTGAGTATTTCAAAAGTAAGGAGTATGATGGAAACAGTGAACGGAGGTTACAGAGTATGAAATATTATGTAGATGAACATATTAAAAATACGTACCGGGTATTTCCGCAGCAGGGAAGATACGGATATCACCGGTTTGATATGAATGAAAATCCGGAAGGACTGCCGAAGAAATTCGTGGATGAAGTATTGAAGGAGATTACCCCGGAGTTTCTGGCCATTTATCCTGAGCCGGATCGTTTTCTTCACAAATATGCGGATTTTATCGGAGCATCCTATGAAAATGTGATGGCAACAAATGGTTCCGACATGGCGATTCGTTACCTGCTGGAGACATTTGGAGAAAAGGGAAAAGAAGTGGTGACTGTATCGCCTTCTTTTGAGATGTACTGGGTGAACTGCAGCATTCTGGGGCTGAAGCATGTACCTGTGGCATATGAACAGGATTTGACGATTGAGATAGAGAAAATTCTGGATGCTATCAGCACGGATACCCGGGTGGTAGTACTTCTTAATCCCAATAACCCGGTGGGAAATGTATATACGGAGGAAGAACTGGAGCGTGTCATTGAACGGGCAAAAGAGGTAGGAGCTGTGGTTATCATAGATGAAGCGTATCACTATTTCTATGACAGAACCTTTCTGCCTTATGCGCTGAATGGTGAGAATGTGATTCTGCTTCGTACTTTCTCAAAACTGTTTTCACTGGCGGCATGTCGTCTGGGTGTAGTCATCAGCAATCCGGAGATTATTCATTACGTAAAAAACGGACGTCTGAGCTTTGATGTGAATTCCATTGCACTTCTGTTCGGAGAACGGATTCTGGAACATCCGGATTTGATCAACGATCTGATACGCACAGAAAAGGAAGGAAAAGCGTATATTCTGGAGGAGCTGGAGAAAGCGGGATATGTATGCCGTGACTGCCGTGGAAACTTTATTTTTGTGAAGCCGCATCATGACGCGCATGAAATTGCAGAAAAGCTGGAGAAGGAGAAAAAAGTTCTGGTTCATGCGTACGGAAATGAGCTTTTGAAAGATTATCTTCGTGTTTCCGTAGGTTCTGCAGACGCGATGAAAATTTTTCTGAATGCATTCCTGGAGGCTGACAGACAGGAAGAGGAGTGAGACCGGATGGTAAGAGTAATCACATATGGCACATTTGATTTGCTGCATTATGGACATATCCGGCTGCTGGAGCGGGCAAAGGCGCTGGGAGATTACCTGATTGTGGGCGTTACCGGCGATGATTTTGACAAGACCCGGGGAAAAATTAATGTACAGCAGTCTCTGATGGAGCGTGTGGAGGCTGTCAGAGCTACAGGACTGGCAGATGAAATTATCATAGAAGAGTATGAAGGTCAGAAGATTGATGATATCAGGCGTTATCATATTGATATTTTCACAGTGGGATCCGACTGGAAAGGAAAGTTTGATTATCTGAATGCTTACTGTAAGGTAATTTATCTGGACAGAACAGAGGGAATTTCCAGCTCTGAGATTCGTTCCCAGCGAAGGGAAATCCGTCTGGGACTGACAGGAATGCCGGAGGATCTCCTGAAATTTCAGCGAGAAAGCAGTTTCGTAAATGGAGTAACCATCAGCGGAATCTGTACAGAAGAGCTGACGGAAGAACTGCCGGAAGTATTCCGGACTCTGCCCTGTATTACAGACTCTTATGAAGAACTTCTGAAGTATTCAGATGCATTATATATTCTTTCTCATCCTTCCAGACATTATGAAGAAGTAAAAACCGCTCTGGAGGCAGGAAAACATGTACTCTGTGAAGCTCCGGTAGCTCTCTCGGCACAGCAGTGCAAAGAACTTTTTGCTCTGGCACGCGAAAAGAAATGTGTGCTGATGGAAGGGATTAAGACAGCATATTCCACAGCTTATTACCGTTTGCTTCTGCTGGCGAAAAGCGGACAGATAGGGAAAATTGTGTCAGTGGATGCGACATGTACCCGTCTGGAGGACGGAAGAGGAAACAGCCCTGAACAAACCAATCGCAGCTGGAACAGTCTGTGCGACTGGGGTCCCACGGCAATGCTCCCTGTTTTTCAGCTTCTGGGTACAGACTGCAGGGAAAAACAGATTATCAGCCATCTGTCGGAACAGGATCCTTTCTACGATGTATTCACAAGAATTCATTTTATCTATCCGGAAGCAGCTGCCTCTGTAAAGGTAGGAAAAGGAGCCAAGGCAGAGGGAGACCTGATTATATCCGGCACGAAGGGGTACATTTATGTACCGGCACCCTGGTGGAAGACGGATTATTTTGAGATTCGCTATGAAAATCCTGCGGAGAATAAGCGGTATTTCTATCAGCTGGACGGAGAGGGAATCCGGTATGAAATTGTGGCTTTTCTGAAATCCATTGAACGGGGAAGAAGTAACTCCTATGTGGAAGAAGAGGTTTCACAGGCGATAGCCGGCGTGATAGAAGATTTTTATAAAAGAAAAGATACAAGAGAAATTTAGGGGATGATGTTCATCCCCTTTTTTTCATTTTCTCTATGATAAGATCCGCTACTGCTTCAGAAGCGTGTCCATCGTCATAGAAGCCCAGCATATCACAGAAATCCCGGCATTTTCTGCGATAATCGTCCTCGTCAAAACTTTCTATCTGCTGCATGAGCTCCTGGTTTGAAAGGGCAAGGGTAAAGGGCAGATCTTTTAAATCAAAATAGTAATCTTTTGTACGTTTCATCTCCTCATAATCTTCCGCATAGAGAAAACCGGGCTTCCCGATCATCGGAAAATCAAAGGCACAGCCGGAGTAGTCGCTGATGATAATATCGCTGGCAACGAGAAGCTCCTGCATATTTTCATAAGGACTTGCGTTCAGAATTCGATCTGTGTAGGTCAGAGGATAATCCTGATAGCTTACATTGGGATGCATGCGGACGAGAACGGCCCAGGTTCCGCCGAACCGCTTTGCAAGTGAGATCAGAAGCTGGCTGTAGTCCAGATTATACATGTCCGTTTTCCGGCTGTCCCGGTAAGTAGGAGCGTAAAGAGCGAGCTTTGTTCCCTCCGGCAAGCCAAAATGTGTATGAACCTTTCGGATATATGGTTCCGGGTCCTCAAAGTAAATATCATTTTTGGGAATTCCTTTTTCAAGGATGGGGCCGTCATACCAGAAGGCTTCCCGGTAAGAGTTGCTTTCCCACCGGCAGCAGGCCAGAAGTAAATCCATGTTCTGGGAATCGACTTTAGCGTAGGATACATATTCCCGGGAAAGCGCTTCCTCACAGTCCTTTTCTACTTTTTTCAGTCCCAGCCCTCCGTGCCAGGTCTGAATATAGAACTGCTGCGGTCGTTTACGGAAATAATAAAGCTTTCGGGTATCATCCACCCAGGTACCGGCTGTAGCCATATGCCAGGCAAAGGCTATGGTATTGGGACGGACAGGACGGATGCCTGCCGGCAGATCGTAATCTGCAGCAGATGTCCAGTAAAGTTTCCATCCAAGATTACGGCGGAGAAATTCCTGGGCGATAAATTTGGGATTGTCTCCGTATCCGCCGCCGTTAAAATTACTGAAGACGATTTTTTCACGATCCAGTGGAAAATGAATAAACAGATTCCAGCACAGTTTCATCAGAAGCCGATGACTTTTCAGATATACAGGCAGTAGCAGTTTTTTCAGCATGGTAAAAACCTCCAGGTGAAAGAATACTCAGAATGATCTCATTTTAACATCAGTTTTGTCCGGTGTGAAGTAATTTCGATTTGCATAAACAGGAAAAATGCGTTATAATGCAGACAGATTAGTCAGACTGCCGATATATCTGGCAGGATTCCCAAAGAAAAAATTGAAAAGATAAAAAAATACTGAACATCAGGATAATTGTCGTGAATTTAAAAAGTGAATACGGACAATGAAAGCAGGAGGATTTGACATGACAAGAGAGCAGTACGAATCGCTTCCTCTTACTGAGCTGAAAGAAATTGCGAAGGCCAGAGGAATGAGAGGAACTTCGGCGATGAAAAAAGGAAATCTGATCGATCTGATGCTGGAGAGAGATAAAGAAACCGACGTACAGAAAGAAACGCAGAGGGAGAAAGAGTATGCAGAACACCCAGAACATTCTGTAAAAGCAGAGCGTCCGGAACGAAAAGAACGCCAGGAACGCGCAGAGCGAAGTCAGATTCGGCAGGAACATGCGGAGCGGGGAACGGAACGTGCAGAACGTCAGCAGGGGGCCGTTCAGGAAACAGCAAATCTGGACAGCGGACAGGTTGTAACGGGAATACTGGAAGTTCTCACGGATGGATATGGTTTTATCCGCAGTGACAATTATCTTCCGGGAGAAAATGATATTTATATTAATCCTGCCATGATCCGAAGATATAATCTCAAGACAGGAGATATTCTCTGCGGAAATGTAAAAATAAAGGCACAGACAGAAAAATTTGCAGCCCTTCTCTATTTAAAATCCATTAATGGTTTCCGGCCTGACGATGCGGCAAAGCGCCGGAGTTTTGAAGATCTTACCCCCATTTTCCCAAATGAAAGGATACACCTGGAGAGGCCGGGCGGAAGTACGGCTATGCGTATTGTGGATCTGATTTCTCCTATCGGAAAAGGGCAGAGAGGTATGATTGTGTCTCCGCCCAAGGCGGGAAAAACCACTCTGCTGAAGGATGTGGCGAAATCCATTACCCGAAACCATCCGGAGATGCAGCTTCTGATTCTGCTGATTGATGAGCGCCCTGAAGAAGTTACAGATATTAAGGAAGCTATTGAGGGACCGAATGTGGAAGTGATTCATTCGACATTTGACGAGCTTCCGGATCATCACAGAAGAGTCGCTGAGATGGTGATTGAACGGGCAAAGCGCCTGGTAGAGCATAAGAAGGATGTTACTATACTTCTGGACAGTATTACACGGCTGGCCCGCGCTTACAATCTGACTGTGCCGCCCAGCGGACGTACACTGTCAGGAGGTCTGGATCCGGCAGCCCTTCATATGCCAAAACGTTTCTTCGGAGCCGCCAGAAATATGCGGGAGGGCGGAAGCCTGACAATCCTCGCCACGGCTCTTGTGGATACGGGAAGCAAGATGGATGATGTGATTTATGAGGAATTCAAGGGAACGGGAAATATGGAGCTGGTTCTGAACCGGAAACTTCAGGAAAAACGAGTATTTCCCGCTATTGATATTCCAAAATCGGGAACAAGGCGCGAGGATCTGCTGCTGACGGCAGAGGAGCTGGAGGCCATGGACATTATCCGAAAAGGGCTGAACGGACTGAAGCCGGAAGATGCAGTGGAAAACGTATTGAATATGTTTGCGCGTACACGGAATAATGCGGAATTTGTACAGACAGTAAAGAAAAACAGGTTTATATAAAAAAGCCTCCAAAAAACAGATAAAATACAGATATTTATGTTGAAAACATTTTCTTTCTGTGCTATAATCTAAAAGCTGTTGTATAGGCAGCTCTAACTGCAGGGACTTGCAGGGATAGCCCGGGATAGCTTGTCGTGAAATCATCGGAGCGGCATTGGCCGGGAATTAAAGTAACAGAAGTTCACAAAATATGAATGAAGAGGTGAAAATCATGAAGGAAGGAATCCATCCGGAGTATTATCAGGCAACCGTAACCTGCAACTGCGGCAACACATTTGTAACAGGTTCTACAAAGAAAGATATCCACGTTGAAATCTGCTCCAAATGTCACTCATTCTACACAGGACAGCAGAAGGCTGCGGCAGCTCGCGGACGTATTGATAAATTCAATCGTAAATATGGCATCACGAAATAAGAAGTGTGAGCAAGGGGTGAGGTTGGACAATCTCACCCTTTTTGTTTCAGGAGGAAAACATTGATGAATACAGCAGGAAAATCTTCAGGAATCGGAGGACAGGCTGTTCTGGAAGGCATCATGATGAGAAATCAGGATGTATATTCTGTAGCTGTGAGAAAACCTGAAGGAGAGATCGAGGTACATTTAAGCACCTATGAGGGAACCGGAAGCAAAAAGCTTCGGAAGATTCCCATTATCCGCGGCATAATCAGTTTTGTAGACTCACTGCTTCTGGGCATGAAGTGCCTGACCTTTTCTGCCAGTTTTTATGACGAGGAAGAGGCTCAGCCCTCCAAAGCAGATACTGTGGTTCAGAAGCTTTTCGGAGATCGTGCAGAGAAGGTGGTAATGGGGCTTACAGTGGCTTTTTCCATTATTATGGCTGTGGCCATTTTCATGGTACTGCCTTATCTGGCAGCAGCCCTTCTGCGCAATGTGATTGTGTCAGATACAGTGCTTGCGGTAATCGAAGGTGTGATCCGCCTGCTTTTATTCATTGGGTATGTTTTGCTGATTTCCATGATGAAGGACATTCAGCGGGTGTTTCAGTACCATGGGGCAGAACATAAGTGTATTAACTGTGTGGAAAATGGTCTGGAACTGAATGTGGAGAATGTCAGAAAGAGTTCCAAGCATCATAAACGCTGCGGAACCAGTTTTATGCTGATTGTTATGGTGGTCAGCATTATTTTCTTTATTTTTATTCGTGTAGAGTCTCCGATTCTGCGTGTTGTATTCCGTATAGCGCTGGTTCCCGTTATTGCAGGTGTTTCCTATGAGTTCATTCGTCTGGCGGGAAATTCAGAGAGCAGGCTGACAGAGATTCTGAGCCGTCCGGGAATGTGGCTGCAGGCTCTGACTACAAAAGAGCCGGATGACAGCATGATTGAAGTGGGAATTGCTGCGGTAGAAGCTGTTTTTGACTGGAGAGCATGGCAGGGAAGAGAGCCGGAAGAAGTCCCGGAAGAAAAAATGGAAGTTCCCGAAGCAAGCGAAGAGACAGAAGAATCAGGGAAGGATGAAAAGAAAGAACCGCAGGAAATAGAGAAGGTTCTGGAGGAAGAAACTTGACTCTGCAGGAAGCCCTCAAAGAGGGGAGCAGGAAGCTTATGGAGGCAGATGTGCCGGAGGCAGAGCTGAATGCGTGGTATCTGCTGGAATGGTCTGCCGGTGTAAATAGAAGTCATTATCTGGCTTACCCGGAGGAAGAGCTGTCTTTGGAAAAAGAAGAGATTTATCGGGAGGCTCTTTCCAGACGGGAAAGGCGAATTCCACTCCAGCACATTACAGGAGAGCAGGAATTCATGGGCCTGTCTTTCCGCGTCAGTGATCAGGTGCTGATTCCGCGTCAGGATACGGAAATCCTGGTGGAGGAAGCAATGAAATATCTGAAACCGGGCATGCGTTTTCTGGACCTGTGTACCGGATCGGGCTGTATTCTGTTAAGTCTCCTTCATTATTGCCCGGGAACAAAGGGAATCGGTGCAGATCTGTCATCGGGAGCTTTAAAAACAGCGGAAGAAAACAGAGAACGCCTGGGACTGCAGGCGGAACTGGTACAAAGCGATCTGTTTGAAAAAATAGACGGAATATTTGATTTGATTGTGTCTAATCCTCCCTATATACAAAGTGCAGAAATTCCTGCCCTGATGGAGGAGGTTCGGCTGCATGAGCCGCTCATGGCGCTGGATGGTCATGAGGATGGACTGTTTTTTTACAGGAAAATAGCAGAAATGAGTCCTCGGTATCTGAAGGACGGCGGTTGTATCTGCCTGGAAATCGGTTTTGATCAGGGAGAGAGTGTACCAGCTCTTCTTCGGGACAGAGGTTTTGAGAAAATAGAAGTAATCCGTGACCTGGCCGGACTTGATCGGGTTGTGCGGGCACAGATAAGAAAATGATGGAGGGAAGACTATGTTTGATAAGCTGGACGATCTGCTTCTGCGGTATGAAGATCTGATGAATGAGCTGAACGAGCCGTCCGTGGTCAATGATCAGAGCCGGTTTCGAAAGCTGATGAAAGAACAGAGTGATTTGCAGCCGATTGTAGATGCTTATAAAGAATATAAGAAATGCAAGGAAACCGTCGAAGAGAGCCTTCAGATGCTGGAGGAAGAGAGCGACGAAGAAATGCGGGAAATGCTCAAGGAAGAGCTTGCAGAAGCAAAAGATCGTATTGAAGAACTGGAGCATACACTGAAGATTCTGCTTCTGCCCAAGGATCCTAACGATGATAAGAATGTCATTGTAGAAATCCGTGCCGGAGCCGGCGGAGACGAAGCAGCCCTGTTTGCGGCTGAGATTTACAGAATGTATGTGCATTATGCGGAAGGACGACGCTGGAAAGTGGAAGTCATGGAAGCAGATGAGATAGGAATCGGCGGAATGAAGAGCGTGACTTTTATGATTCATGGTCAGGGCGCCTATTCCGTTATGAAATATGAATCCGGCGTACACAGGGTACAGCGTGTGCCGGAAACAGAGTCCGGCGGACGAATCCATACGTCGACTGTCACAGTAGCCGTGATGCCCGAGGCAGAGGAAGTGGATGTACAGATCGATGAAAAAGACATCCGTATTGATGTAATGCGTGCTTCCGGAAACGGCGGGCAGTGTGTCAACACCACGGATTCTGCCGTACGTCTGACCCACTATCCTACAGGAATCGTGGTATACAGCCAGACGGAGAAATCACAGCTTCAGAATAAGGCCAAGGCGTTTGCTCTGCTTCGTGCCAAACTTTATGATATCGAGTGCCAGAAGGCTCACGATGCGGAGGCAGAGGCCAGAAGAAGTCAGATTGGAACGGGAGATCGTTCGGAGAAGATTCGTACGTATAACTTCCCGCAGGGGCGTGTGACAGATCACAGAATCGGTCTTACCCTGTATAAGCTGGATAAGATTCTGGACGGAGATATTCAGGAGATTATTGATGCCTGCATTGCCGCAGATCAGGCAGCAAAGCTGGCAAAAATGAATGAAGAAGAGTAACTGACTGACCGCCGGAGAGTGAAAAGCTATGAGTGGAAAGACGGAAGCGCACATGAAAGGTGCGCGCAGTCAGACAATTGACGCGATCAAGGGAGCGGCAATCCTGCTTGTGATGGCGGGACATGTACTCGTGTGGAATCACATGGAGGATCCGTATCTCTATGATGTAATCAAAGTAATACAGATGCCGCTGTTCATTATGGTCAGCGGCTATTTGTGCGGAATGGGAAGGCGTGTCAGCGGACTTTCAGACTATGGAAATATTCTGAAAAAACGGGCGCTGGCTTATCTGACACCCTTCTTTTTCTGGATTCTCCTGCTTCATCCACGGTATCCGGTATCCAGTGTGATACGAGTTCTTTTTGATCTGGATGAGGGGCTATGGTTTCTGATGACGCTGTTTCTCCTGACGGTCATGATTTATACAGCCCAGCTGGCAGAAAGTATTGTGCTGCGGCGATTACGGGGAGAGAAACAGACGGAAAACGTAAGATACAGGAAGATTGGCAGAGCTGTTTTCTGGCTGGTTTATGGCGCCATGGCAGCTTTTGTTGTTCTGGAAACCTTGCTGGGATGGCAGTTCCTGAGTCCGGGCCTCACAAGACTTTATCTTCCTTTTTATCTGACAGGCTATCTGGCAGGATGCCATATGGATCTGATTCGGAAAATCCCGGAGACGGGAAAGAAACTGCTGTGTGCGGGTTCTCTTCTTCTGCTTCTTATCATGGCTGCGGCCTGGGATCTGCAGGATGTAAGTACCCTTGTATTACTGGGCCGGCAGATTCTGGCTTCCTTTACAGGCTGTCTGGGAGCAGCCCTGCTTTTGAGGTACCTTCGGAATGGAAGGATAAAAAGATTTCTGGCCTTTCTGGGAGGGTATACCCTGGAGATTTATGTGCTGCATTTTCATTTTGCCACGGTGCTGAATCCTGGAAGAACCTACCAGCTTTATACCTGGGAAGGAGCAGGATTTGCGCTGGCTTCCTTTGCAGTGATGAGTCTTATTACCGGAGTGATCATTATCGTTACGAAAAAATTCTGGCTGCTTGACTTTCTTCTGTATGGAAAGCAGAGACGGAGGAAATTATGAATTTTACTTCTCTGGCCTTTCTGGCATTCTTTATGATTGTATGGATGGGATATCTGATTTTTCCGTCAGGAGGACGGAAGATATGGCTTCTTGCAGCCAGCTATCTGTTCTGTGCCCTGTTCAGCGTGACTGCGCTCTGTATTCTCTTTGTTTCCACGCTTGTAACTTACCTGGGAGGTCTTGCCCTGGAAACGGGCAGAAAAGGGGAGAAAGCTGCAGGCGGTACAGAAAAAACTGTATTTTGGGCGGTGACAGGATTTCATATTCTTGCGCTTGGCTTTTTTAAATATAATACCCTGGGAATTCTGCTTCCGGTGGGTATTTCCTTCTATACCTTTCAGGCTATCGGCTATCTGGCGGATGTACAGAGAGGAAATATGGAGGCCGAAAGAAATTTTCTGAATTTTGCGTTGTTTCAGGCTTTCTTTCCCAGACTGATTCAGGGACCTATTGAACGAAGCGGTAATCTTCTGACACAGATTCGGACTCTTCCTGAGAGAAAACTGCGTGACTGGGAGCGTATCCGGGAAGGCGGACTTCTCATTCTCTGGGGATTGTGTGAAAAGCTTCTGATTGCAGATCGGATTGCCATTCCGGTCAATGCAGTATACAGTCAGTTTGGGGCTTTTGGCGGAGTGGAAATCGCGCTGACAACACTTCTTTATGCATTTCAGATATACTGTGATTTTTCAGGCTACACAGATATTGCCAGAGGAACGGCCAGGATTCTGGGATTTGATCTGACAGCCAATTTCTGCCGTCCCTATCTGGCGGATTCTGTTCAGGATTTCTGGCGCAGATGGCATCAGTCCTTAAGCTCCTGGCTCAGAGATTACCTTTATATTCCGCTGGGAGGAAGCAGAAAGGGCAGATTCCGCCGGGCACTCAATATTATGCTTACCTTTCTGGTAAGCGGAATCTGGCATGGAACAGGCTTCCATTTCCTTGTCTGGGGAGGTCTTCACGGACTGGGACAGATTTTTGATATTAAGAACTGGAAGCTTCCCGGAATAATGAAACGGCTTCTTGTGTTTCTGTTTGTAGATTTGACGTGGATGGTGTTCCGGGTGAATTCTCTCGGAGACCTGAAAGGGATGATTCGGATTCTGGTGACAGATTTCAGACTTCGTGATTTTGCAGGTATGGAATTAACAGTCCTGGAGTGGCTGCTGATTTTTCTGGGAATTCTTCTGGTGCTGTGCAAGGATCTGGCAAACGAAAGAGGCTTTGGTTTCCGGCAGTGGATCCTGAGGCAGAATGCGGTTCTGCGCTGCCTGATTTACACAGGACTTGTGGCAGCAGTCGTGATACTGGGGGTCTATGGAGCAGCATATGATACGAGTCAGTTCCTGTATACACAGTTCTGAGAATTTTTCGAAAGGAGATTTGTCCGGTGAAAAAGAAGAGAACAGGGGATAAGAAGCATATGGCACTCAGATTTCTTGCCATGGCGCTTGCGGTTGCTGTGCTGACCGGTGCGCTGGTGAAAGTCTGTGACTATCTGCTGGTGGATGATACAGGCAGTTATACAAGACTTACCCTGCATGAGTTCTATCAGGTTTCAGATAAAGGGGAGAAGATTGATACTCTGTTTCTCGGAAGTTCACATTGTTTCCGTGCCTATGACCCGCAGCTTTTTACAGAACTGACAGGTAAGACTGCGTTTAATCTGGGTTCTTCTTCTCAGAATTATGATACGTCCTATTATCTTCTTCGGGAGGCAGCAAGATATCAGGAACTGAAGACGGTTTATCTGGATATGCATTACAAGTTTCTGTTTATTGACAAAGAGGACCGGGATCTGGTACAGGCAAATATTATTTCAGATTATATGCGTTGGTCCTTGAATAAATTACAGTTTCTTCTGACTACGTCAGAAGCTGCAGAGTATACGAACCGTTTTCTGCCTTTCAGGAGAAACTGGCAGCAGCTGGGGGATATTGCTTATATAAAAGAAGTTCTGGAAAAGAAGCAGGCGGACAGTTACCGTAATTATGAGCCGGTGGCAGTGGAACAGGAATTTTATGCAGGCCGGGGATTTGTCTGGTCGGATGCTGTACTCGATGCAGAAGAAATTACCTGGTGGGATAATTTTACGGATGTTTCACAGGATATGGACAGTGATGTAACCTATACACTGGAATATATAGAAAAGATTGTGGGTTTCTGCAGGGAAGAAGGAATCCGTCTCGTGTTTGTGACTGCGCCCAGCTTTGACAGATATCTGCAGGAAATAGGGCCTTATGATGAGGCGCACCAGTATATTCAGAAAATGGCAGATAATTTAGGGATTCCGTATCTTGACTTCAATCTCTGCAGGAAAGAATATCTGGATCTGGGAGAAGACAGTTATATTGATGTGGATCACCTGAACGGACAGGGGGCTCTGCAGCTGACAACTCTTCTGGCAGAACTGGATGGCCCTCTGGAAGCGATCCAGACAGGTACGGAGAACAGCGGAGAACAGGGCTTGAGCAGTTTGAACACTGCGGAATCTGTCCAGGAGTTCGTTGACGAATATTTCACAGCATGGTATGATAAAGAATAATAGGCTGAAAAGAGGAATTTGCGATGAAAATTATGGCAAACCGCATGGATCGGGGATTTTTCCGGTATCAGCAGGAGTTTGAGGAAAAAGCTCTGGAGGTTCTGCGTTCAGGCTGGTATGTTCTTGGAAATGAAGTAAAGAGTTTTGAAGAAGAGTTTGCAGCTTACACGGGCGGCGGACATTGTGTGGGTCTGGCCAGCGGACTCGATGCTCTCTGGATCGCTTTCCGGCTTTTGGGAATCGGACCGGGCGATGAAGTCATCGTACAGGGAAACACCTATATTGCCAGTGTGATGGGTATTACCATAAATGGAGCCACACCGATTTTTGTGGAGCCGAATGAATATTATAATATTGATGTATCCAAGATTGAAGAAAAGATTACAGAACGGACAAAGGCGGTGCTGGTTGTTCATCTTTATGGCCAGTCTGCCGATATGGCGGCTGTAAAAGCGTTAACAGACCGTTATAATCTGAAACTGGTAGAAGATTGTGCCCAGTCACATGGCGCATGTTTTGACGGGCAGATGACGGGAACGTTTGGAGATGTCGGCTGCTTTTCCTTTTATCCGTCAAAGAATGTGGGCGCTTTTGGAGACGGCGGCGGCGTAATTGTAAAAGACGCGGGACTGGCAGAGGATTTCCGGGTGTTCCGCAATTACGGAAGTGAAAAGCGGTATTATAATAAAGTGGTAGGAGCCAATTCCAGACTGGACGAACTGCAGGCAGGTCTTCTGAGAGTCCGGCTGCGTCATGTGAGAGAGTGTGAGGAGGAACGCTGTCAGATTGCCGACCGGTATCTGAAAGAAATTGAGAATCCCAAACTTATACTTCCCGGAGTTCAGAAAGGAGCTACTGCCGTATGGCATCAGTTTGTGGTACGTTGTGAGCAGCGGGACGAACTGAAAGAGTACCTGGAGAAAAAGGAGATCGGAACTATCATTCATTATCCGATTCCGCCTCATCTTTCAGAGGCATATCAATATCTGGGATATAAAACGGGAGACTTCCCGGTTACGGAAAAATATGCGAAGGAAGTTCTGTCTCTGCCTATGTATAACGGTATGACAGAGGAAGAACAGACTTATGTGATTGAAGCGCTGAATGCGTTCTGATTTGCGACTGCCGGCCGCCGGCAATTAAATTGCAGGGAGAGATAGAATGAGTATCAAAGAACAGTATAAAATCCTGGAATTTGGAGATCTGGGAGATGAGAGAGGCAAGCTGGTGGTTGTGGAAGGGGCCATGGATATCCCCTTTGAAATCAAAAGAGTCTTTTATATCTATGGCTCGGACAGCAGTGTGATTCGTGGACAGCATGCCAACCGGAACTCAGAATTTGTTCTTATTAACGTGAGCGGATCCAGTAAAGTGCGTGTGGACAATGGCTTTGAGGAAGAGATCATTGAGCTGAACAGGCCCAGAATGGGACTTTACCTTCCCACCATGCTCTGGAAGGACATGTATGATTTCAGTGCGGATTCCGTTCTCCTGGTTCTGACGAATACCCATTATGACGGGAAGGAATATATCCGCGATTATGACGAATATCTGAAGGAAGTAGGAGGAATCCGCAGGCGATGAGTAAGCTTTCAATTATCGTTCCTGTATACTGGAACTCGGACACCCTGATGCTGCTTTATCAGGATATGAGAGAAAAGATTCTCCATAAACTGGAGGAATATGAGATTGTCTTTGTAGATGACGGATCCGGAGATAATTCCTGGGAGATCATGAATCAGATCCGTGATATGGATGAAAATGTCCGCCTTGTGAAGCTGTCCAGGAATTTTGGAGAACATGCAGCGATTCTGGCAGGGTTGTCTGTCTGTACGGGAGATTGCGCTGTAACCAAGCAGGCAGATCTGCAGGAAGATTCCGAGTTGATTCTGCAGCTTTATGACAAATGGAAGGAAGGCAATAAAGTAGTCCTTGCAGTCCGGGCAGACCGGGATGAGGGAGCAGTGCAGAAGTTTTTTGCCAATCTGTATTATACCATGATGCGCAAGCTGGTGGTAAAGGACATGCCTAAGGGCGGGTTCGACTGCTATCTGCTTGATCGCCAGGTGATAGAAGTCCTGCTGATGCTGGATGAAAAGAATTCCGCGCTTACCCTTCAGGTGCTTTGGGTAGGGTTTAAGAGTGATAAGGTATACTTCCACAGAAAAGCCCGGGAGATTGGAACTTCCCGCTGGACTCTTTCCAAAAAGGTCAAGCTGGTTGTGGATTCCATGATGAGTTTTTCCTATTTCCCGGTACGTTTTATGTCTTTCCTGGGTTCTGCCTATGCAGTTGTAGCAGTTATTATGGCGATTGTGCTGATGGCACAGAAGATTTCCGGTGTAGAAGACATGCAGGGCTGGACATCGCTTATGGTCCTCATGTTGTTCTCTTTTGGCGTCATTATGGTAATGCTGGGACTTCTGGGAGAGTATATCTGGCGGGCGCTGGATGCTTCGAGAAACAGGCCGCCGTTCCTGATTGACGAGACGAAGGGCTTTGAAGAAAAGAAAGACTGACAGGAGCGCTTATGGACAGAATTTCGGTGATTGTTCCCTGCTATAATGAGCAGGAAGCTATTCCTATTTTTTATAACGAAATCGTAAAAACGGCGGAAGAGCTGCGTCAGAAGGCGGAGCTCCAGATTCTGTTTGTCAATGACGGTTCAAAGGACGCAAGTCTTGATGAAATGAAAAAGCTGGCAGAGCAGGACTCCCGTGTGAAGTATGTAAGTTTTTCACGGAATTTCGGGAAAGAAGCCGCTATGTATGCCGGGCTTTCCTATGCGGATGGCGATTACACGGCAATCATGGATGTGGACCTGCAGGATCCGCCTTCTCTGCTGCCGGAGATGTACCGGCTTATCACGGAAGAGTCTTACGATTGTGTGGCTACCAGGAGAGTGACCCGGAAGGGAGAGCCGCCTATCCGTTCTTTTTTTGCGAGGCGCTTTTACGCTATGATGCACCGGCTGTCCAAGACAGAAATTGTAGACGGAGCCCGGGATTATCGTCTCATGACCAGACAGTTTGTGAATGAACTGCTTCGTCTGGGGGAATATAACCGGTTTTCCAAAGGACTGTTCGGCTGGGTCGGATTTAAGACGAAATGGCTGGAGTATGAAAATGTGGAACGAAGTGCCGGAGAAACCAAATGGTCCTTCTGGAAACTTCTGATTTACAGCATTGACGGAATTGTAGGATTTTCCACAGCTCCGCTGGCTATCGCTGCGTTCCTTGGTGTCTTTTTCTGTATTGTGGCCTTTTTGGCTCTCTGCTTTATCATTGTACGGACGATACTGTTCGGGGATCCGGTATCAGGATGGCCGTCAATGACCTGCATTATCATTTTCCTGGGTGGAATTCAATTGTTCTGTATTGGAATTCTGGGAGAGTATCTGGCTAAGACTTATATGGAAACCAAGCACCGTCCGATTTTTATCTGTAAAGAAACAAACGTAGACAAAGCCCAGGAGGAGGCAGAATGAAGGAAAAGTATATAAGGCCGCTTCTGGCAGTATTCGTTCTTTTATTTGCCGGCATGCTGGCATGGAACGTCTCCCTGCAGAGAGAAGTCGCCAAATATAAGCCTCAGGTAGAAGGATACCTGCCGGAGGATATTTATGTGGCCGTGGGAAGCACCATTGAACTTTATGACGATCAGGTAATCTGGTCCGGTATTCGGGACGGATATTCCTGTAACTGGGACTGTGAAATTGGGGAGAATCTGGAGGATCGGTTTTCTGTTACAGGAAAGGAGGAGCAGATCGGAGAGTATCCGCTGACTCTGACAGTCTATGATTATAATATTAATGAAATTCTGACATTGTCCAGTACGCTTCATGTGGTGGAGCAGCTGGAAGGAGAATATTCCATTATGAATATGGGAGACAGTCTGTCCGACGGGAAGGAGTGGTACAGAACCATCTACCACCTGTCCGGCGATCAGATTACCTTTACAGGAACAAGAGGCTGGACACGTTACGGCCATGAGGGAAGAAGCGGTTTTTCGGCGCAGGATTATCTGGAGCCGACAGAATTTTTCTCCAATGGCGTAAGCGAGGGAATTCAGCCTTTTTATGATCCGGTCCAGGAAATGTTTGACTGGAATTATTATAAACTGTATACCGGAAAGGATCCGGATGTTATTCAGATCTTTCTTGGAACCAACGGACTGAAAGATGATCCGTCTGATACAGTGAAAGCTATTGCACAGATGGTAGATAATATCCGTCATCACGATAAAGAAATACCGATTTATCTGGTTAACACTATTTATTGGGCGGATCAGGAGAAAATCGGAACCATGGTGCGTCAGGACGGCACAGCTTTTCTTCAGGGGGAATTCAAAAACCGTTCTGATAAACGGATTATGGATCTGATGCAGGCCATGGCGGAAGAATTTGAAGGAATGCACCATGTGGAACTGATTCCTCTGGCTCTGATGCATAACAGCGCAGAGAACTTTGAAGATGGTGATGCGCTGCATCCCGGTATGGCTGGCTATGACCAGTTTGCTTCTGTTATGTACAGCGTATATTGCGGTACTCTGCCTTCTATGCTGGAGGAAAACAGCTGAAAAATACGAACAGAAAAGAGCTGATTTTGCAGTAAGATACAGCGAGTCCGGATCAGGGAGGAAATGAATATGACGAAAACAGAGAAAGCAGCGGAAATATCTGTCCGGATTTATCGGTCGCTTCTGCTGTTCTTTAAAAAATATTACTGGATATTTTTTACTTTGGCCTGCCTCGTGCTGGCCTTTTTCTGCTTCCGTTGTCTGGATGTTTCGTATGTGGATTCCTGGGACGAGGCGCGTCACGGAGTCAATGCTTATGAAATGATTCAGAATGGAGATTATATCCGTCATACGTACAATTATCAGACAGACGACTGGAATCTGAAGCCTTCGATCAGTTATTGGGGAATTGTTCTGGGCTTTCGTCTCTTTGGATACAGTGTGACAGGACTGAGATTTATCTCAGCATTTTCCTATCTGCTTACGGGAATTGCCTGTGCGCTTTTTGCGAAAAAATACAGCAAAGAGGCCTCGATTCTGGTGCTGGGATTTTTCTGCGCAAATGAACGTCCCCTTTCAGCACATCTGGCCAGAGCCGGGGATGCAGATGCACTTTACATGCTGTTTTTTACGCTTGCTATGCTTGCTATGCTCCGTGTCCGGGAAAACCATAAGAGGGTATATGCCTGCGGCTTTTTATTTTCGCTGGCATTTCTGACAAAAAGCTGGCATGCCGGTATGATAGCGGCTGTTGGCGGGCTTTATCTTCTGGGCACAGGAGAGTTGTTTCGCCTGAAACTGAAGGAGTGGGGCGGATTTCTGCTTTCTGTCTTTCTGCCGCTGCTGCTGTGGTTTGGCTGGCGTTTTACAAAAGACGGATTTTTTTTCCTGAGGCAGATGGTGGAAGTGGATCTTCTGGCACGTACAGGCAGTTCAAATTTTGAAGGACATGAGTTCCCGTTTTCCTTCTATTATGACATGGTATTTGGAGCGGAAGGCTTCATATACCGTTGGCTGATGCTGATTTGTCTGGCTGGACTTGCGGCCGGTCTGGTCTGGCTGTGGAAGACACGAAGCTGGAAACAGGCCAGAGAAAGTGGAACGCTTCAGGATGTATTTGGATATCTGCTCTGGTTTCTGATTCCGTTTCTGGGTTTTTCTCTGATCCGGACGAAGCTTATCTGGTATTGCTATCCCTGCACAGTGCCCCTGATTATGGGAGCGGCAGTTTTTCTGGGGAAAGCGCTGAATATTCCTTTTCATATGGAGAGGGAGAAGATGGAAGCTGTGTGCCTGAACCGGGGAACATATAAGGAGACGGCAGGCGGAAAAATCGCAGGCGTTAAGCTTGCAGCCAGTCTGGCAATCTGGATTCTGGCTGCCGGATGTGCTGCAGGTACAGGATATTATATGTGGAATTCCTATCTGCATGTGATACGTGAAGCGCACGGGGATCCGTTTCAGCTTTTTATACAGGAAAGCGTGGAACGTGATGCAGAATATGCGGGTGTGAAAGCATACATCTGTGTGCCTGGAGAAGACCCGGAGAAAATCGGGAACTGGGATCAGAATGTACTGTTTATGGCAGAAATCAGCGGAGATTTCCATTGCACGGATGGAGGAGCGGAGGCCTTCCTGAAAGAAAATGAGCCGGCTGTCCTGTATATAGACGCGGCTCATTATGAGGAATACAGCAGGGAGCTTGCAGGTACACAGGTGATCTGTGAAAATGAAAGCTATCTGCTGCTGGGTAAAGAATAATCATTTTTTCGGATTCCCAGTGTGAGTCCTGCTGCAAGCAGCAGAAGACCGGCACAGAGAACCGCATACTGTTTCAGACTGAAATAAGTGGTGACCTCGTATTCGTAGACTGCGAATGCCAGGTCGCCCTTTTCTTTTTTCTCTCCGGCTACAGTGAGAAATCCGTCTTTGTACAGATCGCAGTTACCTGTGGTATAAGAAAGAAATTCCAGACTGTTTTCACCCTCAATGTATCCCGGGGAAATTTCCAGCGTATAGACTGTAGGCCCATCCGGAATGATTTCGTCGAGAACAAATTCATAGGAGTTTTTCGTCAGCTCTACCATGCCGGAGAGGAACCGGTTATTGTCATAGATGAGATTTCCGTCTTCATCTGTAATGCGGACAGTAAAAGCAGACAGGTTATAAGGCCCTACAGGATTAACCACCCGGATTGATACGCGGTTAAAAGGTTTATCTGTGGTAAAGGTCTGTACGTAGGACTGTTCGTAGGAGGTTACATAGCCGTCATAGCCGCCGGCGTACTGATACTGATTGACAGAATAGTCCCAGGCCTCAATGGGGGTCTCTACCAGCTGTTTTTTTCCGAGAATCAGGAGAAGCGCCAGAAGGGCAGTGCCTGCGGCACAGCCGATCCAGTTTTTCCTCAGCAGAAATATGACAGCAGAATTTTCGCTTTCACACAGAGCGCAGATTCCGTCAGCAAGCAGGAGCAGACAGAGAAAGGTAAAGCTGAGACTGTAGAGGGGATTGGTTTCCCAAAGCAGATGAAATCCCATACATCCAAGAACAGTCAGCTGAATCAGAAAGACCGCGGGATATTCTTTCTGCTTTTTCAGACGAATGAACGCGATGAAGGCACAGCAGCCCATCGCAAGCATGTTCAGGCAGCGAAAAGCCTGCAGATAGAGGACGAGAAAGCCGCTTTTATCGCCCACCAGATAGTCATAAGCTTTACTGTAGCGGGCATAGCTGTTTTCCGTAAGACAGCTGTCTGTGCCATCGACCCAGGTATTCAAAAGCTTTCTTCCGGCCAGAGAAACCAGTCCGGCAGGTCCGGCCTCCTCAATCCGTTCCTTGAGTATCTTCAGATCTGCTTCAAATTTTTCATCTTTTGTTTCGAAGCTGGAAGTATAAAGTTCATCATTCTGGTCAAAGGCGCCGTCCCAGCGGGCTCCCATCATTACCCAGTGAATGGTGGGAAAACCGGTATTTTTATAATCAAAATCCACATACCGGTTTACAGCGGCAGAAAACAGTCCCAAAGTCAGAGCGGAGGTCAGCAGAAACGCCGCGGAGGGAACAGCCCAGGTCTTAAGCTCCGGGACGAAGCGGGAAAACAGGGAACCGGAATGTTTTTTTCTGCTGTGCCAGACAGTCAGGAGAAGATCAAAGAACACAGCTATCAGAGCAATGGCTGCTGTGGCGCGGAGCTTAAATCCAAGAATAGAAATGAAACCAAGCAGAGCGCAGAGGCAGGTACGGCTGACAGTAAGTCTGTTCATAATACCGGCTGCTGTTTCGCCGCCTGTATTCCGGATCTTTCTGAGACGCAGATACAGATACAGAATTCCCATCAGGCAGGGCATGGAACAGGTGGCTGTGTAATAATAACCGGCCCACAGATAGGAAAAGGGACAGAGTACGCAGATTATCAGATAAAAAACAGCGTACAAAGAGCCCTTCAGTTCCCGGGCAATCAGGTAGCCCAGCCAGATGGACAGGGTAATGCAGCACACATTGACGATCTGGACAGCCGGCATAAACCAGGCTTCTGATACACCAATCCTGGAAAGGAAAAGCAGGAACCAGTAGGTCAGGATCGTCAGAGGATAGTTGTTGGTATACCGCGCGAAATAGCCGGTCTCATAAGTGCCGGAAACAGTATGAGTACGCAGCATTTCCACGGCCATGTCAAAGACCTTCAGAGGGTCGTAGCGGAGCTGCGGCTGTATTACTGCAAGAAAAATAAGCTGTCCTCCTGCAAGGAGTACTATGCACAGAACGGCCAGACACTTTCGCTGTTTTTCAGACAGGCGAACCAGAAGGCGTCTTATCAGAATAAGTGCTGAGCAGAGAAATAACACAAAAACCAGAACAAACAAAATCTGTGCCGGGATAGTGCCGAGAGCCCGCAGCCAGGAAGCATCCCATCTCCAGAATGCAAAAATCCCGATATAAAGACTGAACAGAGCCAGAAGCAAAAGTGAAATGGTATACATGAAAACCTCCGTAAAAGGCGGATAAAGCGCCGTATATTTCTTATAGGATAGCGCAAAAACCAGGTGCGGTCAACCAAAGAAGAATCCGGTTTCTTTTCCCGGGCAGTTCTGGTACAATTAGAAAAAAACAAGGAAATAAAAGAAGTGAATACGAACAGCAGCAGAACGATAAAAACATATCTTGCTCCCATGGAGGGAATTACAACTTATGTGTACCGCAATGCTCAGGCGGCTGTGTATGGCCGTCTGGACAAATATTTTACTCCGTTTCTGGAACCTCATGAAAAAAGGAGTTTCAAGAAAAGAGAACTCCAGGAGATTCTGCCGGGAAATAACAGGGGGATTCCGGTAGTGCCCCAGATTCTGACGAACCGTGCGGAGGGATTTCTGGAGCTTGCCGGAACCCTGCAGGATTTCGGATATCAGGAAATTAATCTGAATCTGGGCTGTCCTTCCCGAACGGTAGTCAGTAAGGGCAAGGGTTCCGGATTTCTGGCTGTCCCGGAGGAACTGGATCGATTTCTGGATAAAATTTTTTCAGGTCTGGAGAAAAGGCAAACTGCGAAAGAAACACTGGGGATATCGGTAAAAACCCGGCTTGGCATGGAAAGTCCGGAGGAATTTCCAAGACTTTTGGATATTTTTAATCAGTATCCTCTGAAGGAATTAATAGTACATCCACGGGTGCAGAAAGATTATTATAATAACAGACCAAACCGGGGCATGTATCGGCTGGCAGAACAGAAGAGCCGGACTTCTGTCTGTTATAACGGAGACTTGTTTACCTATAAGGATGTGGAAGAATTCTGCAGAGAATTCCCGGAAGCACAGACCATTATGCTTGGAAGGGGGCTGATTCGAAATCCCGGACTTCTGGCCGGAGAAATGACGGAGCAGGAAAAGAAAGCCAGATTTCGACAGTTCCATGAACTCGTGCTGGAAGGTTACAGAAAGCAGGAGATGGGAGACCGGAACGTTCTTTTCAAAATGAAAGAACTGTGGTTTTATCAGATTCAGGAATTCCCAGGCGCAGAGAAAGCCGGCAAGAGAATTAAGAAGGCACAGACGCTTGCCGAATATGAGACGGCGGTATTGGAGATATGGGGATAAACATTGTAGTGGACAGAAAATAAATGTTGAGAAATTCCCGATATTTGCTATAATAGAGGACGGAAAAGTACCTGTAAACGAAGCTAAGGGAAATTTAAAGAATCAAGGAGCATATTATGGGAAAGTATTTTGGTACAGATGGTTTCCGCGGCGAAGCCAATGTTAAACTGACTGTTGAGCATGCCTTTAAGGTAGGAAGATATCTTGGATGGTATTACGGAAGAGATCATAAAGCCAGAATTGTAATTGGAAAAGATACGAGAAGAAGCAGCTATATGTTCGAGTATGCACTGGCGGCGGGCATTACGGCTTCAGGTGCGGATGCGTATCTTCTGCATGTAACGACAACTCCCAGCGTGTCCTATGTGGTGCGCACGGAGGGCTTTGACTGCGGTATTATGATCTCTGCCAGCCATAATCCGTTTAATGACAATGGAATTAAGATTATCAATGGTCTTGGCCACAAGCTGGATGCTGAAGTGGAAAGTAAGATTGAGGCCTATATTGATGGTGAGACAGAAGAAAGACCTCTGGCTACGGGAGCGGATATCGGACGTACCGTTGATTTTGCGGCAGGCCGTAACCGTTACGTCGGTTACCTGATCTCGCTTCCTACGCGTTCTTTCAAGAATATGCGCGTAGGTCTGGACTGCGCCAACGGAAGCGCGTCTGCCATTGCCAAGAGCGTATTTGATGCGCTGGGAGCAAAGACCTATGTAATCAACAATGAGCCGGATGGAACAAATATTAATACAAACTGCGGTTCCACACATATCGAGGTACTGCAGAAATTTGTGAAAGAAAACAAACTGGATGTAGGCTTTGCCTATGACGGAGACGCAGACCGCTGTATAGCCGTGGATGAGAACGGAGAAGTAGTAGATGGCGACAGAATTATGTATATCTGCGGAAAATACATGAATGAGCAGGGAGCGCTGCGGGATCATACCATTGTTACGACGGTTATGTCTAACCTGGGGCTGTATAAAGCCTGCGATCAGGCCGGTATCCGTTATGAGAAGACAGCAGTAGGCGATAAATACGTCTATGAAAATATGACCCAGAACGGTTTTCAGCTGGGCGGCGAACAGTCAGGTCATATTATTTTCAGTAAGCATGCCACAACGGGAGACGGAATCCTGACATCTCTGAAAGTGATGGAAGTGATTCTGGAGAAAAAATCTTCTCTGGCTACGCTGGCATCTGAAGTGAAGATTTATCCGCAGCTTCTTCAGAATCTGCGTGTGCAGGACATGGATACAGTCCTGAACGCTCCTTCTGTTCAGAAGGCAATTGCAGAGGTAGAAGAGCGTCTTGGAACAGAGGGACGCGTACTGGTGCGTAAGAGTGGAACCGAGCCATTGCTGCGCGTTATGGTCGAGGCACAGACAGATGAGCTCTGTGAGGAAAATGTGCTGCACATTATCAATGCAATGAAAGGCGTATAAGCCCTAAGATAAGGAGAGAAAGCATGAAAAAAACAACACTGGTAGTTATGGCGGCAGGAATCGGGAGCAGATTCGGCGGTGGGATTAAACAGCTGGAGCCGGTGGGACCAAACGGTGAGATTATCATGGATTATTCCATTCATGACGCAATGGAAGCCGGATTCAACAAAGTGGTTTTTATCATCCGCAAAGATCTGGAGAAAGATTTTAAAGAAGTAATTGGAAACCGGATCGAAAAGCTGGTAGAGGTAGAGTATGCGTTCCAGGAGCTGGATAATCTTCCGGAAGGTTTTGAAAAACCGGAAGGACGTATCAAGCCCTGGGGAACCGGCCAGGCAGTGCTGAGCTGCAAGGGTATTGTGAAAGAGCCTTTCGCAGTAATCAATGCGGATGACTATTACGGAAAGGAAGCTTTTGTCAGAGTACATGATTATCTGGTGGAAGAGCATGAGAATACCGGAAAATTCGATTTCTGTATGGCAGGCTTTATTCTTGGAAACACTTTGAGCGATAACGGAGCCGTAACCCGCGGTATCTGTCAGGTAGAGAACGGATTCCTGACAGACGTGGTAGAGACCGGCGGAATCGAGAAGATGCCGGGCGGCGGAGCAGGTGTTCCGGGACCGGATGGAAATCTCGTTCCTGTAGATGCGAATGGTTATGTTTCCATGAATATGTGGGGACTGACTCCGGATTTCCTGGATGAAGTGGAGAAGGGATTTAAAGAATTTCTCGCATCTGTAAAACCGGGAGATATCAAGGCAGAATATCTGCTGCCTTCCATCATCGGAGGACTTCTGGAAGAAGGACGGGCAACCGTTCGTGTACTGGAGACACATGACAGATGGTTTGGCGTAACCTATAAAGAAGATAAGCAGTCAGTTGTGGATTCTTTTAAGAAACTGATTGCAGATGGAGTATATAAAGAGAAGCTGTTCTCCTGAGAAATTTTGCTCTGTATGCCTGACAGAGGCAAAGGAGAGAAAACGGCAGAAATAAAAGAAAAAGACACAGAACAAAAGAAGGACGTCCTGCCTTCAGGGTATCAGCCTGAAGGCCCGGCGTCCTTTTGGACGGGTATTTTATGAACAACAGCACGAAGAAAAACAAAACAACAATATTTTCCTATTATAAGCCATACAAAGGTCTGCTGGCGCTTGATCTTTTGTTTGCGGCTCTGGGAGCCGGTGTGACGCTGGTAATCCCTCTCATTGTCCGCTATATCACCAATCAGGTGATATATGAGGAAAGTTCTGTAGCATGGCACACGATTGTAAATCTCAGTATTCTGATGCTGGGACTTCTTGTGTTGGAACTGGTCAGCAATTTTTATATTACTTACTGGGGACACATGATGGGCGCCAGAATGGAATACGGAATGCGCAATGAGATCTTTGAACACTATCAGAAGCTTTCTTTTACTTTCTATGATAATCAGAAAGTCGGACAGCTTATGTCCCGTGTAACCAATGATCTGTTTGAAATCACAGAACTTCTGCACCACGGACCCGAGGATATTCTGATTTCTCTGGTTAAAATTGTGGGCGCATTGATTATTCTGAGCCGGATTAACGGAGCCCTGACTCTGACAGTAGCCTGTTTTTTACCTTTTATCCTGTGCTTTGCCATTTTCCTCAACCGGAAAATGAAGCATGCGTATCGGCAGAATCGTGTGAAGATGGCTGATATCAATGGTCAGATTGAGGATAATCTTTCGGGAATCCGCGTTGTGAAATCTTTTTCCAACGAAAGCATCGAGATGGAAAAATTCCGGGAAGGAAATGACAGATTTCTGGCAACAAAACGTAACAGTTATCTTTATATGGGAACTTACAATTCTGTGCTGAATGCCATGCTGACGGGTGTGACCATTGCTGTGGTGCTGGTCGGAGCGAAACTGATTACCACGCAATCCATGCAGATTACAGATTTAATTACCTTCCTTCTGTACGTGGCTAATTTTACAGAGCCGGTCAAAAAGCTGATTAATTTTACAGAGCAATTCCAGAATGGTTATTCAGGCTACAGCCGGTTCCGCGAGATTATGGATATTGAACCGGATATTGCAGACAAAAAGAATGCAGAAGTGTTGACAGACGTGAAGGGAGATGTAGAATTCAGGGATGTTTCCTTCCGGTATGAGGAAAATACGGACAAGGTGCTGGATCACGTGAATCTTCACGTGCCTGCCGGAAGCTATGTGGCCCTGGCAGGATCATCGGGAGGCGGAAAGACCACACTTTGCAGTCTGATTCCCCGGTTTTATGATGTGACATCCGGAAGTGTACGGGTGGATGGCAAAGATGTACGCGATGTAACAGTAAAAAGTCTGCGGGAAAATATCGGTATCGTGCAGCAGGATGTCTATCTGTTTGCGGGTACTGTCATGGATAATATTCTTTATGGAAAACCGGGAGCCACGCGGGAGGAAGTGATTGAGGCTGCCAAAAAAGCCAATGCGCATGACTTTATCATGGAGCTTCCGGAAGGGTATGACACGGATATCGGACAGCGGGGGGTAAAACTTTCCGGAGGACAGAAGCAGAGAATCTCCATTGCACGTGTATTTCTGAAAAATCCCCCGATTCTGATTTTTGACGAGGCGACTTCCGCCCTGGACAATGAAAGCGAGCGTATTGTACAGGAATCTCTGGAACGTCTGGCGAAGGAGCGGACTACGTTCGTGATTGCTCATCGTCTGTCTACTATCCGGAATGCACAGAAAATTCTGGTTCTGACGGAAAATGGTATTGAAGAGCAGGGAACCCATGAAGAGCTGATGGCTATGCATGGGGTATACGAGAAACTGTATCAGATCCGGTGAAGGGACGAGTGAGAAAGAAATGAAACTCTTTTACTTCCCGTATCAAAATCACGGTAAATGTGTTATACTAGGAAAGCACAGCGGCAGCGCCGTGCTTTCCCGCATTTTATAACGGAGACTTTACATTCGGTGAATCAGAAAAGGTAAAAGGAGATTTATGGATATAAAAATGAAACGCCCGGAACTGGAAGACCGGGACCTGATTAACAGTTACCTGAAATATGCAGATACAAGAAGCTGTGAGATGACATTTGCAAATACGTATCTGTGGTCCAGACATTACGGGACAGGCTTTGCGATTGTGGATAATATGCTGGTTTTCGGCGAGGTGGACGGTGTATATTCCTATACGTTTCCGGTGGGTCCCGGAGATCTTCGGACCTGTCTGGAGACCCTGATGGAACATTGCAGAGAGAAGCAGGTCCCGTTCCAGCTTCACAATATTACAAAGGAGCACTTTGCTCTTCTGGAGGAGTTGTATCCTGACAGATTTGAAATTCGCTATGAGCGCGATTACGCTGACTATGTTTATGAGTCAGAAAAGCTTGCAGCGTTATCCGGAAGAAAGTATCACAGCAAGAAAAATCATGTAAATAAATTCATGAGCCTGTATCCCGACTGGAGTTATGAGCCTATTACTAAAGATAATGTGGAAGAATGTTTCCAGATGGCTTTGCGCTGGAGAGAGCTGAATGGCTGTGAGGCAGACGAGGAAAAGCATGCGGAAATCTGTGTGACCCTGAATTTTCTGCGATTATTTGACGAGCTGGAAATGAGAGGAGGAGCACTGCGGGTAAATGGGGATATTGTAGCCTTTACACTGGGTGAACCCGTGGGAATGCGCAGGGATACGCTGGTAGTTCATATTGAAAAAGCATTTTCTGATATGCAGGGCGCTTATGCGATGATTAATCAGCAGTTTGCCATCCATGAAGGAAAGAACTTTCTTTATATCAATCGTGAGGATGATGTGGGACAGGAAGGCTTAAGAACTGCAAAATTATCTTATAAACCTGTATTTTTAATTGAAAAAGGGGTTGTAAGAGAGCGCGGACTTTTGTAATATAATAGAAGTTTGGAAAGTACACAGAACAGTACAGAAAAGAGGGGCCAGACAGAGTATGAAAAGATGGGAAGAACATGTGCGGAAGGTTGTTCCTTATACGCCGGGGGAGCAGCCGAACTGTCAGGGTATGATTAAGCTGAATACAAATGAAAATCCGTATCCGCCTGCTCCCGGAGTTCAAAAAGCTCTGGAAGAACTGACGCCGGAGAGTTTTCGGCTGTATCCGGATCCGGCAGCATCAGAGCTTGTGAATGCGCTGGCGGAGTATTATGGAAAAGACAGAGACAGATTTTTTGTGGGAGTAGGCTCAGACGATGTAATCGCCATGGCTTTTCAGACTTTTTTTAATTCAGAAACCCCCATTCTGTTTCCAGATATCAGCTATTCTTTTTACAGTGTCTGGGCAGAACTTTTTGGGGTTCCCTATCGATGTCCGGCTCTGGATGAAGAATTCCGTCTGGTGAAGGAAGACTACTTCGCAGAAAACGGAGGAATTATTTTCCCGAATCCTAATGCTCCCACAGGTCTTTACCTGGGACTTGAAGCGGTGGAGGAAATTGTGGCGAATAATCCGGATTCCGTTGTTATTGTGGATGAGGCATATGTAGACTTTGCAGGACCCTCTGCCATGGAGCTGGTGGATCGTTATGATAATCTGCTGGTAGTGCAGACCTTTTCCAAATCAAGATCGATGGCAGGTCTGCGGATTGGATTTGCCTACGGACAGCCGCAGCTCATCCGCTATCTGAATGATGTAAAATATTCTTTTAATTCCTATACCATGAATCTGCCCTCTCTGAAACTGGGGGCGGCTGCTCTGAAAGACAGGGCGTATTTTGAGCATACCGTAGAAAAGATTAAGGCTACCCGGGAAAGAGTGAAGAAAGAGCTGGCAGCTCTGGGTTTTCATTTTCCGGATTCCGGATCCAATTTTATTTTCGCTTCTCATGAGACCTGCCCGGCCAGGGAGCTTTTTGAAGCACTGAAGAAAGAGAATATTTATGTACGGTATTTTGCGTCACCGCGAATCAGCAATTATCTGCGGATTACGGTGGGAACGGATGACGAAATGGATGCACTGCTGGAGTTTCTGAAATCCTATCTGAATAAAAAATAAGGAGAGATGTCAGGTGGAACACCTGGGAAAAAAACTTTACTTTATCTATAATCCTCAGGCTGGCAAAGGGACGATCCGGGGAAAGATGTATGAGATTATACAGGCTCTTACGGATGCAGATTATGAGGTTACCATTTATCCGACCCGGGGACCGAAAGATGCCACAGAGCGTGTCCGGCAGCTGCCAGACAGTTATGATCTGGTTGTCTGCAGCGGAGGAGACGGCACGCTGGATGAGGTGGTTACGGGTATGATGCAGAGGGAGCACAAGCTTCCTGTCGGTTATATTCCTGCCGGATCCTGCAATGATTTTGCGCGTTCTCTGCAGATTCCCAATAATATGCAGCAGGCGGCAGAGATTGCTGTCCAGGGACAGAATTTTGCTGTGGATGTAGGTTCTCTGAATATGAGAAATTTTATCTACGTGGCAGCGTTTGGAATTTTTACGGATGTTTCCTACTCCACGAAACAGGAGATAAAAAATGTATTGGGTCATATGGCCTATATTCTGGAGGGAATGAAACGTCTGACCAATGTAAAGTCCTACTATCTGAAAGTTACAAGCGATGAGATGACGTTTGAGGGCGATTTCCTGTTTGGTATGGTAACGAATTCCCGATCTGTGGGAGGATTCAAAAGTATTGTAGGAAAAAATGTGATCTTTGATGACGGACTTTTTGAAGTTACTTTTATACAGAGACCGAAAAATCCCATAGAACTTCAGGAAATTCTGGCCGCCCTCACAATTTCACAGATTGATACAAAATATATGTATTCTTTCCGCAGCTCCAGAATTATTGTGGAATCAGAAGAACCGGTGCCCTGGGCTCTGGACGGAGAATACGGAGGCGAATATACGAGGACAGAGATTTCCAATAATCCGAGAGCAGTGGAGATAAGAATTGGACAGGAAACTCTGGACAGCCTCCGACAGGAGGGAGAGGAACAGGAAACAGACGTTTCCGTGCAATCTGATATAGAGCAGTCTGACACAGAATAGAAGATAACAAATGGATCAAAAAAGAACGGGGAGAGAGGATATGGAAGAAATGACGATGATTTCTGAGATTTTCGGAGAAAATGTGTTTAATGATGCCGTGATGGAAAAACGGCTTCCCAAAAAGATCTATCAGGAGCTGAAGCGGACGATCCGTGAGGGCAAAGAACTTGATATGGCAGTGGCGGATGTGGTGGCACATGAAATGAAGGAGTGGGCTCTGGAGCAGGGAGCGACACACTACACCCACTGGTTTCAGCCACTGACAGGAGCCACAGCGGAAAAGCATGATGCGTTTCTGTCCGCGCCCAAAGCCAATGGAAAGGTTCTGATGGAGTTTTCCGGCAAAGAGCTGGTCAAGGGAGAACCGGACGCATCTTCTTTCCCGTCTGGCGGTCTTCGTGCTACTTTTGAGGCCAGAGGTTACACGGCCTGGGACTGTACTTCTCCTGCTTTTGTAAAGAAAAGCGCAGATGGTTCAAGGGCGATACTCTATATCCCTACAGCATTCTGCTCTTATAAAGGAGAAGCTCTGGATCAGAAGACCCCTCTTCTGCGGTCTATGGAAGCAGTTAATAAGCAGGCACTTCGACTGCTCCGTCTGTTCGGAAATACTACTTCCCAACGGGTTACGCCATCTGTGGGCGCAGAGCAGGAATATTTTCTGGTAGATCGTGAGAAATATCTGAAGCGTAAAGATCTGATTTTTACCGGACGTACCCTGTTTGGAGCGATGCCTCCTAAAGGACAGGAGCTGGATGATCATTATTTTGGCGTAATCCGGGAGCGGATTGCGGATTTCATGGACGATGTGAATCAGGAGCTGTGGAAACTGGGCGTATCAGCCAAAACTCAGCACAACGAGGTGGCACCCGGACAGCATGAGCTTGCTCCGATTTATGCAGAATGCAATGTGGCGGTGGATCATAACCAGCTGATTATGGAGACACTGAAGAAGGTGGCCTACGAGCATGGTCTGCAGTGCCTTCTGCATGAGAAGCCTTTTGCAGGAGTGAATGGATCCGGAAAACATAACAACTGGTCGCTTACGACGGATGATGGAATCAATCTGCTTGATCCGGGAAAAACACCCCATGAGAATGTTCAGTTCCTTCTGGTTCTGACCTGTGTTCTGAAGGCAGTGGATCGCCATGCAGCTCTGCTCAGAGAGTCAGCAGCTGATGTGGGAAATGATCACCGTCTGGGAGCAAACGAGGCGCCGCCTGCTATTATTTCTGTTTATCTGGGTGAACAGCTGGAGGATGTTCTGGCACAGCTTATCAGTACCGGCGAAGCCACTCACAGCCTGAAAGGCGGACATCTTCACACGGGTGTACGTACTTTGCCTGACTTTGCAAAAGATGCGACAGACCGGAACCGCACCTCTCCGTTTGCGTTTACAGGTAATAAGTTTGAATTCCGTATGGTAGGCTCACGTGATTCTGTAGCAGAGCCTAATGTGGTTCTGAATACGATTGTGGCAGAGGCATTTTCTGAAGCCTGTGATGTTCTGGAAAAGGCAGAAGATTTTGATATGGCAGTTCATGATCTGATTAAAAAATATGCTTCCGAGCATCAGCGCATTGTATTTAACGGAAACGGCTATTCTGACGAGTGGGTGGAAGAAGCAAAACGCCGCGGCCTGCCCAACATTAAAACCATGGTGGATGCTATTCCGGTTCTGACTGAAGAGAAGACTGTGGAACTGTTTGAAAACTTCCATGTATTTACCCGTGCGGAGCTGGAATCCCGTGCAGAAATTCAGTACGAGACTTATTCCAAGGCTATTAATATCGAAGCCCGTTCCATGATTGATATTGCTAGCAAGCACATTATCCCCGCAGTGCTGCAATATACAACGGCACTGGCATCTTCAGTCAATCAGATACGTGAAGCCTGCTCAGAGGCCAATATCAGCGTACAGATCGAACTTCTGAAGGAATGTTCTTCTCTGCTTGCCGCCACGAAGGCTGCCCTGAAACAGCTGACTGAGGTGACAGATACTGCAGCAACGAAGACGGAAGGACAGGAGAGAGCTGTCTATATCAAAAATGTTGTGGTACCGGCTATGGAAGAACTGCGTCGTCCTGTAGACAGACTTGAGATGCTGGTAGCCAAGGATATGTGGCCGATGCCGTCATATGGTGATTTGCTGTTTGAAGTGTAGAGAGAAAAATTACGGCAGCTATGGTGTGAAACCAAAAAAATTTGAGTTTTTTGATTTCTGCTTGCTTTTCATAAGTTTTTCGTGTATGTTATAGAACATATAAAGTACGAGACGAACAAGGGCGTTCCATTGGATGGAACGCCCTCTTTTTTTGCGGCCCGGATTATAATTCTGCAGGAGCAGAGAGAAGGTTATTCTGCGGATGCCGCAGCCGTCCCGGACAACATTGGAAAGGTGGAGGAAATTATGAAAGAGTTTACAAATGTATCAGAAATTTTTGGTTCCAATGTCTTTAACGATACGGTTATGCAGGAGCGTCTTCCGAAGAAGGTCTATAAGGAACTGAAAAAGACCATTGAAGAAGGAAAGGAACTGGATCTGGCTACTGCAGATGTGATTGCTCACGAAATGAAGGAATGGGCGATTGAGAAAGGAGCCACTCATTATACTCACTGGTTTCAGCCGCTTACAGGAGTGACAGCTGAGAAACATGATTCCTTTATCAGCGCGCCGGACGAGAGCGGTAAGGTACTGATGAGCTTTTCAGGCAAAGAACTGATTAAGGGTGAACCGGATGCTTCATCCTTTCCCTCAGGCGGACTGCGTGCCACTTTTGAAGCCAGAGGCTATACAGCCTGGGACTGCACCTCTCCGGCATTTGTAAGACAGGATGCAGCAGGAGCTACTTTGTGCATTCCCACAGCGTTCTGTTCCTATACAGGAGAAGCTCTGGACCAGAAGACACCGCTTCTTCGTTCCATGGAGGCAATTAACGTACAGGCATTAAGACTGCTTCGGCTGTTCGGAAACACTACTTCCAAAAAGGTAACGCCATCCGTAGGACCGGAGCAGGAGTATTTTCTGGTAGACAAGGCAAAATACCTTCAGAGAAAGGATTTGATTTATACAGGCCGCACCCTGTTTGGCGCCATGCCGCCCAAAGGGCAGGAACTGGAAGATCACTATTTTGGAAACATCCGTCAGAGAATCGCTGCTTTCATGAAAGAGGTAAATGAGGAGCTCTGGAAGCTGGGTGTGCCTGCGAAAACGCAGCATAACGAAGTGGCTCCGGCGCAGCATGAGCTGGCCCCTATTTACACAGAAGCGAATGTGGCCGTAGATCAGAATCAGATAATTATGAAGACACTGAAAATGGTTGCCTGCCGTCACGGTCTGCAGTGCCTTCTTCATGAGAAGCCTTTTGCCGGCGTAAACGGTTCCGGTAAGCACAATAACTGGTCAATTACAACGGATGACGGCATTAACCTTCTGGATCCCGGCACGACCCCTCATGAGAATGTGCAGTTTCTGCTCGTGCTGGCCTGTATTCTGAAAGCGGTAGATGAGCATGCCGATCTGCTGCGAGAGTCAGCAGCTGATGTGGGCAATGATCATCGTCTGGGAGCAAACGAGGCACCGCCTGCCATCATTTCCGTATTTCTGGGCGAACAGCTGGAAGATGTTGTTGAACAGCTTATCAGCACCGGCCAGGCGACTCATTCCAAGGAAGGCGGAAAGCTGGAAACAGGTGTCCGTACTCTGCCGGATCTGAATAAGGATGCTACAGATCGTAACCGTACTTCACCGTTTGCTTTTACGGGAAATAAGTTTGAGTTTCGTATGGTAGGTTCCAAGGATTCTATTGCAGCGCCCAATACAGTTCTGAACACTATTGTGGCAGAAGCCTTTTCAGATGCCTGTGATGTGCTGGAGAAAGCAGAAGACTTTGATATGACAGTACATGATCTGATTAAGCAGTATCTGAAAGAGCATCAGAGAATTATCTTTAATGGAAATGGATATTCTGAGGAATGGGTAGAGGAAGCAGCAAGAAGAGGTTTACCGAATATCAGATCCATGGTGGACGCGATACCGGCTCTTACAACAGAGAAAGCCATTGCCCTGTTTGAAAAGTTCCATGTATTTACAAAGGCTGAGCTGGAATCCCGTGTGGAAATTCAGTATGAGACTTATTCCAAGGCGTTGAATATCGAGGCAAAGTCCATGATTGACATTGCCAGCAAGCAGATTATTCCTGCTGTTATGAAGTATACAAAGACGCTGGCAGATACCGTAAATTCTGTCATGAAAGCAGGAGCCGAGGCCAAAGTACAACTTGAGGTGCTTGGTGAGGTTACTGATCTTCTGGGGGAGACGAAAGATGCCCTGGCCAGACTGAAAGAGCTGGATGAAAAGTCTGCGGAAATTCCGGAAGGAGAGAAGCTGGCGCGTTATTTCCATGATGAAGTATTTCCGGCTATGGAAGAGCTTAGGACTCCTGTAGATAAGCTGGAGATGATTGTAGACAAGGAAGTATGGCCGATGCCTTCCTATGGCGATCTGATGTTTGAGGTCTGAACAGAATATAAAATGCCCTGCATACCGCACAGCCATAACAGAAATGGCTGTGCGGTATTTTTGCATGAAAGCAGTGGCGGCAGTTCAGTCATCCAGTATCTGCCCATCGGTAGAAATGACGGTTACCTGCCAGGGAAGGACTTTTCCGCTGTTCTGTATGGCAGTTTTTACTGCCTGTTCCAATCCGCTGCAGCAGGGCACTTCCATACGGACTATCCGGATGCTCTTTATATTATTGTTTCGGATAATTTCCGTCAGCTTTGCAGAGTAATCCGTACTGTCCAGCTTGGGGCATCCAATCAGAGTTATATGGTTTCTGATAAAATGTTCGTGGAAAGCCTCATAGGCGTAAGCAGTGCAGTCGGCGGCAATCAGAAGCTTTGCACCGTCAAAATAGGGGGCATTGACCGGAACCAGCTTAATCTGTACCGGCCATTGGCTGAGACGGGAGACGGAAGGACTTCCTGAACCTGAAATCGGAGATGCAGGGAGATGTACAATGGCTTTTGCCTGGGTTCCGGGACAGCCACAGGGAAGAATTTCTTGTTTTTTATGCAGTTTTTTATGTTCCTGTACTGCCGCTTCATTATAGGCGGCAGCTTCACGCTCCACGAATGAGATGGCGTCTGCCGGGCAGACAGGAAGACAGTCACCAAGGCCGTCGCAGTAATCATCCCGGAGAAGGCGGGCCTTTCCGTTAATCATGGCAATGGCGCCTTCATGGCAGGCGTCAGCACAGGCGCCGCATCCGTTACATTTTTCCTCATCAATGTGAATAATTCTTCTTTTCATATATGTTTTGGCTCCTTTCATCATTGAATCATATTGTTTCTTGACTTTATGGAAAGATTATAATATGTTAAATCAAACAAATATGTTTGTTTTCAAACAAAAAGGAGAATTATTTGAAAGAGTATTTATTTATATTGAAAAACAGCCCGTTTTTTTCGGGACTGACTGCAGAGGAGATTTTCGCTGTACTGAAATGTGTGGATGCAAGAATTACGATTAAAAAGAAGGGAGAATATCTGTTTCGTTCAGGAGAAAGTACCGCGTCTATGGGGCTTGTTTTGTCCGGAACCGTTCTGGTGATTCAGGAGGACTTGTGGGGAAGAAGAAATATCATGTCCAGAGTAGAGGCAGGCGGTCTGCTGGCGGAGGCATTTGCCGCAGTACCTGGTTCGGTATTGAATGTGAGTGTGGAAGCGGTGGAAGAAAGTAAGATTCTGCTTCTTGATGTAGGACGTCTGTTGCTGGTATGCCCTGCCGCATGTACCCACCATAACCGGCTCGTGCGGAACCTTGTTTCCGTCCTTGCAGGAAAAATACTTTTATTTAATGATAAAATTACGCATATGAGCAAGAGAAGCACCAGAGACAAACTGTTGTCCTACCTTTCATCAGAATCCCTCAGACAGGGCAAACTCAGTTTTGATATTCCCTATGACAGACAGCAGCTGGCGGATTATCTGTGCGTGGACAGAGCTGCCATGTCGGCAGAAATTTCAAAACTTCAGAGAGAAGGAATGCTGAAGACAGAACGGAAGCATTTTGAACTGCTGCCCGGATGCGGAGGTAATCAATGTTTTTAAGATTGAAAAAGGCTGATAACGGCTATGAGACAGGGGATCCGGATTCTTCGATATACCGCTCCAGGGTCTGAAGATTCCGGGGCGGAAGGAGAGAAGAGTTGAGGATTCCTTTTCTGCACAGTGTTTCAAAAAGAGAGAGGACTGCAGGGGGTTCCAGATTCGTCTGGCTGAGAGCCTGCTCATCATGAAAGACTTCCAGAGCAGAACCATGGCGAAGGACTTTTCCTTCGTGAAACAAGATGACCTCATCGGCCCATGCATAGGCATAATCCACATCGTGGGTGGACATCAGGACAGTAATGCCTGCTTCTGTCATCTGGTCTACAATATGATTGACCATGCGGGTATGTTTGGGATCCAGTGCCGCTGCTGGCTCATCAAGGATAATGATATCCGGATGCATGACCAGGATATCTGCGATAGAGACCTGCTTTTTCTGACCGCCGCTCAGAGCATGGGCGGGCTTATCACGAAAAGGTGTGATTTCCAGATAATCAATGATCTGTTCCACTTCCTTTTTGGCTTCCTCAGGGGAAACTCCCAGATTGAGAATGCCAAAGGATATTTCCTGATATACGCTGGCACAGAACAGCTGATTATCCGGATCCTGAAACACAATGCCTATTTTGCTGCGGAGAGCCAGAAGACTTTTCTTGTCATATCGATATTCATTCCCCTGAAAGGACAGATGTCCCTTCTGCGGTTTCAGAATTCCGGTACAGCAGAGGAAAAAGGTGGATTTTCCGCTGCCGTTGGCACCCATGAAGGCAACCTTCTGTCCCTTTCTGATTTCCAGAGAAAGACCGTTCAGAGAATGGGTGTGATCATCGTCATAGGAAAAATATAAATTTTCTGCTTTTAAAATGATTTCATTACTCATGAGAAAAAACGCCTCCATACGGCAAAAAGAAACAGAGCTGTGTCAAATATTATAATGTACACAATGATTTTTTTCCTGGGCGGTCTGTTCTCTGATAATACATGTATGCGACCGTCATAGCAGCGGGCTTCCATGGCATCATAGAGTCTGCCGGAACGCTGAAAAGCGCGGATCATCAGTGCGGATCCCAGAAGGCCGAAGGATCTCAGGGAGGTTTTGTAATCTCTGTTCCCCAACCGGCAGTTCTGAGATGTGGCAATGGCATCGGCAGTTTCCAGAAGAATAAAAATGAACCGGTAAATCAGAAGCATAAGTTCAGTCAGGAGCGCCGGACAGCGAAGCCTGTGGAGAACTTCCAGAATATCCGGAACGGGAGTCGTAAAGGACAGGAAATACAGACAGGAAACAGCAGCAAGCGCAGTGAAAATCAGCTGTACAGCATAGAGAAAAGAGTCTGTACCTACAGTCAGATACCAGCTGCCTACAGGAATGGCCAGAAGATCGAGAGGAGCTTTTTTGATATGGAACATGACAGCCAGGGTACTGAGGAAGAGAAACGCAAGCGGAACAGTCAGAAACCTCAGATACCGCCGGACAGGGATCCCTCCTTTCCATATGGACAGAATCCCTGTCACAGCCAGTACAATACATGCCGTTGCAGTGGAACGACTCATTACACAAATACAAAGTGTAATCACTGCAAAGGCAAATTTTTCACCCGCGTTTTCATATCGAAGCCTGGAATTATAACAGAGCTTATCAATTGCAATCACGGGCAGAATCTTCCTCCTGTTTCATCCATTTTTTTCGCTCTACAAATCTTCCCATAATAAAAGAGATGATTCCGACGCCAATGCCGGTCTGGATACAGAAGAAAAGGCTTTCTACCTCACCGGGTAATTCTCCGCCGATAAGAGTTTCCAGAATTGGTGCAGCCCAGGGGTCATAGGAAGAATCCACTTCCTCTACTACCTGGCTGCCTGCGTCATCAGAACCGCCGAATTCAGCATCTTTCAGAACAAAAAGAGGAATCAGTGCAATCAGGCAAATCAGAACAATTCCAAGAATGACAGTCTTTTTCATAATCACTTCGCCTCCTTTAAGAATCCAATGGCGCGCAGCTCAGGCTTTGCATAGGTTTCCAGTCCCATGACAATCAGCACAGTGATGATACCTTCGATGATAGCCAGAGGTACCTGGGTGGGAGCGAAGACAGCCAGAAATTCCACAAGGGCCTCACCCATGGTTACATCAGCATGATGTGCCAGAGCCAGCTGCAGGGCAGTGATACAGTAAGTAAACAGATCTCCCAGAGCGGCGGCAAGAAAAATGCCGACTTTTCGATTTATACGAACTTTTTTACAGAGAAGATAAATTCCCCAGGAAACAAAGGGACCTGCAATGGCCATGGAGAAGGTATTTGCCCCTATGGTGGTCAGTCCCCCGTGTGCCAGCAGAAGAGCCTGAAACAGAAGGACTATAAGGCCGAGAATGGATACTGCAGTGGGGCCGAAGAGAATGGCGCCCAGACCTGTTCCGGTCATATGAGAACAGCTTCCGAACATAGTGGGAATCTTCAGTGAAGAAATCACGAAGACAAAAGCCCCGGACATGGCCAGCAAAGTGATCAGATTTCGGTGTTCCCGGAGAGTTTTCCTGATAGAAAAGAAACCTGCAGCCAGAAACGGAAGACACAGCACGCCCCAGGCAATGCAGAAGCCTCCCGGGAGATAGCCTTCCATAATGTGCATGGCATTCACCCTGGGGGCAATGCCGAAAGTCAGTGCACAGACAGATGTCAGTGCCAGAATACGTTTTTCTTGTTTACTCATTTTTTCTCCTTTCTTCATATGCGTAACAGAATTCTGCCAGTAGGGTTTTGCGGCATAAAAAAAGCTGCCGGCAGTCCCGACAGGCAGTCAGAAGAACAAGCAGGATAGCGGTATATCAGAATTGAGATGCTATGAGCCAACCTGTTCTTACACGAGGCCATCGTTCGTAACCTGGTGTAAATCTCGTGTACAAGGCAGGTCTTCTGACTTGGGTATCTTCGCCATATTTCGGGCCTTCCCGGAAATATTTCCAGTGACCAGGATTTAAAAAATCCTATGAAGAAATATGGTTCCTCCCTTACAGCGGCGTGACCGTGTGAGCTTTTCACTCAGCTTCCCTATTCTCCCGATGTATACGGACACCATTGTACATTCAATTCTGAGTTTTATTCTAGCATATCCTGCCAGATTGTCAATTCTGTATTTTGTATCTGAGCATTTTTTACAGAAGGAGAGACTTTAATTACAGATCAGCTTTATTCTTTGGGTATCCGGAGTACCTGACCCACATAAATGGTTTCGCTGGTAAGCTGGTTCAGTTCCATGATTTCCGGATAACGCTTGCCATCCCCCAGAAGTTTCTGGGATATTTTCCAGAGGGTATCGCCTTTTCGGACTTCATATATGAAGTACTCCGCAGTATCTGTGCTGTCATCCGGTGCAGGTACTTCTGTATCGGGAGTATTGCCATCCATCCAGCTTTCATAGTTTTCCCAGATAGAAGGATCCTCCTGTCCCAGAGCCCAGGATCCTGCACCTTTGAGACCATATTTTTCGATCAGGGAAAGCTTGGCCTGATAGGAACGGGCATCATCATACCAGGCCACATAGCGTCCGGGCAGAAGCACAAAATCACTGCCTACTGTGTACTGGGGACTGGAATCTGTAATGGTAAACTCTGCCTTGACAGCCTGGGCGGTTTCATCATAGGTGACAGTGGCTCCTGTAGTTTTTACGATATCCTGAATCACCCGGCTTCCAGTGCCTTTTCCGACAATACGGGTACTGTCCAGACTCCAGACACGGCCGTAGAGAGGAACTCCCAGCACCAGTTTATCCGGACTTACGTAAGTCAGAGCGTGCCGGATAGAACGTTCCACAAAATCCACACTGGCAACAGGTCCTGCTTCTCCTCCTTCGAAATGCTCATCGTATGCCATGAGCATGAGATAGTCTGCATGCTCGGCAAGCGCAGCATAGTCATAAGAACCATGCCAGCCCACCTGCCAGTTATTTGGGTTGGCAGCCACTGCTACGGAAAGTTCCTTCCCTTCGGGAAGCTTTTCGCGCAGCAGGCGTACCAGTTCCGTATACTGATCTTTCTGCTCATGGGTGACATTTTCGATATCCACATTGACACCATCCAGATTGTATTCTTCCACATAGGAAGCAATCTGTGTGGAAAGTGTTTCCACATCCTTGAGAGCGTTGATGCCCGCAGTCCGGTTCCAGTGATTGCTCAGGAAGGGAACAACCTTTAAGCCCTTTGCATGCATCTGTTCAATGAAGGAAGTGCTGGGATGATTTAATACCAGACTGCCGTCTTCTGCAATATTGAAATAGCTGGGTGCCACTGTATCCAGTACATTTCCGGTCTGGTTGACATATTCATAATACTGCTGCTCTGTGCCGTGATAAAGATATCCCAGGACATAATGATCTGAGGCGGCAGAGACGGGCAGCAGGGAAGAGAGCGCCAGGGTGGAAACCAGGACACCGGAAGCAAATATCTTAATACTTTTTATACGTGCCTTTTTTGCATGGCTGCGGATTGTTTCCAGTACAGAGGGAGGAATTTCCCCGGGGTCTTTGCCTGACCATTCACGGGCAAATTCAGCATCCCTTTTGCTGTATTCCAGGTAAATGTCAAAGGTTCCGTCTGCGTTTGGAACGAGTTTTACATAGGGCAGCATAAAGGTTCACCTTTCCTTTCCAGATAGTTTTTCTCCGTTATCATCCGCATTTTCAGAGAGAAATATACGCATGGGTAAAGGTGCTGTTTCTGAAACCAGAGCAGAACGCCGGATTTTTTGTTATAACGAGCGGAAGTGCCGCTCAATCATCTATTTTGATGATTTTGCGACACTTCCTGGAAAATTTGGGGTGAACAGCAGTCCGTTTCTGTTATTTTTTCATGGCGGCCCGTTTTCTTAAGGTCGGATCCAGAATCTTTTTACGGATGCGCAGGTTCTGAGGAGTAACCTCCAGAAGCTCGTCTGTATCAATGAACTCCAGAGACTGCTCCAGGCTCAAACTCCGGGGCGGGGTGAGCTTCAGAGCTTCGTCTGCGCTGGAAGAACGGGTATTGGTCAGTTTTTTGGTCTTGCAGACATTCAGCTCAATGTCTTCAGCTTTTCCGTTCTGGCCGATTACCATACCGGCATAGACCTTTTCGCCTGGTCCGATGAAGAGGGTACCGCGCTCCTGGGCGTTGAAAAGTCCGTAGGTAATGGCTTCTCCGGCTTCATAGGCAATAAGGGAACCCTGCTTGCGGTACTGGATATCTCCCTTGTAAGGACCATAATTTTCAAAAATGGTATTCAGCACACCGGTTCCTTTTGTATCTGTCAGGAACTCTCCCCGGTATCCAATCAGTCCTCTGGCCGGGATGAGAAACTCAAGACGGGTGGATCCGCTGCCGTTACTGTGCATATTCAGGAGCTCTCCTTTGCGTTCTCCCAGCTTCTGAATAACATTTCCGGCATAATCATCGTCCACATCGATATAGGCTCGTTCCATAGGTTCCAGCTTTTTGCCGTTTTCATCGGTGTGATAGATAACCTCAGCCTTGCTTACCGCGAATTCATATCCTTCCCGGCGCATATTTTCAATAAGAACAGAAAGATGAAGTTCGCCGCGGCCGGATACCTTAAAGCATTCAGTGGAATCTGTTTCTTCCACGCGGAGACTGACATCTGTATTCAGCTCACGGAACAGACGATCGCGAAGATGGCGGGAGGTGACATATTTTCCTTCTTTTCCGGCCAGCGGACTGTCATTTACCATGAACTGCATGGAGATCGTCGGCTCAGAAATTTTCTGGAAGGGGATCGCCTTGGGATTTTCCGGAGAGCAGAGGGTATCACCGATATGAATATCCGCAATACCGGAAATAGCTACGATGGATCCCACAGTGGCTTCCGATACATCTGCTTTCTTCAATCCGTCAAATTCGTAAAGCTTGCTGATTTTGACTTTTTTCAGCTTGTCCGGATCATGATGGTTTACGATTACCACTTCCTGGTTTACCCGGATGGTACCGTTATCCACCTTGCCTACGCCGATACGTCCTACGTATTCATTATAGTCGATGGTACTGATTAATACCTGAGTACCTGCCTGGGGATCTCCTTCCGGGGCAGGAATATAATCAATGATTGTTTCAAACAGAGGGGCCATGTCTTTAGGCTCATCTTCCAGATTTCTGATTGCATATCCGTCTTTTGCAGATGCAAAAAGGAAGGGACAGTCAAGCTGCTCATCAGAGGCATCCAGATCCATCAGGAGCTCAAGTACCTCGTCGACAACTTCCTGTGGGCGTGCTTCCGGACGGTCAATTTTATTAATGCAGACAATAACCGGAAGATTCAGCTCCAGTGCTTTCCGCAATACGAACTTGGTCTGGGGCATGGAACCTTCGAAGGCGTCCACAACCAGAATAACACCGTTTACCATCTTCAGTACACGCTCTACCTCGCCGCCAAAATCTGCGTGGCCCGGAGTATCTATAATATTGATTTTTACTCCGTGGTAAGTTACGGCTGTATTTTTGGACAGGATGGTAATTCCGCGTTCACGTTCAATATCGCCGGAGTCCATAACGCGTTCGGCGACTTCCTGATTAGCCCGGAAGACACCGCTCTGCTTCAAAAGCTCATCTACCAGTGTTGTTTTTCCGTGGTCTACATGGGCAATAATTGCAATATTTCGAACATCTTCTCTTTTCATAACATTTTCCTCAAAACACTAAAACTGCTTACTTTTCACTAACCTATACAGTTTACCACATTCCGCCGCAAATACAAGCAAAATAAAAATTTTTGTGGAAATTGGTTCTAAAACAGGAAATTCATTCATATATAAAAGATGTGGGACGATTTTAAACTTCCGGTCCGCAGGAACAGTGCACGTCCTTAAGCGGTCCGGGCAGAAGAAGGGAGAACAAAAGTTATGTCAGATAAGGTCATTGAAAACAATCAGGTATCTGTAATCGGAGAAATCGTGTCAGGTTTCACATTCAGCCACGAAGTATTTGGAGAAGGATTTTATATGGTAAACGTACTGGTCCGTCGTTTAAGCGATTCGGCAGACGTCATTCCTGTTATGATTTCGGAACGTCTGATTGATGTTGCAGAGGATTATACGGGAGAATACATTCGTGTGGCAGGCCAGTTCCGTTCCTATAACCGGCACGAGGAAAAGAAGAATCGTCTTGTTCTGTCGGTGTTTGCCAGAGAAGTGGAGTTTCTGGAAGAGGAAGTGGAGAACGCCAAGACCAATCAGATTTTTCTGGATGGATATATCTGCAAATCACCGGTGTACAGGAAGACGCCTCTGGGGCGTGAAATTGCGGATCTTCTGATTGCTGTCAATCGCCCGTATGGAAAATCCGATTATATTCCCTGCATCTGCTGGGGAAGAAATGCCCGGTTTGCATCCGGATTTGAAGTGGGCGGGCGTGTCCAGATCTGGGGAAGGATTCAGAGCCGGGAATATGTGAAGAAAATCAGCGAGACTGAATCAGAGAGACGGACAGCATACGAAGTCTCTGTCAGCAAGCTGGAATACGCATGAAAGATTCTTGCATTTTACATATGGTTGGTGTATGATATAGACAATTATGATACCTGAATCTGGCAGAAATTCTGCTTTTTCTGCCTGACAGAAGACACATCGGGAGAAAAACACTGAATTCACATGTCTGCTTCGTCAGACAGGAAAGGAGTGTAGGATGGGAAGAGGACATGTTACCATATTCTGCGGGGGAGGAAAGGGAAAGACTTCTGCAGCTTTGGGACAGGGGATCTTTGGTGCCAGTGCCGGAAAATCCGTAATCATTATCCAGTTCCTGAAAGGAAAAAAGGGGGAAAGGATTGACTTTGTCAAAAGACTGGAGCCTGAGATCAAGGTATTCTGTTTTGAAAAATCAGAAAAAGAATATCAGTCTCTTTCACCTGAAGAGCAGCAGGAAGAAATCATGAATATCCGGAATGGTCTGAATTTTGCAAGAAAAGTTCTAAGTACAGATGGCTGTGACATCCTGATTCTGGATGAGGTACTGGGACTGGTGGACAAAGGAATCATTACTCTGGATGAGCTGAAAGCTCTGATAGAGACAGGAGACGGAGATACTGAGCTGGTATTTACCGGAATTCAGATGTTTGATGAACTGTTCCCGTATGCAGATGATGTGTTCCGTATCAATACATTGAAATAGTGCCGGTCTGCGGATATCCGGAAACTTTGAAGGGAGCCGGGAAAAGACGCGGGCGGTTGACAAGGTCAGAGACCTGTGATATTCTGAACGCAGAAGTGAAAACTGAATAAGAGGCGAGATAGAGGTTGCGTTATCCAGGAGTACCTTTTCTGATATGGCAGGCATAGAGGAAGAAGAGGAAAAGGGGCTGACGCCGAAAGAAGCCGCATCCTGCAGACGGATTCTTGGGCATGCCGTGAAGAACGGTATGACTGTCATCAGTTTCTGATGGGGCGCTATCCAGAGAATGCTTTAAAATAGGAGATTTGATTCTTTTGGGGCGTACTTCGGAAAGTACGCCCTGTTTTGTGCGCTGAATAAGATTTCACACAGGATAAAGTGAAAAGTGAAGGAGGAAAGAGACATGTCTATTTTCAAAGGAGCAGCAGTGGCGATCATTACGCCGTTTCAGGAGAACAGAGAAATCAATTACCCGAAGCTGGCAGAGATCATCGATGATCAGATAGCAAATCACACGGATGCCATCGTAATCTGCGGAACGACAGGCGAGTCATCCACGCTGACACACGAGGAGCATCTGGAGGCGATTCGCTTTACAGTAGAGCATGTGGCAGGCAGAGTTCCGGTTATTGCAGGTACAGGCTCAAATTGTACGGAGACAGCTATTTACCTGTCGACAGAAGCGGAAAAATACGGCGCTGACGCGCTACTGGTTGTGACTCCTTATTATAATAAAGCTACTCAGAAAGGCCTTATTGCTCATTACACCGCGATTGCGGAGTCTGTGAGCCTTCCCATCATCATGTATAATGTTCCTTCCCGGACAGGCTGCAATATTCAGCCTGAGACAGCTGCCTATCTGGCAAAGAATGTGAAGAATATTGTCGGAATCAAGGAAGCGAGCGGGAATATATCCCAGATTGCCAAGCTGATGGAACTGGCAGAAGGACAGATCGAACTTTATTCAGGAAATGATGATCAGGTAGTGCCGATTCTGGCACTGGGAGGTCTGGGAGTAATTTCTGTGCTGTCCAATGTTGCGCCGCAGCAGACGCATGATATGGTTGAAAAGTTCCTGAATGGGGATGTGGCAGGCAGCCGTGAGATTCAGCTGAAGGCGCTTCCTCTTATTGAGGCCCTGTTCTGCGAGGTGAATCCGATTCCTGTTAAGGCAGCCATGAACATGCTGGGATGGGAAGCAGGTCCCTTGCGGATGCCTCTTACAGAGATGGAACCCCAGAACAAGGAAAGATTAAGAAAGGCAATGAAGGATTTCGGAATCGAGGTTAAATAAATGACAGATATTTTACTTCACGGCTGTAATGGCCGTATGGGACAGATGATAGCCGGACTTTTAAACGAAGATCCGGATGCCAGAGTAGTGGCAGGAGTAGATTCTTTTACAGGACGTGAAAATGCTTTCCCGGTATTTGCGAGAATAGATGACTGTGACGTAAAAGCAGATGTAGTCATTGATTTTTCCAATGCGGGAGCGGCTGACGCCCTGCTGGACTGGTGTGTGCGTACCAGAACACCGGTGGTTCTCTGCACAACAGGACTTTCTGAGGAACAGCTCAAAAAGGTGGAAGAGGCCTCCAGAGAGACTGCGGTGCTTAAGTCTGCAAACATGTCTGTAGGAATCAATCTTCTTCTCAAACTTCTGAAAGAGGCAGCTCCTACACTTGCGGCTGCAGGTTTTGATATTGAAATCGTAGAGAAGCATCATAATCAGAAACTGGATGCACCCAGCGGAACGGCTATTGCGCTGGCAGATGCTATCAATGAAGCTTCTGACGGTGTATATCATTATGTTTATGACAGAAGCCAGGTACGTCAGAAACGGGACGGACGCGAACTTGGAATTTCTGCAGTACGCGGCGGCACCATTGTAGGAGACCATGATGTGATTTTTGCCGGAACAGACGAAGTGATTACTTTTGAACACAGGGCCTATTCCAGAGCTGTGTTTGGAAAGGGAGCTGTTCAGGCGGCGAAGTTCCTGGCGGGAAAACCTGCAGGACGGTATGACATGAGCGATGTAATTGGCTAGACTGGCGTGCGGTCTGTTTCAGGCAGCAGCCGGGGAAAATAATTTCTGTGCGCTGCCGGACACAGAATTTTCACGAAAAAATCACAGGTTGATTTCAAAAAAAACACAAAAGAGGAATATTCTTAAGTAGACTATGCAGTCTGCCGGGAATATTCCTCTTTTTCTTATGCCGGATAAAAAGCGGGGGGAGGGGAGAATCCGTATGCGTGCAGTCTGTCGGAAGGAGGATGTGAAAGTGATAGAGGTCAGCGAGCTGACAAAACGATACGGAAAGAATGTGGCGGTGGACCATCTGAGTTTCCGTGTGAAAAAGGGACAGATTTACGGCTTTCTCGGACCAAATGGTGCGGGGAAGACTACGACTATGAATATGATGACAGGATATCTGGCGCCGGAAGAGGGAAAAGTCGTGATTAATGGACACGATATTTCCGAGGAGCCTGTTGCGGCGAGAAAATGTATCGGGTATCTTCCGGAGATCCCGCCCCTGTATCTGGATATGACTCCGTTTGAATATCTTCAGTTTGCAGCTGAACTTAAGGGGGTACCGAAGGAAAAGAGGACTAAAGAGATAGAGAGGGTGATGGAACAGACGCAGATTCAGGATATGCAGGAGCGCCTTATCCGTCATCTGTCAAAAGGCTATCGGCAGAGGGTAGGTCTTGCGCAGGCGCTTCTGGGGGATCCGGAAGTGCTGATTCTGGATGAGCCGATGGTAGGTCTGGATCCGAAGCAGATTATTGAGATTCGGGAACTGATCCATTCTCTGGGGAAAAAACATACGGTGATTCTGAGCTCACACATTTTATCGGAGATTGCAAGCGTGTGTGATCATGTACTGATTATTTCACATGGGAAACTGGCAGCCAGCGATACTCCGGAAAATTTGAGCCATTATATGAAAAATTCAGATATGATGGAGCTTCAGATCCGGGGAAGCCGGGAAGCCTGTGAGCGTGCAAAAGAACTTCTGAAAAAGGTGAAGGGACTGGAGATTCGGACCCCGGCTGCATCTCTTGAGGATGTTTTCCTTGAACTGACTTCTTCTGACAGGACAGGAACAGAAGATACTGAGGAAGAGACAGAGATAGAGGAAGAGACAGCTGACATGGAAGAGGAGGGCAGAGAGCATGAGGGCGATTTATAAGAGAGAACTGAGAGGGTATCTGACCTCCATGACAGGTTATATTTTTATGGCTGTACTTCTTGCTGTGGCAGGTCTGTATTATACAGCCAACTGTCTGGTAGGGGGGTATCCGGTCTTTGGAGTTATTTTGTCCTCCATTTATTTTGTACTGCTGCTCGTAGTGCCTGTACTTACCATGCGCAGTATGGCGGAAGAAAAAAAACAGAAGACAGATCAGTTGCTTTTGACAGCGCCTGTGTCTATATGGAAGATTGTGGCGGGAAAATATCTGGCCATGCTGACCATATTTCTGATTCCCATGCTGATTCTTTGCCTTTATCCGCTCATTTTGCTGCAGTTCGGAAGCGTGTCTCTTCCTATGGCGTATGCTTCCATTTTCGGATATACGCTGTTTGGCGCGGCATGTCTGGCTATCGGGCTTTTTCTGTCAGCGCTGACAGAGAGCCAGGGGATTGCGGCAGTCATTACTTTTGGTGTACTTTTTTTCCTGAATATGTCTTCAGGAATAGCAAGTGTAATCGGAGCAGAAGGAATCCTGGCAGATATTTTATCAGCAATCTGCATTTATGAGCCTTTTATTAATTTTGTCCAGGGTATTTTTGATTTGACCGGTGTGGTTTACTATGTGACCGTGAGTCTGATGTTCCTGTTTTTTACAGTACAGCTTTTGTATAAGAAACATGGTACCTACCGGGCCGGAATGTCAGTCTTTGCCTGTGTGGCTGTGGTACTCATTAATCTGATCACTGTCAACCTGCCGTCACAGTATCTGAAATATGATATCAGTGAACAGAAACTTTTTACAACAGGGGAACAGACAGCAGAAGTGCTGGAAAAACTGGATGAGGATATTACACTGTATCTGGTTGCGCAGCAGGGCGGTGAGGATACCACCCTCCTGGAACTTTTGGAGCGGTACGAGGGACTTTCCGACCACATTACAGTGGACACCATAGATCCGGTATTGTATCCGAATTTTGTTTCTCAGTATACAGATGAGAATTTATCAGAAAACAGTATTCTGGTGGTAGGGCAGGAACGCTCCAGAGCTGTGGATTATTATGACATCTATGGATATTCTATGGACTACTCTACATACAGCAGCAGTCTGGACTCTTTCGACGGAGAAGGACAGATTACAAGCGCCATAGATTATGTGACGGCAGATGAGATACCTGTGCTGTATACACTGGAAGGACACGATGAGGCAACCTTAAGTACCTCGCTGACAGAATCCGTAGAGAAGGAAAATATTGAAATAAGATCTTTAAGCCTTCTGACCAGCGAATCAGTGCCTGAAGATGCGGAAATACTTCTGATTTATGGTCCGCTTTCTGATATTTCAGCTGAAGAAAAGGAAAAAATCACGGCCTATCTTGATCAGGGGGGCCAGGTTATTTATCTGCGTGGTTATACGGATCAGGATATCCCCAATCTGGATGCTCTGCTGAAGGAATATGGAATTTCTGTCACAGAAGGCACTGTGATGGAAGGAAGCAGTGATCATTATCTGCCGAATTATCCTTATTATTTGCTGCCGGATATCAATTACTCGGACTATACTTCCGATGTTAGCTCACGCTATGTACTGCTGCCTTTTTCTCAGGGAATGACGCAGGTTATGTCTGAGACTGAGGCTGAAGAATCAGATACCGGTCTGAATTACGAGAGTCTTCTGACTACTTCAGATCAAGCCTATTCCAAAGTAAATATGGATTCCCAGAATCTGGAGATGGAAGAAGGAGATATTGCAGGCCCCTTTGATCTGGGCGTGGTAGTGACAAAGGCGATCGACGGGGAAGAGGATACAGAAGACAGCAGAGAGGCAAAACTGGTTGTGTTCGCTTCTGAAACATTGCTGGATGGACAGACAGATGCCATGGTATCCGGCGGGAACAGTGCGCTGTTCATGAATGTGGTAAGCCAGCTTGTAGATCATGAAAGCACGGTATCCATCGAGGCGAAAAGTATGGCAGTAACCTATCTGACTGTAACAGCCGGTTCAGCTATCTTTTGGGGTCTGCTTACGGTTCTGATTCTGCCGCTGTTCCTGTTGATTCTGGGCGGTGTAATTTGGTTTCAGAGGAGGAAACGATAATGACCAGAAAGAAAAAACGGATTCGTCTTGCAGCAGCTGCTGTATGTCTGGTGATACTGGCGGTTATTTATGTATTTGTGCTGCAGGCGGATTTTAATGCTGAGGATACAACAAAAGAAGAAAATGAAATTGCGGTTCTTACTGTGGAGAGGGAGAATATCCGGTCGGCGCTGATTGAAAATTCCCAGGGAACTCTCCGGTTTACATACGATGGCGAAACCTGGACAAACGAGGAGGAACCGGCATTTGAACTCAATCAGGATTCGGTAAGCGCTCTTTTTAACCGGCTTAATCCACTCAATGCCGTTCGTGATCTGGGCGCTCAGGAAGAACTGGCTGACTATGGACTGGAAGAACCTTCTATTACAATTACGGTAACTTTGGAGGATGGTCAGGAGTTTAGTGTATATCTGGGTAAGGAAGCTTCAGACGGCAGCCTGTATTTTATGACCTCAGAGAGTGATCATATATATACCGGAGACAGTTATCTTGCGACAGCCTTTGACTGCACTATGACTGATCTGGAAGCAGAAGAAGAGGAGGAAACGGAAGAAGAGACAACGGATAATGGAGAAAGTGCAGAGGAGGATGGTGAACAGACGTCCGACCAATAAGAACAGACTGGAATTTTCATAAAGAATCCGATATACTTAAGCATGGAAGCAGGCGCCGGAAAGAGCATGCGCCTGCTCTGTGCCGTAGTTTACGGCAACAAATGGCTGTAAAGTAAAGAGGAGACGTTATGAAAAAGAAAATTATTCATATGGTGTCAGCCCTTGTTCTGACGCTGACTGTCATTTCCATGTCGGTAGTTTTTACGCTGGCTTTCCGGCCTCTGTATTATTACGATATACAGGCTTTGGATATCCCGGAGAAAACGGGATATTCGGAAGAGATGATTCGGGAAAACTATGATGTATTGATTGATTATAATCTGTCTTTTGGACAGGAAACACTGGAATTTCCGGATCTCCCCATGTCGGAAGCCGGACGGATTCATTTTGAGGAAGTAAAGGATATTTTTAATCTGTTCAAGTACATGGCGCTCGGAGGAGTGATAGTCAGTGCTCTCTTTATCGCTGTTCTGAACTGCCGGAGGGAATGTCTCTATCTGAAACTGACTTCGATTCTGGCGATAGCTCTGCCGGCCGTAGTCGGGCTTTTCGTGGCGGTCAACTGGGATTGGGCTTTTGTGACTTTTCATCATATCGCATTTGATAATGATTACTGGATTTTTGATCCGGTGACAGATCCGGTTATCAATATTTTGCCGGATACATTTTTTCTGCACTGCGCGTTGTTGATCCTGGGTGGTGTGGTGCTTGGAAGCGCAGTGTGTGCACTGGTGTACCACAGCAAGAAGAAGGCAGGATATACGTAAAAGAAAAGAGGAGAAGCTTATTGCTTCTCCTCCTCTTTGATCTCCCAGTGAATAAGAAATGTCAGGGCAGCCCGCAGGGCGATAATTCCGCCCACGATTCCGATTTCTTTCCAGTCACGGACAACAACGGTTCTTAAAATCTCGCTGCCAAGCTTGAATTCCAGCCCCATAGCCAGTCCCTTGGCCAGGGTAAGCTTTGTGTCCGGCGAGCGTCTGAGATAATGAAAAAAACCTCGAACGCCGGAAAAAATAATAATTCCGACTCCGATAAATTCAAACAGAAGAATGGCAGCATCTACCATGTTTTCCAGAAAGATATGAAGCAGACTCAGTATATCCGGCATATTTATCTGTACCCCTTCCTGATGTTCGAAAGTAATAATTTCAGTATACCCTTTCCCGACAGAGACGTCAAAGGATGTTTATATTTTTTTCAGATTTCTTTTATTGACTTTCCTGCAGGAAGGTATTAGTATATAGTACACTATGTATTAAATGGGAGGAAGGAGGAGTGAGAAAGCGTGCAGTGTCCCAGTTCAATCGGGAAAAAATTCCGGATGATTTCGAATAAATTCCGCGAAGTAGCGGATAAAAATCTTCAGAAATATAATCTGACGGCAGCTCAGCTGGAAATTCTGATTTATCTGAAATCCAGTGAGGAAGAAGAAATTCACCAGCGGCAGATCGAGACCTGGTTCCGGCTGAAAAATCCTACGGTGACCGGACTTCTGAACCGCCTGGAGGAAAAGGAATTTATTGTCCGCAGAATGAATCCGGCGGACAGAAGGTACCGGGTCATAGAGCTGACGGATAAAGGTGAACAGCTGCTGGGAGAGATGTGGGAAGAGGCAAAAATGGCGGAAAACAGGATTTTCGGCAGCCTTTCCCAGGAAGAACTCGATCAGCTTTCGGGGCTTCTGGATCGAATACTCATCAGTCTGTCGGAGGAAAGTAAGGAGCATACAGGAGGAAAATTATGCTGAACACATTGAAAGCTTATGTGGGGGAGTATAAGAAGACGGCGATTGCGGCCCCTATCTTCATTATATTTGAGGTCATCCTGGAGATGATCATTCCGCTTCTGATGTCAGAAATTATTGATAACGGACTTGGAACGGGAAATATTAACTATGTGGTAAAAATCGGAATCATTATGCTTCTGGTATCTTTTGCTTCGCTGTTCTGCGGAGCTATGGCGGCACGTCAGGCAGCGATTGCCTCTGCGGGCTTTGCTAAAAATGTTCGTGCCGGAATGTATAATCATATTCAGGAATTTTCATTTTCCAATATTGATCATTTTTCCACAGCCGGTCTGGTAACCAGACTGACTACGGATGTAACAAATGTGCAGATGGCCTTTCAGATGATCATGCGTATGTTTACACGAGCGCCGATTACACTTATTACAGCGATGTTTATGGCATTTATGATTAATTCAGAACTATCTGCAGTCTTTCTGGTGGCACTGGTCTTTCTGGGGTTTGTTATAGCCTTCCTCATGACCCGTGTAGGCCCCTATTTCCGGGCGATGTTTGATCAGTATGATGCTCTGAACGCCAGCGTCCAGGAAAACCTGACGGGTATCCGTGTGGTAAAGGCTTATGTTCGTGAAGACTATGAGACGAAGAAGTTCAAAAAAGCATCCGAAGCACTGTGTCGCTTTGCTATCAGAGCAGAAAAGCTGATGGTCAGCATGATGCCGACCATGCAGTTTACGGTATATGCCTGCATTATCGCTATTTCATGGCTGGGGGCGCAGATGATCGTTGTCGGAGACATGAAGACAGGACAGATGATGAGTCTTTTCACTTATACGATGAACATTCTGATCAGCCTGATGATGATTGCCATGGTGGCTGTTATGCTTTCTATGGCCAAATCCTCTGCAGAGCGTATTTGTGAGGTCCTGAATGAGACCAGTAATCTGACAGATAAGGATGAACCGGTAATGAATGTGGAAAACGGAGATATTTCTTTCGAAGATGTATGCTTCAGTTACCACGGAGATCCGGAAAATCTTCATCTGTCCCATATAGACCTGAATATCCGTTCCGGAGAAACGGTGGGAATCCTTGGCGGTACGGGAAGTGCAAAATCAACTCTGGTTCAGCTGATTCCACGGCTTTATGATGTGACTTCCGGAAGCGTGAAAATAGCCGGTATAGATGTGCGGGACTATGATATTGAGACACTCAGAAATGAAGTATCGATGGTGCTTCAGAAAAACGTACTTTTTTCCGGAACGATTAAGGAAAATCTGCGTTGGGGCGATAAGAACGCTACGGATGAAGATATTGTCCGTGTCTGCAGGCTGGCCTGTGCAGATGAGTTTATTGAGCGTTTCCCGGACAAATATGATACCTGGATCGAGCAGGGAGGCAGTAATGTATCCGGCGGACAGAAGCAGAGACTGTGTATTGCACGTGCTCTTCTGAAAAAACCCAAAATTCTGATTCTGGACGATTCAACCAGTGCCGTGGACACACATACAGATGCCATGATCCGGAAGGCGTTCCGGGAAGAAATACCGGATACAACGAAAATTATTATTGCTCAGAGAGTATCTTCCGTACAAGATTCGGATAAGATTGTCGTGCTGAACGATGGTAAGATTGACGGAATCGGTACGCATGAAGAACTTTTGAAAACCAATGCAATTTACCGTGAGGTGTATGAGTCCCAGCAGAAACATTCTTCAGATGATACAGAGAGTGAGAATACATCTGAATCCCTGGAGGAGACAGAAACCTCTGTGGAATCTGTGAAAGGAGGAGAGACAGATGAGCGGTAACAGACAGTCCGGTCCCGGCATGCACGGGCCCAGAGGAATCAAAGGCGGACCTAAGGCTAAAAACCCGGCGCAGACATTGAAACGCATTCTTGGTATTGTGCTGAAAGGCTATCCGGTACATTGCCTGTTTGTAATAATCGGCATTATTGTCAGCGTGCTGGCAAATGTACGCGGAAGCCTGTTTCTGCAGACTCTGATAGATGGCTATATTACACCTATGATCGGTATGGATTCTCCGGATTTCGGACCGTTGTTCGGAGCTTTGGCCACGATGGCCCTGATTTACCTGGTGGGTGTATGTTCTACCTATCTTTACAACCGTCTGATGGTTGTAGTTGCACAGGGAAGCCTGAAGAAAATCAGGGATCAGGTATTTGAGCATATGGAGACACTTCCGATCCCCTATTTTGACACACATGCACATGGGGATCTTATGAGTATCTATACGAATGATACAGATACACTCAGACAGATGATCAGTCAGAGTATTCCGCAGCTGCTTTCTTCTTCCATTACGATTGTCAGTGTTTTTATTTCCATGCTGATCCTCAGTCCGATTCTCACAATACTGGTTGTACTGATGGTATTTGTTATGACGCAGGTAACCAAGAAAATCGGCGGTCAGTCAGGGCGGTATTTTGTAGCTCAGCAGAGAGATATCGGTATTGTAAACGGCTATATCGAAGAAATGATGGATGGTCAGAAGGTAGTCAAGGTATTCTGCCATGAAGAGGAAGCGAAAGCCCGTTTTAAAGAACTGAATGATCAGCTTTTTGACAGCGCCAGCAACGCAAATATTTTCGCAAATATTCTGATGCCGGTTATGGCTAATATCGGAAATATCAATTATGTGCTGACAACGATTGTAGGTGCCCTTCTGGCAATTGGAAATGTGGGAGGCCTGACTCTTGGAGGGCTGGCATCCTTCCTGCAGCTGACACGCAGCTTTAATCAGCCTGTTACCCAGATTGCCCAGCAGTTTAACTCTATTATCATGGCTCTTGCCGGAGCAGAGAGAGTATTCAGTCTTATGGATGAACCTTCAGAGAAGGATGACGGTTATGTAACACTGGTAAATGCCCGCTGGGAAAACGGCCAGCTTGTGGAAGTACCGGAGAGAACCGGTGTCTGGGCATGGAAGCATCCGCATCATGACGGAACACTCACCTATACAGAGCTGAAGGGCGAAGTGGTGATGGATGGAGTGGACTTTGGGTATACCGAAGAAAAAATCGTTCTGCATGATATCCGGCTGTATGCAAACCCCGGACAGAAAGTGGCTTTTGTAGGTGCGACAGGTGCCGGAAAGACAACGATTACCAATCTGATTAATCGATTCTATGATATACAGGATGGAAAGATCCGTTACGACGGCATAAATATTAACAAAATAAAGAAACCGGATCTGCGCCGCTCGCTGGGCATGGTGCTTCAGGACAGTCATCTGTTTACCGGAACGGTGGCGGATAATATCCGTTACGGAAAGCTGGATGCCACGGATACGGAGGTCAAAGGGGCTGCAATGCTGTCAGGCGCGGATACCTTTATTCGTCATCTTCCGGATGGTTATAATACAATGATTTCCGGTGACGGAGCAAACCTGTCTCAGGGACAGCGACAGCTTCTGACCATCGCGCGTGCAGCTGTTGCAGATCCTCCGGTGCTTATTCTGGATGAGGCAACTTCCAGTATCGATACACGTACCGAGTCCATAGTTCAGAGAGGTATGGACAGCCTGATGGAAGGAAGAACGGTATTTGTCATTGCCCACCGGCTTTCTACGGTACAGAATTCGGATGTTATTATGGTTCTGGATCAGGGACGCATTATCGAGCGGGGTACTCATGAAGAACTGATAGAACAACGAGGCAGATACTATCAGCTGTATACAGGAGCGTTTGAGTTGTCATAATCTGAATTCCGGGCTAATGGGCGGAATTCAATAAAGGAGAATGAAATGAAAGATAAATTTCAGCGGTTTATGCAGGGCAGATACGGAGTCGATGAGCTGAGCCGTTTTCTGACAGCGTCCGGTCTGATTCTGATTATAGCGAATCTGTTTTTCAGAAGCATCCTGTTGTCCTATGTGGTGCTTGCTGTTCTGGCCTACTGTTATTATCGTATGTTTTCCAGAAATTACAGCCGGCGTTATGCGGAGAATCAGAAATTTCTTAGCTGGAGAAACCGGATAAAATCCGGACCGGCCAGATGGAAGAAGGAGATGCAGCAGCGAAAAATATACCATATTTACCGCTGTCCGTCCTGCAGGCAGAAAATCCGTGTGCCGAGAGGAAAGGGAAATATTATTGTTACCTGCCCCAAATGCCGGACGGAATTCCACAAAAAAAGTTAAAATAAAAAAACGCTGAAATCACCTGCAAAAATCCGAGTTTCTGTGTATAAAAAAGTTCTGAACGGCTCATAATGTGGATAAAGCAAGAAAGGAGAATTCTGTTATGAGAAAGTTCAGAAAGCTGGCGGCAGGATTTTTGCTGGCGGCATTTGTAGTGACCGCAGCGGGCTGCACCGATTCCGGCGACATGACCACAGATAATAATGATACCACAACCAATCAGGAGAACACAGCAGAAGATGCAGTGGACGGCACAGACGACAGCATGGTAAATGATGTGACAGACGATGCCCAGGATGCAGTCCAGGATGTGGGAGACGGCATTATGGACGGTGTGGATGATGTGGTAGATGGAACAGAAGATGCAGTGGACGATGTAACCGGTAATCATGACGGTACTACGAATACAACGGACGGAACGACAAAAACCGAATAAATGTATGAACGGAACGGATATTTCCGGAGGGCAGACAGACAGCCGAATGGCTTCTGCCTGCCCGGTTGTTTTTAAGAGGATATTTTTTGTGATTTCTCTGCCCAGGGGCAGAATTCTGCCGGTTTTCCCTGCGGAGATAGTTGCAGGGACGGTAAAAATGCGGTATACTGATACATACGTGAAATTTCAGATAAAAGGACAGGGATAGGATTATGAAATGTATAACTGTAAAAGAACTGTACCAGGACACAGCAAAATTTGTGGATCAGGAAGTAACTGTGGCCGGCTGGGTACGCAGTAACCGTGGGTCCAAGGCCTTTGGTTTCCTGGTGTTAAGTGATGGAAGCTGTTTTCAGACCCTTCAGATTGTATACCATGATACGATGGACAATTTTAAGGAGATTTCAAAACTGAATGTGGGAGCTGCAGTTATAGTCAAGGGAACACTTGTAGCTACCCCCGAGGCAAAACAGCCTTTTGAGATTCAGGCGTCCGAAGTATCTGTGGAAGGAGATTCTGCACCGGATTATCCGCTTCAGAAGAAGCGCCATTCCTTTGAATACCTCAGAACAATTTCTCATCTGCGGCCCAGAACCAATACCTTCCAGGCAGTATTTCGTGTACGTTCTTTGATTGCGTACGCTATCCATCAGTTTTTCCAGGAAAGAGGTTTTGTCTATGTGCATACGCCTTTGATTACAGGAAGTGACTGCGAAGGTGCCGGAGAAATGTTCCAGGTGACAACGCTGGATCTGAAGAATCCGCCTCTGACAGAAGAAGGACAGGTGGATTACAGCAAGGATTTCTTTGGTAAGGAGACCAACCTGACGGTAAGCGGTCAGCTGAACGGAGAAACCTATGCCATGGCATTCCGGAATATCTATACGTTCGGACCGACCTTCCGTGCGGAGAATTCCAATACCACACGCCATGCGGCAGAATTCTGGATGATTGAGCCGGAGATGGCATTTGCAGATCTGGAAGACAATATGGAAGTGGCTGAAGCCATGCTGAAATATGTGATCGGCTACGTGCTGGAAAAGGCTCCGGAAGAGATGAATTTCTTTAATCAGTTTGTAGACAAGGGGCTGCTGGAACGTCTGCATGGTGTGCTGAATTCTGAATTCGCTCATGTTACCTATACAGAAGCTATTGAGATTCTGGAGAAGAATAACGATAACTTTGACTATAAGGTAAGCTGGGGCTGCGATCTGCAGACGGAGCATGAGCGTTATCTGACAGAGCAGGTATATAAGCGCCCGGTATTTGTAACAGATTACCCGAAGGAGATCAAGGCTTTCTATATGAAGCAGAATGAAGATGGAAAGACAGTGGCAGCCATGGACTGTCTGGTTCCGGGCATCGGAGAGATCATCGGCGGCAGCCAGAGAGAGGATAATCTGGAGAAACTTTCCGCACGTATGAAAGAACTTGGACTGAACGAAGAGGATTATGGATTCTATCTTGATTTGAGAAGATATGGATCTGCACGTCATTCCGGCTTTGGTCTGGGCTTTGAGCGCTGTGTAATGTATCTGACGGGAATGTCCAATATCCGTGACGTAATTCCGTTCCCGCGTACTGTAAATAACTGTGACCTGTAATTATAATATAGACTGGAAGAAGTAACTGAGATAAAGAAGGCGTGTAAAGATCAGCAGGATTTTTGCACGCCTTTTTATCCGATTTATCATCCGTAAGCAGCAGGAGAGGACGCCGAATGGATTATGGAGAAAAAAAGGAAGACAGAGCAGTTGAAGATGAGATTCTTGAACTGATAAAGCTGAAACTTTATCAGAGAATGCATGGAATTGCTCCGGTTCTGGGGGCAGTGGAGATGCAAATACAAGGTCAAACGGAAGAACAGAATGAGGAATTCTGTACAGACGGCAGAAAGTTTTATCTGGGGGCAGCCAGACTTCGCAGGGATTTTCTGAAAGACAGTGAAAGTCTTTGTCTGGAGATTCTTCATATGCTGAGTCATTGTCTGCTGGGACATCCGTATCAGACCAGTCTCCCGCAAACTGAAAAAGAACGGGAGATAATCTGTGACAGGCAGGCATGGGAATTGGTCCGGGAGCTCTGGGGAGTACCTCTTCCGTTTCTGCAGGAGGCAGATCGGTTGCTGGCAGACGGAAAAGAGAAAGAGGCGGCGGGACTTCTGAAAGTGGATGTACATAGCTGCTGGAACAGAATCGCGGACCGACAGGCAGTCTGGTGGCAGGGACAGGGAGAAAAACTTCTGAAAAACGGCCAGGTTAAGAGAAAAAGAAAGAGTGGAACAGCCAGGAGGAACAAGAAGTGGGTTCTGGTTCCTGCAGCAGGAGAACGGGGAGATTACCGGGATATCTTAAAAGGATTTTCCGCCTGGAGAGAGGATACCATGATCAATCCGGAAGAATTTGCGTATTCCTGGTACACATACGGACTTGAGATGTATGGGAGGCTGCCTCTGATAGAGCCGTTGGAATATCGGGAAGAGAAGAAAATTGCGGATCTGGCGATTGTGATTGACACTTCAGGCTCCTGTGAAAAGGAACTTGTACAGGTGTTTCTGGAGGAGACAAGGGGAATTCTCGAACAGGAAAAACTGTTTTTCAGGAACTTCTGTCTTCATATTCTGCAGTGTGACAATCGTGTGCGTAAGGATGACTGCATTCGAAGCAGAGAGGATTTTGAAAGATATCTTGAGAATCTGACTATCTGCGGAGGAGGAGGAACAGATTTCAGACCGGCATTTGAGAGAATCGGAGAACTCCGTGCCAGAGGAGAACTGTCAGATCTTCGGGGAATTTTGTATTTTACGGACGGATGCGGATGGTACCCGAAAGAGGAGCCGGATTATCAGGTCTGGTTTGTAATGATAAAAGGACACTTTGATACAATTGATATGCCGGGATGGATACATCGCCTGGTGCTGGAGGAAAAGGGACTGAGATGAATATTAGGGAAGCGAAGGAAGAAATTGAAAAAGCGGTAAGAGCCTATATGGCCAGAACAGATGCGGGAACTCTCCGGGTGCCTCTTTCACGGCAGCGCCCCCTTTTGCTGATTGGACCTCCGGGGATAGGAAAAACAGCCATCATGGAACAGATAGCCCGGGAATGCGGCATCGGTCTGGTGTCTTACACTATGACTCACCACACGCGCCAGAGTGCTATCGGACTTCCGGTTCTGGAACAGAAGCAGTTTGGAGGAAAAAACTATACAGTTACCTCATACACCATGAGCGAAATTATTGCATCGGTCTATGAACAGATAGAAATCAGCGGATGCAAAGGAGGAATTTTATTTCTGGACGAGATCAATTGCGTATCGGAAACATTGATGCCTGCCATGCTTGAGTTTCTTCAGTATAAGAACTTTGGCGGTCATCGTCTGCCGGAGGGGTGGATTCTGGTGGCGGCAGGGAATCCGTCGGCCTATAATCGTTCAGTACGTGAATTTGATACGGTAACTCTGGATCGTGTCAGGCGCATGGAAGTAAAGCCGGATCTGGGAGTCTGGAGAGAATATGCTGCAGATAAAGGACTTCATCCTGCCATCCTGTCTTTCCTGCAGCTACGCCCGGAACGTTTTTACGTGATGGAACCGGGGCATACAGGATTTGTTACGGGAAGAGCATGGGAAGATCTGTCAGAAATTCTTCTGACTATGGAAGAACTGGAACTTGGCGTGGAGGAGACTCTGTTTGCGCAGTATTTACAGGATGAAGATACTGCGCTGGAGTTTGCGTTTTATTATCGAATTTATCAGAAATGGAAGGAACAGCTGCAGCCGGAAGCCATTCTGTCCGGCGGAAGGGAAAAGTGGGAAAAGCTGTCTGCAGATAATCATCTTCCGTTTCTGCCTTTTAACGAGCGTCTCTGTATTGTATGGCTGCTTTTACAGAGACTTCTGTCTATGGCAGCAGTTCTGAGAGAACAGCAGAAACTTTCAGAGAGTCTGAGATATTTTTCCGACAGCCTGTCTGTGCCGCATACAGAGGGGAAAAATGAGAAGCAGCAGGAGGAGCTGCTGCAGGAACAGATACAGGAACGACTGAACAGCCGGCAAAAAGGACTGGCTGTGCGGAAAGAAAACGGACTTCTTGATTCTGCGGAAGAAGAACGGGAACAGATATTCTTTCGGATCGTACAGGCCTGCAGGGAACAGCTGCGTCTGACCGGCGACACGGCTGCTGTGGAGGAGAGGAGCCGAAGAGAAATCGCAAAGACAGAAGTTCAGCGTCAGGCGCTGGTTTCCGGTATGGAAAATGGTATACTGTTTGTCCGCTATACATTCGGTGAGGGTCAGGAGATGGTGGTATTTCTTACGGGACTTACACAGAACCCTGTATGCAAAGGGCTGCTGGAGAGAGAACTTTCTGAACTGTGGGAGGAAAACAGACAGATTTTGAATGCGGAAGAGCGCGAAAACGAGCTGCGACAGAGAATTGGAGGATAAAAACATCCCCGAGGGGCGGATTGTTTTTTGCCCTCTGCTGTGTTATACTGTGAAAATCAGCCAGGGTTCTGAAGATTCGGAGTTATAAACACAGAAAGAGAAGAGAAAATTATGACAGAAGGAAGACATACTCACACAGCGCCGGACGGTACTGTATATGAGCATACGCATTCCCATATTCATAAGACAGAAGAAGGCCATTGTCATGAGCATGCCCATAACCACAGTCATACGCACACAAATACAAAAGCAGTGCTGAATCGCCTTTCCCGTGCCATCGGACATATGGAGTCCATAAAACGCATGGTGGAAGACGGGAGAGACTGCAGTGAGGTTCTGGTACAGCTTTCAGCAGTGAAGGCTGCTATCAACAACACAGCCAAAGTGATTCTCAAGGATCATATTGAGCATTGTCTGGTGGACGCTGTGGAAAGCGGTGATCATGAAGCAATAGAAGAGCTGACAGCCGCCATTGATCGATTTATGAAGTAGAAAGGGATTGCAAAACAGCCGGAACAGGCTTATAATAATATCCATCAATTAAATACAGCTAAGGGGAGCTGGCTGAAGCCGGCTGAGAGGAGACTGACTGGTCTCGACCCACGACCTGATTTGGATAATGCCAACGTAGGGATATACTTGATGAAAAAGGAAGTGCCTGCGCACTTCCTTAATTTTTTCGGGAGACGCCTTTTACGGGCGTCTCTTTTAGATTCCCCGGACATTCCAATCGGCAGAAAGGAGAAGAAATGAAAACAAGAGAAAAAAATCTGACAAGGAAGCTGGCTGCAGCAGGAGTCCTTACAGCCGTTGCCGTAGCAGGGAGCACGCTGGGATTCCCGATAGCCGGAAGCAAATGTGCGCCGGTTCAGCATATGGTGAACATATTGGCCTCCGTAATACTTGGGCCGGCCTGGAGCGTAGGTATTGCATTCTGCGCCAGTCTGCTGCGTAATCTGGCGGGCCTGGGCAGTCCCATGGCGTTTCCGGGCAGTATGGCAGGCGCCCTGCTGTGCGGGCTGGTATGTAAATATACAAAGAATCTGAAATTGACCTGTGCGGCAGAAGTTTTCGGTACAGCTGTGCTGGGGGGAATTGCAGCTTATCCGGTGGCGAAATACATCGTGGGTTCTGCCCCGGCAGGTCTGTTCATCTATGTGGTTCCATTTCTGATTTCCACAGCGGCAGGCAGTATTCTGGCATTTATTCTGGTGACTGTTCTGGAAAAGGGAGGAGTTTTTGAACAGCTGTTTCCCAGATATGAAAGACAGGGAAGATAGGATAGACCAGGCAGAGCATCTCATTCTTCTGAATCATAGGTATGGTTTGCGTCCGGAGAATGAGCGGAGTTGTTGAATGAGCAAAATAAGTATTACAGCATACAGGAAAGGAAGAAGAATATGCAGAATTATACAACACAAATGGATGCTGCGAGAAAGGGAATTATTACTAAGGAATTAAAAATTGTGGCAGAAAAGGAGCATATGCAGGAGGAGGAACTCCGAAAGCTGGTAGCCGAGGGAAAAGTAGCTATCTGTGCAAACAAGAAACATACCTGTCTGAATCCAGAGGGTGTGGGAAGTATGCTTCGTACAAAAATTAATGTGAATCTGGGTGTTTCCCGTGATGTAAAAGACTACAATGTGGAGATGGAAAAGGTACTGAGTGCCGTGCATATGGGAGCAGAGGCTATTATGGATTTGTCCAGTCACGGAGATACACGCCCTTTTCGCCAGAAGCTGGTGAACGAGTGCCCGGCTATGATTGGTACAGTGCCTGTTTATGACAGTGTCATTCATTATCAGCGCGACCTGAATACTCTGACTGCAAGAGATTTCATTGATGTGGTACGGATGCATGCTCAGGACGGTGTGGATTTTGTGACTCTTCATTGTGGCATCACCCGTAAAACTATCGAGCAGATTCGCAGACACAAGCGGAAAATGAATATCGTAAGCCGCGGAGGCAGCCTTGTTTTTGCGTGGATGAGTATGACGGGAGAGGAAAATCCGTTTTATGAGTATTATGACGAAATTCTGGATATTTGCGAAGAGTACGATGTGACCATTTCTCTCGGTGATGCCTGCCGTCCCGGCTGTCTGGCGGATGCCACAGATGTATGTCAGATAGAGGAACTGGTGAGATTGGGTGAACTGACAAAGAGAGCCTGGGATCACAATGTACAGGTTATGGTAGAGGGACCGGGACATGTGCCGCTCAATCAGGTGGCTGCCAATATGGAGGTTCAGAAGAGCATCTGCATGGGAGCGCCTTTCTATGTGCTGGGGCCCCTGGTTACGGATATTGCTCCGGGCTACGATCATATTACTGCCGCTATCGGCGGAGCGGTGGCTGCTATGAACGGAGCAGCTTTCCTCTGCTATGTAACGCCGGCAGAGCATCTGGCCCTTCCTAATCTTGAGGATGTGCGTCAGGGTATCGTAGCCTCTAAAATCGCTGCACACGCCGCCGATATTGCCAAAGGTATTCCGGGGGCCAGAGATATTGACGACAAAATGGCAGATGCCCGTCGGGCTCTGGACTGGGAGGCGCAGTTTGCCTGTGCCATTGATCCGGAACGTGCCCGGGCTATCCGGGATGAGCGTCTTCCGGAGGATGATCACAGTGATACCTGCAGTATGTGCGGTAAGTTCTGCGCGGTGCGCAGCATGAATAAAGCTCTGGCCGGAGAATTGATTGATATACTTTAAATAAAGGATGGAAAACAGCGGCAGCTGGGGGGCAGGCGACAAGAACCTGATGAAAAAAGATTGCTGTTCCAATATAGTTGTGATAGAATGTATTTGGTAATACTAAATATAAGGCAAGCTGTGAGGTGAGTGTTCTGAAAGATAAATATGAGACACAGATGAAAAAGGGTGTCCTGGATATGCTGGTTTTGAGACTGCTGGAGGAACAGGAACGGTACGGCTATCAGATTATCAGTGAGCTGAAGGAGAGAGGGGGAGAACGGTTCCTGCTTAAAGAAGGAACCTTGTATCCGATTCTGTACCGACTGGAGGATGACAGCTATATTGAAAGCAGATGGAGCGAAGCAGAGGGGAAAAAAGTGGCCCGGAAATATTACAGGATTACAGAAGAAGGAAAGCGGGCTCTGCTGGAAATCAGTACCTTATGGGCTGAGATAAACAGATGCGCCACAGCGATCATGGAGGGGGAGAGCCGATGAATAAAGCATATTTGAACCGGATTGTCCGTAAATTAAGATGTTCAGGGAAGAAACGCAGGGAAATCAGACAGCAGCTTTTGTCGGAAATGGAAGCAGAGTTGGAAAACGGCATCGATGAAAAGGAACTGATCCGTCGTATGGGAACACCCCCGGAAATCGCCGAAGAATTTAACCGAAACTTCTCTGAGAAAGAGCGAAAACGCTACAAGAGGCAGAAACTGCTCAGAATCCTCGGAGTGATTGCTGTCTGCCTGCTGATTCTGGTCGGATTAATTTACTGGCTTGTGCCAAAGCAGATCTGGCTGGCGGACAGCCGGGTGTTTGACGAAAAAGAAGTGATCGAGCAGGCGGAATACATCGTGACGCTGTTTGATGAAAAGGATTACGAGGCATTGAGGGAAGCTTCTGATGAAACCATGAAAAAATTTCTGGTGGAAGAAGATCTGGAAAATTCGAAAAAGCTGATCAGTGAGAACTGGGGAACGCAGACCTCTGTGGGAAAAATCTATGCTGTCGAAGTTACGCAGATGGGGAAAAAGAGCGCAGTTCTTCAAATGCATGTGGATTATGAACATGTCAGCGTACTGTATACCATTTCCTTTAACGACAGGTTGGAACTCCAGGGATTCTTTATGAAATAGAAAAAAGGAGAAACTGTGAGATTTCGGGGGAAAATGGGAAGATACCCATCAAATTTATCAGGAACTGCTTCGGCGGATGAACCATGACGGCTCGTCTGCCGGAGCAGTTCATTTTTGCAGAAAAGATTTTTAAGAAGCTGTTTGTAACCATTCCTGTACCTTAATTGTATAATTAGTGAAAGACCTTTACAAAAAATGATTAGGAGTGGGCTCATGAGACTGCCGATTCAGACGTTGATGGAAGCGTATCAGAATAATCTGTATGCTGCAGCATTCAATATATGCAAAAATGCAGAGGATGCAGAGGATGTAGTTCAGGATACCTTTCTTCAGTATTATTCTGGAAATAAGGAATTTGACAGTGAGCAGCATCTGCGCGCGTGGCTTATCCGAGTTGCAATTAATAAGGCAAAAAATGTTACGCGTACGTTTTGGAGAAAAAACAAAGTGTCTCTGGAGGACTATATGGAAACATTGAATTTTGAAAGCACGGAATCCAGAGATTTGTTTGAAGATGTAATGAGGCTTCCTGAAAAGTACAGAAAATAAGGCTTTCACGCGGAAGAGCAATGCTCAGGGAAATGTTGAAGGAGGAATGGGATTATGACGAATAAGCAAAAGTACAAGCAGGCTTTTTCGGTTCTGCATACCTCCGGAGAATTGAAGGTAGTGTCAAATGAGTTATGAAAAAATGAAGTCTAAGAAATAGGCTCAGATTGAACCTTGAAAATTGCAGATATGA
>CALWGE010000005.1 GCA_944378225.1 uncultured Merdimonas sp.
AATTTGCAAACCTCCGAAAAATCAAGGTAAAACGTAACTTTTACAATAAAAAAAGAAGGTAGTTTTGACACTACCAGATAGAAAAGAGAGGAGAAAAATATGATGAAGAAAAAATTAATTGCAGCAGCAGGATTAGCAGGATTACTGGTACTTGCAGGATGTACAGGAGGAAGCAGCAGCGAGACAGCAGAGCTGAAACAGCAGATTGCACAGCTGGAGCAGCAGGTAACAGAATTGGAGAACGGCAGTACAGTTTCAGAGACGGAAGATGATACGGCTGCAGCTGAAAGTACAGCCGATGACGCTTCAGCAGCCACAGATACGGCAGCTCAGACATCAGAGGGAACATCTGCAGGCAATGGAGCCGCTACCCTCGAAGAGCTGACTGCAAAGGTAGATGAGTTTGTAAAGAAAGCAGACGCAGAGGCGGCAGATTCCGGAGAAAAAACACTGGAAAATTATTTCACTCTGAAGCAGGAAGCAGAAACAATTGATCATGATCTGGAATATTATGAGGATAATTTGGAGTATCAGTACAGAAACGGTACTCTGACACGGGATGAATACCGGGAAAAGGAACGTGAACTGGATCTGCTGGAGGATAAGCTGGATGCGGCAGAAGATACACTGGAATATGTATACGGAATTGATGATTAAGAGAAGCTGATCTGACGGATATGATATAACAGATAACAGAAAAAAGCGGGGCCATAGGGCCCCGCTTTCTGCAATTCTGTATGTTATGTACAGAACAGGATTACAGCTTTACGAATATCGGTGTATGCTTCAGAGCAGGAATCAGTTTTTCCAGTACATCTGAAGTTTTCAGTTTCAGACTGCTGGTGTTGATGCAGGGATGACAGCCGAATTCTTCTCCGGCAGTTACCTCTTCGTCAATGAGGAGCTGAACCTGACACTCCGGGTCATTCATCAGACCCAGGATTGTGGCAGAGCCTGGCGTTACACCCAAATATTTTTCCATATATTCGCCAGGGGCAAATGAAAGACGGGAAGAACCGATCTGCTTTGAAAGATCCTTGGTTTTAAACTGTTTTTCTCCGGGCATCAGCAGAAGATAGAATTTTGTCTTCTGGGCATTGCACAGGAAAAGATTCTTGCAGATTTCTGTCCCAAGGAGTTCATCCACGCCGCGGCAGGCTTCTATCGTCATTGCAGCTTCGTGATCTACACGGACAAAGGGGATGTCCAGACTTTCCAGAAGATCATAGACGGCCATTTCCCTTGGAAGACGTCCTTCCGGTTCGGGTCTTGCAGTATAAAGATGTCTGTCAATATGTAAGTCACTCATGATAATATGCCTCCTGTGCGGTGTGCCAGCACATCGCAGATATTAGAAAACACTCAGTCAGCTTTTGACTGTGGTCCAGCGGCCGCTGGCTCCACAGGGAAGCACAAGACCTGTGGATGTGACCGGCAGGCCGATTTCCTGTGAATCCACGGTACCTCCGAAAGATTTCAGTTCCAGGGAAATCATATAAGTCAGCACGGCAGGCGCCAGTCCGGTTGTATAGGAGTTGACCAGGAAAAACAGAGGATTGGGGCTTAACAGCTGTGCGCAAAGCCGGATCAGAGGATGAATTGCATCTTCAATCTTCCAGATTTCTCCTTTTGGTCCCCTTCCATAGGAAGGAGGATCCATGATAATACCGTCATAATGATTGCCGCGGCGGATTTCTCTCTCCACAAATTTCACGCAGTCATCTACAATCCAGCGGATAGGAGCTTCTGAAAGTCCGGAAGAACGGGCATTCTCTTTGGCCCAGCCTACCATTCCCTTGGAGGCATCCACGTGGGTTACAGAAGCGCCGGATGCAGCCGCTGCCAGAGTGGCGCCTCCCGTATAGGCAAAAAGATTCAGAACCTTTACAGGGCGTCCTGCGTTCCGGATAAGTCCGCCAAACCAGTCCCAGTTGGCGGCCTGTTCGGGAAAAAGTCCTGTATGTTTAAAACTGAAAGGCTTCAGGTTAAACGTAAGATTTGATTTGCCGCAAAGAGGATAATGGATAGTCCATTGTTCGGGAAGACTGAAAAATTCCCATTCTCCGCCGCCTTTTTTGCTTCTATGGTAATGACCGTTGGGTCTTTTCCATCCCGGAAGGCTGCGGGAAGTATCCCAGATTACCTGGGGGTCCGGACGAACCAGCTGATAAGATCCCCAGCGTTCCAGTTTTTCTCCTTTCGAGGTATCAAGTATTTCATAATCAGTCCATTTATCGGCAATCCACATAAAAATCTCCTTATTATTTCTGTGTATCCGGAAGCTGAGTCCGGGGAATCTGAGTTTTGAAGAACAGGCGGAACAATCCGTCCATAACAGTGATAGACAGGGCAATCATACCGGCTGCTATCAGCGTTTGGGTGACATAATACGAGGTCATCTGATCGGATCGCATCATGGAGTCCACAATGCGGTACATGCCGGCGCCAGGGACCAGGGGCAGTATGCCGGGGATGACAAAGATGGTAACGGGTGTCTTCAGAATACGGGCAAGCAGCTGAGCGCACAGAGAAACCATGCAGCCAGCCAGAAAAGTGGATATCGCCGTATTCACTCCGCAGTCTTCCAGGATAAGATATACAGCCCATCCAGCGGCTCCTGACAGTCCGGCGAATACAATGTGTCTTCGCGGAGTATTCAAAATAAAGCAAAAGGCAACTACAGCCAGAAAAGAACCAATGATTTGCAGCAGCATAAACAGCCTCCTTCTGTCTTTGCACAGGAATTGCCCGGTTTTCCGGGCAGCATGGAAATATCAGACCAGACCGGCAATTCCAAGACCAATACCAATGCCCATGGCAACAGCTGCTGCCGTCACAAAGGCTTCCACAGTCCGCGCCGTTCCGGAAAGATAGTCACCATGTAAGGTATCAAATACTGCATTGGTAATAGCAACTCCGGGTACGAGCGGCATGATAAAGGCGATAACAACAGAATCCAGGCGTCCGAAGGCGGGGAAGGCCTGAAGAATTCCTGAAGCCAGTATGGAAGCTGCCGCGGAACTTACAAGTGTTCCAAAAAAGGACTGCATCCGCATCCGCCGGCATACATAGAGAAAGACCGCCATAACCAGTCCTGTGACGGCAGATACAAAAGCTTCAGACAGTGTTCCTCCGTAAGTCAGGGCAAAGGCTGCCGTTACCATGGGAGTGGAAATGAGGAAAGCCCGCGGCTTCCAGGTACGGTTCTTCAGTTCCTTTACCTGACGGAAAGCCTCTTCCAGAGAAAGATCCCCGTTACACAGTCTGCGGGAAATCGTATTAAGACGGTCAATCATGTCCAGATTCGTTCCCTGTCCCACAATGCGGCGTACAACCGTCATGGAATGAATGGAAGGATCGTCCAGAGTAGCTACAAAGCCTGTCATGGTTACGAATACTTCCGCAGTTTTAAGCTGAGAAAGAGCGAGCATCCGGTGCATGGTATCCTCAACCCTGCAGGTTTCAGCCCCATATTCCAGCATCATCTGACCAGCCATTACGGAAGTATCCAGAAGCAGTTTATAGTCCATAATAGTGTTCCTTTTTAAATCCTGCATATCCGGGTATTGGCTCTTTGTAAAGGGCCGTCTGCCCGGTATTTACCTGCTATATTATACCTGTGCCGAAAGGGGTGGTCAAGGGAAAAAACGCCGTGTCTGTCAAAAAGGAAGGTGTACAGTTCCTTTTGCTTTATATGGATTTTCCTGCATAAATAGTATATAATCGTAGAAAACATATGTTTTGTGCCTGCTGCGGTTCAGACGGAGAAAAGATGGCAGCAGGCAGCAAAAGGCAGGAAGGATTTTTGCAGATGTTTAATATAGAAGAAGAACTGAAAAAGCTCCCGTCCAGGCCGGGAGTTTATCTGATGCATGATGAGAAGGATGCCATTATCTATGTGGGAAAAGCGGTTTCCCTGAAAAACCGGGTGCGTCAGTATTTTCAGTCCAGCCGGAACAAGGGTGTGAAGATTGAGCAGATGGTTACCCATATTGCCCGTTTTGAATATATTGTCACAGATTCTGAGCTGGAGGCCCTTGTGCTGGAGTGTAACCTGATCAAGGAGCATCGCCCCAAATATAATACCATGCTGATGGATGACAAAACTTATCCGTATATTAAGGTTACTGTCAATGAGGACTTTCCACGGGTACTCTTCTCCAGGCAGCTGAAAAAAGATAAGGCGAAATATTACGGACCTTATACCAGCGCGGGCGCAGTCAAGGATACGATTGATCTGATACACAAGCTTTATCAGATCCGGACCTGCAGTCGCAGTCTGCCCAGAGATATCGGAAAAGAGAGGCCCTGCCTGAATTACCATATTCATCAGTGCGCAGCTCCCTGTCAGGGCTTTATTTCCAGAGAGGAATATGCAGGCAATGTAGGCAGAGCTCTGGAATTTCTGAACGGGAATTACAGTCCTCTTTTAAAGGAACTGGAAGAAAAGATGAAAGCAGCCTCTGACGCCATGGAATTTGAAAAAGCCATTGAGTATCGGGAGCTGTTAAACAGCGTGAAGCAGATTGCCCAGAAGCAGAAAATCACGAACAGTGATATGGAGGATAAGGATATCATTGCCATGGCTGCAGAAGGAGAAGATGCGGTAGTACAGGTCTTCTTTGTACGTGACGGCCGTCTTATCGGCCGGGATCATTTTTATCTGAAAACTGCAGAGGGCGAACAGCCAAAAGAGATTCTGGGAAGCTTTATCAAGCAGTTTTATGCAGGAACGCCTTATATTCCCCGGGAGCTTATGATCCAGGAAGCTGTGGAGGATCAGGAGCTGATTGAACAGTGGCTGACTGCCAGAAAGGGACACAGGGTTTATTTGCGGGTGCCGAAAATCGGCTCCAAGGAAAAGCTGGTGGAACTGGCCGGAAAGAATGCAGCCATGGTGCTGAGTCAGGATAAAGAGCGGATTAAGAGAGAAGAAGGAAGAACCATAGGAGCTATGAAGGAGATAGCAGCTCTTCTGGGGCTTCAGGAAATCCGCCGCGTAGAGGCTTTTGATATTTCGAATACGAATGGATTTGAGTCTGTGGGCTCCATGGTAGTTTATGAGCAGGGAAAGCCTAAGCGCAGTGATTACCGGAAATTTAAAATACGTACAGTAAAAGGACCGGATGATTATGCCAGCATGCAGGAAGTGCTGACAAGACGTTTTCGGCATGGTATGGAGGAGAAGAGGGAACTTCAGGAAAAAGAAATGCCCGGAGAGCTGGGAAGCTTTACCAGATTTCCGGATTTACTGATGATGGACGGAGGAAGAGGTCAGGTCAATGTGGCATTGCAGGTGCTGGAAGATCTGGGACTTTCGATTCCCGTCTGCGGAATGGTAAAGGATGATAATCACCGGACACGGGGGCTGTATTTCAATAATGTGGAACTGCCCATTGACCGGAATTCAGAAGGCTTCCGCCTGATTACGCGGATTCAGGATGAAGCTCACCGCTTTGCCATAGAGTATCATCGTTCGCTTCGGGGAAAAGAACAGGTACATTCTGTTCTGGATGATATTGAAGGAATCGGTCCGGCCAGAAGAAAGGCTTTGATGCGGCAGTTCCGCTCACTGGAAGCGATTCGGGAAGCAGACGTGGAGACGCTGGCGGCAGCGCCGTCTATGAGCCTGGCAGCAGCAGAAAATGTCTGGAAATTTTTCCATTGACACTGTCATAAATTTCCGTCTTCCCTTGCAACCTTTGCGGCGTGTATGATAAAATGGAAGAAATATTTCGACAAAAAGCTTTGAGAAAGGAACGATTATGGCAAGCGTATTGACAGTAGAGATGACCAAACTGGTCGAAAAGCTGAATCTGAAAAATCTGACGCCAGATATCGATATTGCGGAGATGAAGCTGGCTTCGCCGGAGATTAACCGTCCGGCTCTGCAGCTGTCCGGATATTTTGACCATTTTGCTTCAGAACGGGTGCAGATCGTAGGTTTTGTAGAGTATACATATCTGCAGAGCAGAACGGATGAGGAGAAGGAACCCATTTATCAGAAATTCTTCTCCAGTGGAATCCCCTGTGTGATTTATACATCCCGTACAAGACCGGAGCCAAGAGCTCTGGAGCTGGCGAATCAGTATAAGGTTCCGGTTTTCCTTGCGGATAAGACCACATCGAATTTCATGGCAGCCATTATTAATTGGCTGAATGTACAGCTGGCACCCCGCATCTCCATTCACGGTGTTCTGGTAGACGTATATGGTGAAGGCGTACTGATTATGGGTGAGAGCGGTATCGGAAAAAGCGAGGCTGCTCTGGAACTGATTAAGCGTGGACACCGTCTGGTTACGGATGATGTAGTAGAGATTCATAAAGTCAGCGATGATACTCTGGTAGGCCGCTCGCCTGAAATTACCAAGCACTTTATTGAGCTGCGCGGTATCGGAATCGTAGATGTCAAGACATTGTTCGGTGTGGAATGTGTAAAGGAAACACAGACAATCGATATGGTCATTAAGCTGGAAGACTGGGATAAGGATAAGGATTATGACCGTCTGGGCCTGCAGGAAGAGTACACGGAATTCCTGGGCAACAAGGTGGTATGCCATTCTCTTCCGGTACGTCCGGGACGGAATCTTGCGATTATCGTTGAGACGGCAGCTGTTAACCACAGACAGAAGAAGATGGGATATAATGCGGCTCAGGAGCTGTACCGCCGGGTACAGGAGAGTATGGCAAAAAGAAAGTCATAAAAAACAAGGGGTGTATAAATATGAAAAAATACTGTTTTGGAGCCGATATCGGGGGTACTACCGTAAAATTCGGATTGTTCGATCAGGACGGAATTGTGCTTGATAAATGGGAAATTCCCACACGGACAGAAAATGAAGGTGTTGCGATTCTTCCGGATATGGCAGCTTCCATAAAGGAAAAAATCAAAGAGCATGGCCTGAATATGGAGGAGATTGCGGGAGTCGGCGTGGATGTTCCGGGACCTATTTCGGATGATGGTATCGTGCCGCATACAGCTAATCTGGGCTGGGGTTATAAGGAAGTGACCAGGGAGCTGACGGAGCTGACAGGTTTGCCCAGCAAGGCAGGCAATGACGCCAATGTGGCAGCCTTGGGCGAGATGTGGATTGGCGGCGGCAAAGGTCATAAAAACGTACTGATGATCACACTGGGAACCGGTGTGGGCGGAGGTATCGTGGTAGATGGAAAGATCCTCACAGGAGCTCATGGAGCAGGCGGTGAGATTGGACACATTCATGTGGATGATGAGATTCAGGACTGCTGCGGCTGCGGCAATCAGGGATGTCTGGAGCAGTTTGCATCGGCTACGGGAATCGCAAGAATGGGACGCGAGATTCTGGAAGGAACAGAACAGCCGTCTGTGATGCGGGGACAGGATATGTCTGCCAAGCTTGTCTTTGATTCTGTCAAGGAAGGGGATGAGCTGGCAATTCAGGTGGCGGAACGTTTCGGAAGCTATCTGGGCAAGGCTCTGGCCGGTATGACAGCTGTTCTGGATCCGGAGATTATTGTCATTGGCGGCGGAGTATCCAAAGCAGGTGATATTTTGCTTGAGTATGTGCGGAAGTATTATCAGCCCTGTGCATTCAAATCTACGAAAGAGACTCCGTTTGCGCTGGCAGAGTTAGGCAATGATGCAGGAATATACGGATGCGCAAAGCTGATTCTGGGATAGGTATTGTGCAGATTGGACAGCAAATGCCAGAAAGTGACAGCATTTTCGACATGGTTAAGCATTGACTTTTCGACAAAATCGTATTAGAATAAGCTCAACAAAAGATAACACATATGAATTACTAATGATAACAAAGGCGTTACCAATTCCCGTGGTAACGCCTTTTTTCTATTATTGGGGCACCAGGCCCTATCTCTCCCTTTTATTTTATTCGACCTGGTGGCTGCGCTTTCCCGGCGCAGCCTGACAAGTCGAATCTCTTGTGTTTCCCCTTTGAAATTGTTATAATGAAAAACAGAATATTGTGATTTAGAGGAAGTAACAGATGAAGAGACTTACAAAAGAAGAATCACTGGAAATACTTTTTTACGCTTTTCTTTTTTTCCTGTGGATTGTCTGGGCCTGGATTCTTCCGTTTAATGAAGGACCTGATGAGTACATGCGCTCGCGCATTGTGGAATATATAGTGGAATACGGGAAACTGCCCACAGGGTATCAGCAGGAAATCATGGACTATTCCTGGGGCTTTACCTATGGATTCCGCCCTATTCTTCCGCAGATTCTGGAGGCATTGTTTGTACGCATAGGAATGCTGTTTACCACAGATACCTTCAGTCTGATTTTTGCGGGTCGGCTGTCCAGCGTTTTCTGCGGTCTGGTTTTTGCCGGGTACGTGAGAGCGATTGCAAAAAAACTTTTTTCCTGCAGCCGGATGCAGTGGCTGTTTACGCTCCTGACGCTCTGTCTGCCCCAGGCATCGTTCCTGTTTACTTATCTGAACTGCGATTCCATGGCGCTCATGGCGTCTGCCATGATTCTGTGGTATCTGATAAAAGGGATGGAAGACGGTTTTTCTGTTCCGACCTGTCTGAAGCTGTCATTCAGTTTCGCTGTCTGCATTCTTTCTTATTATAATGCATATGGTTTTTTGATTACAGGAGCGCTTGTTTATCTTGGATATTATCTGGAAAGCAGCCGGCAGGGAGAAAAACGATGGAAAGAATTCTGGTCAAAAGGTTTTCTGATTCTTGGGATAGTGTTTATTCTGGCAGGCTGGTGGTTTGTACGGAATTATTTCCTGTATGACGGAGATATTCTGGGGCTGCGTACTCAGGATGCGTACGCAGAGCAATATGCGATGGATATTCTGAAGCCTTCCAACCGGCAGACTTATCAGAATCAGGGACGTTCTATCCTGTACATGCTGTTTTGTTCTGATTTTATATCCTCTGTGGCGAAGAGCTTTATCGGAGTTCTGGGACCTCTGTGGTATGCGCTTCGCTGGTGGATGTATACAGGATATGGTCTGATATTCGGAGCAGGTATTGTTGGGCTGGTTGCGGAAACTGCCGGAAAGCTTCGGAGCGGGAGAAAGGCTGTAAACTGGAAGAAACTGTTCTGGCATCTGGGACTTGTGACAGCGATTCTGGTGCCGAATCTGCTGAACATCTGGTATTCTTATGCCACAGATTATCAGCCCCAGGGGCGATACAGCATGCCTATGCTGATCCCGTTTATGTATTATATTACCCGTGGACTGAGTTTTCTGCTCACCTGGATAGGAAAGAGAACAGGGGAGCTTATGAGAAAAATTCTCTCTGCCGGAACCGTGCTTGTCTGTATATGGATTGCAGGATGCGCGCTGTTCTGCGTTGTAAAAATTATGTGGCCGGCTTATAAGGATGTGGAGGACAAGTCCGTGGTTCGGGTATATACGATGGAAGAACTTTACGGGGAAGACTGGGAAGAGGGAAAATAAAAATGTAAGAAAACGAAGCGCTGCATCTCGCTTATCGGCTTCGCCGAATAGAGACATAAAAAAAGGATGTCAGCCATGCAAGCATGTCTTCCATCCTTTTTATGTCTTTGCTCTGCAGGAAGAGAAGGCAATGAGCAGAGCAAGCTCGATTCCGCTTGCCGGAATGAGAATAAAAAATGAAGAAAACAAAGCGCTGCATCTCGCTTATCGGCTTCGCCGAATAGAGACATAAAAAAGGATGTCAGCCATGCAAGCATGTCTTCCATCCTTTTTTATGTCTCTGCTCTGCTCATTGCCCTGTAAAATGGGAGGATGCCAGGCAACTGCTCTGCCTGGCATTTATTATGAAAAAGTTTATTCAAAAAAGGTAATTGGCGTTGAAGTAATGGTTTATTTGTATTGCTTTATCTTATGGTCTTATTATATGGAGGGAAAATGAATGGGGTATGATTATCTGTTGAACGTTTTTTGAAAGATATATGAATAAAGTATGAACGAAAACGTGAGAAGGGGGAATAATAATGTTAGGTTAAAGAAATGTAAAGCGCATGTTATGACTTTACAAAAACTTTACAAAACATGCGATCAGACTTTACAGGTACTTGATATGATGCTTAATATGAGTGATTATAATACTACAGAGGAGAGAAATGGGTTATGGAACATATTGAAATGCTGTTCCGCTTTGCGGGCGGTCTGGGAATGTTTCTGTATGGAATGAATGTCATGGCTGACGGTCTGCAGAAATCTGCAGGCGACAGAATGAAACATCTGCTTGAGTTCCTGACAAGGAACCGGCTGATGGGAATCCTTGTGGGAGCTGGTGTTACAGCCATCATTCAGAGCAGTTCTGCCACAACGGTTATGGTGGTCGGATTTGTAAATGCAGGTCTTATGACACTGGTGCAGGCAGTGGGTGTCATCATGGGAGCCAATATCGGTACGACGATTACGGCGTGGCTGGTATCCATGAGCGAATGGGGCGCTATGCTGAAGCCTGAATTTTTTGCCCCCCTTCTGATTGGAATCGGAGCTTTTATACTGCTGTTCGCCAAGAAGGAGAAGGCTAAGGATGTCAGCGAAATTCTGATTGGTTTTGGTGTACTCTTCATTGGTTTGAGCTTTATGTCAGATTCTATTACACCTTACCGGGAAGCGCCCATATTCTCAGAAGCGTTCCGGGTTCTGGGAAGCAATCCGATTCTGGGTATCCTGACAGGACTTGTAGTAACGGCGATTATTCAAAGTTCCTCCGCTTCTGTAGGTATTCTTCAGACGCTGGCGGCTAACGGAGTGGTAAACTGGAGTTCTGCCATTTTCATCACTCTGGGACAGAATATCGGTACCTGTGTAACAGCGCTGCTGTCCAGTCTGGGAGCAAATAAAACAGCGAAACGTGCAGCTGTTATCCATCTGCTGTTTAATGTTATCGGAGCGATAGTCTTTGGCGTGGTAATGTTTATTGTATTTTCTTTTTCACGTACATGGGCTCTTTCGCAGGTCAACAGCGTAGGTATTTCTGTGTTCCATACTGTTTTTAATGTATTGAATACTATTCTTCTTTACCCCTTTGGGAATCTTCTTGTAAAAATTTCCGGCATTCTGGTCAAAGATCATGACGGAGATGCTCAGGAAAGCGAGAAAGAAGACGTTTTCGAGCTTCCGCATCTGGACAGAAGAGTTCTGGATACTCCGTCCTTCGCAGTGGAAGGCGCTCTGAAAGAAGTAATCCGTATGGGAAAACTGGCAGAGCTTCATATGGAGACCGTTATTGAGGCTGTACGTACAGGAAGTCAGAAGCGGGTGGAAAAAGCTTTTAAAATAGAGCAGACTATGAATGAGTATGAGAAACAGATGGCTGAGTATCTGGCTGAGGTTACCAAAGGTTCTCTTACAGATCATCAGCGTCTTGTCATCAATAATCTGCTTTATACAGTAAGTGACATTGAGAGAATCAGTGATCACTGTGACAATATAGCGGAACTGGCAGGCAACATGATAGAGGAAGGTCTCAGCTTTTCCATGGATGCCATGCAGGGATTCAATGAGATTACAGGACTTGCTCTTGACTCCGTCAAGGCTGCAGTACTTGCCAGAGAAACAGAAAAAATGGCTTATGTACAGCAGGTAATTCAGATAGAAGATGAAATCGACGATATGGAGGAAGATCTGAGGACAGAACATATTAACCGTCTTGCCCGAAATGAATGTTCGGCAGCAAAGGGCGTGTTCTTCCTGGATATTCTCAGCAATGTTGAGCGTATCGCCGATCATGCCAATAACATTGTCGGTTATGTGGCGGATGAAGGAGAGGAGTAAAAGTATTGAAAAAAAAGGTGCTGATAGGCTACGTCATCGCGGCAGTTGTTGTTTTGCTTGCGTTTGAGTACTCCTTCTGGACCAATGGCTTCCTCTATCTGGAGCATCAAAGTGAGCACAGTTATCTGATTCAGACGGAGCTTCTGAGGGATTTGTTTCTTGCGGAAGAAGTGGTGGAAAATTCCGCTGTAAAGCAAGATGCTTTTGAGACGTTCACAGATACTTATGCAGAAAAGTATGGTATCCGGCTTACGATAATAGATGAAAAAGGAACAGTGCTGGGAGAGTCCAGCGGTGCCAGTGAACTGATGAGCAACCATCTGGATCGGGAGGAGGTGCAGAGGGCCCTTCAGGGAGAGAGCAACAGCGTCATCCGGCGCTCTGCCACTTTTGATGTAGACTACTGCTATTGTGCAGTTCCGGTGGAGAGCGGAAGTTTTCGCGGTGTGCTGCGTGCTGCGATTCCGCTGCAGGAGCTGTACAATATGAATAATGAATTCGTGCGATCCACTGTTTTTGCAGTCCTGATACTGGTAGCCCTCATATTATTTCTGGGTCTGTATTTCCGGAAATATGTTATGGCTATGAAAAAAGTGGAAAAAATGCGCCGGGAATTTGTGTCCAATGTTACGCATGAGCTCAAAACGCCTCTGACGTCGATCCGCGGATTTGTAGAAACACTGAAAGCGGGAGCGATCGAGGATCCTAAGATGGCTCAGAAATTTCTGGATATTATAGAAATTGAATCAGAACGTCTGAGCAATCTGATAAGTGATACGCTGCTGCTTTCCGAAATTGAAAGCAAGAAAGATACCAAGCGGGAACCCTGTGATGTCAATGCAGTGATTACAGAGGTTGTTGATTTACTTCAGCCCAAGGTCAGAGAGCATGTACGCCTGATCTTCCATCCGGATCCGTCTGTGCGTCCCTACAGCTGCAATCGGGATCGTCTCAAACAGCTGCTGATTAATCTTGCAGACAATGGATTGAAGGCCACTGAATTCGGGGCGGTTACTATTTCCTGCAGCAGCACGAACCGCTACCTGGTTCTGAAAATTTCAGATACAGGAATCGGAATGGAAGAAGAGCAGCTGGAGCGCATTTTTGAGCGTTTTTACCGGGTAGATAAAGGACGATCAAAGGCTCAGGGCGGAACAGGACTGGGACTTTCGATTGTAAAACACATTGTAGAGCTGTATAACGGAACTGTCGAAGTGACAAGCAGACCCGGAGTTGGATCAGAGTTCACCGTAAAGCTGCCCTACTAAAAAGAGGGAAGGAAGACTGTTATGGCAAAAAAGGTAATACTCACAATTGACGACGAGGAGCACATTCTGGATCTTCTGGAATATAATCTGGAAAAAGGCGGATACGATGTGCTTCGGGCTGAAACAGGAGAAAAAGGACTGGCGATCATGAAAACCATGCAGGTTGATCTGGTTCTCCTGGATTATATGCTCCCTGGAATTGACGGAATCGAGGTGCTGAAAACCATGCGGTCTGATCCATCCCTGATTTCCATGCCGGTTATTATGCTGACAGCCAAAGGGGAAGAAATTGACAAGGTGCTGGGTCTGGAGATGGGAGCCGATGACTATTTAAGCAAGCCCTTTGGAATCCGGGAACTTCAGGCCAGGGTCAAAGCGCTGCTGCGCAGGAGTTCTCTGGAAAAGATAGAGGCTCAGCCTGAAGACAAAATTATTATTGGCGATCTTATGATTAACAACACAGCCCGGGAAGTTACAATGGAAGGGAAGCCGGTTACACTGTCCTTAAAAGAATTTGAACTTCTGTACCTGCTGGCCAGTCATCGCAATCGGGTATTTACCCGGGAACAGCTTCTGGAGCTGATCTGGGGCTATGAATATTCCGGAGAAACCCGGACGGTGGATGTTCACGTAAGAAATGTAAGAAAAAAGATAGAAAAAGATCCGGATCACCCGCAGTATATTCAGACCGTGCGGGGAATGGGATATAAGTTTGTGTAAAATACAGCCCGCAGCTTTCCTATGCAGTCATAAGAAAGCTGCGGGCGTCCTTCTGTACAAAGATAAAATTTTCTCAGGTATTCTTCAGTACTACCAGTTCCACAAAGTTTCCTACATGTTCGCAGGCATCTGCACAGTCCTCCATGTAATCAAAGATCTCACGCCAGGAAATGATGTCAAGGACATCTTTACAGTGAAGACGGATATTCAGGATTGCTTCCAGATACAGAGTGTCGCATTCCTCCTCGATCTGGTTCAGCCGGATAACCATTTCATGCAGCCTGGCGGGCTTCTTGAAATTAATGAATTCTTCCATGATTCCTTTCAGCAGTTCGCAGCAGTCCATAAGTTTCTGCGCAAAAGTGACGGCGTCCGGAATGATAAACTGAATCTGGTCCACATAGAAACGCTGCAGAACTTCTTCCAGCTTATCCAGAACCTCATCGATACTCTGACTGATGGTGGCCAGATCCTCCCGATCAACAGGCGTCACGAACGCTTTTGCCAGCATGGCTGACATTTCATGATGCTTTTCATCTCCCTTATGTTCAAATTCATGCATAGTCTCCAGCATGGATTTGATATTGTCGGGGCTGAAGCTGTTCAGACATTCCACCAGGTATCTGGAAGCCTGACAGGTATATTCCGCAGCTGCGGTGAAATTTTCGAAATACTGACGATCTGCTTTGTTTGCCATAATTTTTTCCTTTCGTTTTCCAAAATATCTTTATTATTCAATACAGGATTACAGTTATTCAGAACAACCACATGAAAAGTTTTGTCATAAGAAATCCAATCAGTCCGCAGCCGGGAAAAGTCAGAATCCAGGTCATTCCCATCTCTTTAACTACTCCGAAATTAATAGCGGACAAGCGTTTTACTGCTCCCACTCCCATAATAGCCGTAGTTTTCGCATGTGTGGTGGATACAGGAATGCCGAACAGAGAACTGAAAAGCAGCGACAGAGAAGCAGCCAGATCGGCAGAAAAACCCTGATATTTCTCAAGCTTCACCATGTCCATACCGACAGATTTGATGATTTTCTTCCCTCCGATGGAAGTTCCCAGTCCCATGACCAGAGAGCACAGAAGCATAAGCCACACCGGCATCTGTACAGCTGTGCCTTCTCCGGGATTCTGTCCGTTTACAAGGAGCATACACAACAGGATGACTCCCATGAATTTCTGTCCGTCCTGAGCGCCGTGCATGAAGCTCATACAGGCGGCTCCGAAAATCTGAGCGCCCCGAAAGAAACCTTCTGTCTTTGGTCTCTCCGCTTTTCGGAACAGAGCGACCACCAGCCGGCACATGAGAAAGCCCAGGCCAAAGCCCATGAGAACAGAAATGACAAGTCCGTAGAGAACTTTTACCCATTCATCCGGATTTACTCCGCTTAAGCCTCCGTGCAGCGCAATGGCGCCTCCGGTCAGACCTGCAATCAAAGCATGGCTCTCGCTGGTGGGAATTCCAAAATACCATGCCAGAGTTGCCCAGACTACGATGGCAAAGAGCGCGGCGCTTAAAGCCACAATTGCTTCGTGCGAGTTTGTACCGAAGTCTACCATTTTCGTAATGGTTTCTGCTACAGTGGCATTCAGCATACTCATAAGGAAAACACCGAGAAAATTGAATACTGCCGCCATAAGAATGGCAGCTCTGGCTGACATACACCGTGTTACCACACAGGTGGCAATGGCATTTGGCGCATCTGTCCAGCCGTTGACAAGGATGACGCCCAAAGTCAGCAGAACTGCTATAAGCAGCAGAGGGTTGGACATCACTTGTGCCAGAAAATTTCCCATAGATAAGTCCATAATGACCTCCGAAAAATAAAAAAATAAAAGAACGGGCCGTAAAAGCCAGAAAACAGCGTCGGATTAGTCAGAAAAAATGCCTTATCTGACGCATCCGGACGACTTTATTATATCACAGGGAAACAGCGTAAGGCAACAAATACATAACGAACGCTTAACATAAGCTTTACCTGAATGCGCTTTCAGACTTAACATTTGAAAATTAAGATAAAAAAGCAGGGCAGGGAAGAAAGCCCTGAGGAAGAACAGAGAGAGGCCCATATGGACACGGGCCGGAAGGAGAAAAATTATGAAAAAGAAAGTAGTTAGTGTTTTAACAGCTGTTACCCTTTGCGCTGCCATGCTGGCAGGCTGCGGCGGAAGCAATGACACAGCAGCAACAGAGACAACAGAGACAACTGAGACCGCCGGAGAAGCTGAGGAGACTGAGGCAGCAACAGGCGACTTTGATACTGCAGCAGCAATTTCCGTATATTCCCGTGAGGATGGTTCCGGAACAAGAGGAGCTTTCGTTGAACTGATGGGAATTGAGCAGGAGGATGAGTCCGGTGAGAAGGTTGATATGACCACACAGGATGCAACAATTACCAACAATACTTCTGTTATGATGACTGGCGTAGCCGGTGATCCGTATGCAATCGGATATGTATCTCTTGGTTCCATGAATGAAACAGTAAAGGCACTGACCATTGACGGTGTGGAAGCTTCTGTAGAGACCGTAAAAGATGGTTCCTACGCAGTAGCAAGACCGTTTAACATCGCTACCAAGGGTGAGCCGAGTGAAGTTGCCCAGGATTTCATCAACTACATTCTGAGCGCTGAGGGTCAGGCAATCGTGAGTGAAGAAGGATACATAACCATCGACGACGCAGCTCCGGCATTTGAGGGCGGAAGCGTAGAAGGCGACATCGTAGTAGCTGGTTCCTCTTCTGTATCTCCGGTTATGGAGAAACTGGCAGAAGCTTACATGGCTCTTAACAGCAATGTAAACATTGAGATTCAGACCACAGACTCCTCTTCCGGAATGACTTCTGCTATCGACGGAACCTGTGATATCGGAATGGCATCCCGCGCTCTGAAAGACAGCGAGACAGCTGAACTGACAGGAATCCAGATTGCACTGGACGGAATTGCGGTAATCGTAAACAATGAGAACCCGACTGAGGGACTGACCTCTGAGCAGGTACAGAGCATCTACACAGGCGAGACAACCAGCTGGGCTGATGTACAGTAATTGGTAATTACGGGAGCAAAGACGTATGAGTAAAGTGATGGAAAGCCAGGAATCAAAAAAAGGAAAGGCTTTCAGCGGTCACTGGAAAGAAAAAGGAATGCAGGCGGTGTTTTTTATAGCCGCCTGTACCTCTATCTTAGCGGTAGCCCTGATTTGCATTTTCCTGTTTGCAAACGGGGTTCCTGCTATAGCGGAGATCGGGCCCCTGAATTTCCTTCTGGGAGAGACCTGGAGACCTGCAAACAATTTATATGGAATCTTTCCCTTCATATTAGGAAGTATTTATGTAACAGCCGGCGCGATTGCGATTGGAGTTCCCATCGGAATCCTGACCTCCATCTTTATGGCGGAGTACTGCCCTTCCAGGATATACCGGCCTCTGAAGGCAGCAACGGAGCTTCTGGCCGGAATTCCTTCTGTAGTATATGGTTTCTTTGGTATGCTGGTTCTGGTTCCGTTCATTCGTGAGACTACGGGAAGCAAGGGAAACGTGATGCTGACTGCCTGTATTCTGCTGGGAATTATGATTCTGCCGACGATTATCGGAACGACAGAGTCTGCCCTCAGAAGCGTCACGAGAACCTACTATGAAGGGGCTCTCGCTCTGGGAGCGACAAAGGAACGGACGATTTTCACCGTCATGCTTCCTGCCGCCAAGTCCGGCGTGCTGACGGGCGTGGTGCTGGGAATCGGACGCGCCATCGGCGAGACTATGGCGGTCATCATGATTGCCGGAAACCAGGTGGGGATGCCGGAGGGACTCTTAAAGGGCGTGCGCACGCTGACTGCGAATATTGTGCTGGAAATGGGTTATGCCACAGACCTTCACAGAGAGGCGCTGATAGCTACAGCCGTTGTTCTCTTTGTTTTCATTCTGATTATAAACTTAAGTGTATCATTGTTAAGGAGGGGCGGAAATGCAGGCAATTAACAGACAGACCGCAGGCGACAAGCTGCGCGCCTACTTCAAGCATCCGGGCTCCCTGGTTCTGTTCCTGCTGGTGATGCTGGCATCGGTCGTTACCTTTGCGGTACTCGTGTTTCTGATTGCATATATATTGGTGAGAGGCGTTCCATATCTGACGCCGTCCCTGTTTTCTTTTGAATATAATTCGGACAATGTATCTCTGATGCCTGCGGTTGTCAACACGATTCTGATGATTCTGATGTCTCTTCTGCTGGCGGTACCCTTTGGAATTTTTGCGGCAATCTATCTGGTAGAGTACGCAAAAAAGGGAAATAAGCTGGTAGGAATTGTCCGTGTGACAGCTGAGACGCTTTCCGGTATTCCTTCTATTGTATATGGATTGTTCGGTATGCTGTTCTTTGTAACTACACTGCACTGGAGTTACTCCATGATATCGGGCGCCTTCACTCTGGCTATCATGATTCTGCCTTTGATTATGCGAACCACAGAGGAAGCGCTGCTGGCGGTGCCGGATTCTTATCGTGAAGGAAGCTTTGGTCTGGGTGCCGGAAAACTGCGTACCGTATTCCGAATCGTGCTTCCCAGCGCGATTCCGGGAATTCTGGCAGGTGTAATCCTTGGAATCGGACGTATCGTCGGCGAGACAGCGGCACTGATGTATACTTCAGGAACTGTAGCCAAATATGCCGGTCCCATGGATTCCGGACGTACTCTGGCGGTACATATGTATGTGCTGACCAGTGAAGCGCTTCACGTAAATGAAGCTTCGGCCACCGCGGTTGTACTGCTGATTATCGTCATCGCAATCAATGCGCTTTCCGGCTTTGTAGCCAAGAAACTGACACAGAAGACAGGAGCCTGAGAAACAATCTCATGCACTGCAGGACAGATGGGAGTAAATATAGAATGAGTATCATGCAAATCGAGAATCTGGATCTGTTTTACGGAGATTTTCAGGCTCTCAAAAATATCAATATGGAAATACAGGCCAATGAAATTACGGCTTTTATCGGACCTTCCGGATGCGGAAAATCCACTTTTTTAAAAACTCTGAACAGAATGAACGATCTGGTGGAAGGATGCAGAATCACAGGAAAAGTTCTGCTGGAAGGACAGGATATTTACCGGGGAATGGATGTAAACCTGCTGCGCAGACGTGTGGGAATGGTATTTCAGAAACCCAATCCCTTCCCTATGAGTATTTATGACAATATTGCCTACGGACCGAGAACCCACGGCATCCGGAGTAAGGCGAAGCTGGACGATATCGTGGAAGGAGCTCTCCGGAATGCAGCTATCTGGGATGAGACCAAAGATCGTCTGAAGTCAAGTGCCCTTGGTATGTCAGGCGGACAGCAGCAGAGACTCTGCATTGCCAGAGCCCTGGCGGTACAGCCCGATGTACTCCTGATGGATGAGCCGACTTCGGCATTGGATCCGATTTCTACATCCAGAATTGAAGACCTCTGCATGGAGCTGAAAAAAGATTATACAATTATTATTGTAACGCATAATATGCAGCAGGCGGCCCGTATTTCTGACAAAACAGCGTTTTTCCTTCTGGGAGAGGTGATTGAGATGGGCGGTACCGATCAGATCTTCTCTATGCCTAAGGATGAGCGGACAGAAAACTATATCTCAGGAAGGTTTGGTTGATAAGAAGATGAGAGATTATTATGAGGAGCAGCTGAATAAACTGCATACACAGATGATTTCCATGGGCGGTCTCTGCGAGAAGGCCATCGCCGATGCCACAAAGGCACTGACGGATGGTGATGTGGAACTGGCAAAGGCTGTAATGGAAGGCGATGCCAAAATTAATCAGCAGGAGAGGGACATTGAAGCCCTGTGCATCAAACTTCTGCTGCATCAGCAGCCTGTGGCCGGCGATATGCGGCGTATTTCCGCCGCACTCAAGATGGTGACCGATATGGAGCGTGTAGGAGATCAGGCAGCAGACATTGCTGAGATTGTAGTACAGATGAATGAGAAGCTGCCGGATAAATTCCTTCATATCTGCAAAATGGGGACACTGGCCATGAAGATGGTAACGGACAGTGTCAACGCCTATGTGGATCTGGATCTGAAACTGGCAGGAGAGGTAATTCACAGTGACGATGAAGTGGATGAACTGTTTCTGAAGGTCCGGGGAGAGATTCTGGATGCGATTCGGGAAGACAGCAGTAAAGAGGAGGAGCTCCTGGATCTGTTTATGATAACAAAGTATTATGAGCGGATTGGCGATCATGCGACCAATATTGCGGAATGGGTGGAATATGCCATGACGGGAGAGCGGTCTGAGGAAAATTAATCCTGTCCTCGTATCTTTGCGCGTCAACAGATAAACAGGAAAAATAATTTGCAAATTTAAGATGTTTTTCTTCATTAAATATTAAAAAATGACTGTTATACTTGAAATAAAGCAGGGCAGTCATTTTTTTTGCGTGTTTTTAAGACCAGAGAGAGGAGGAACAGACTTCATGAGACAGGAAAGATTATGGTGCATATGGATACTGATGCTCTGTCTGTGCGCGGGCTGCAGTGGCAGAATGGATCAGCAGAACATGCGGTCTGTAAAACAGGAATCTCTGGGAGCAGAAAATGCAGTCCCGGAAGATGCCGGTAATTCTGAGCCGGAAGATGAGGCGGAAAATTCAGATAAAAGCATTTCCCCGGCAGCTGCCACAAATGAGCGGATGACATCGGACGGAGAACTTCAGGGAATTACGATTCGAATTTATCACTCAGACGAAGCGGCAGAGCACATCTGCGTGAATACAGCTTTGACCGAAAAAATTACGCCGGAGATTCTGCTTCTGAATCTTTCCTCTTATGGGATGATACCGGAAGATGTAAAGGTGGAAAGTTTCTCCGCAGAAAAAGGAGAAACAAGGAGACTGACTCTTGATCTGTCTCCGGATTTCTCAGACTATCTGAATTCCATGGGAACATCCGGTGAGTATCTGGTAATGGGAAGTCTTGTTAATACATTTCTTGATGCCTATAACGCTTCTGCTGTCAAGGTAACGGCCGGGGGAGCAGTAATTGAAACGGGACATCAGATATATGACGGCTGGCTGGAGCAGTATGATTACGTGAAGGCATCCTATTCGGTATCGGATGGACTGCTTCAGAAAGATAAAGTGAATTTCTGCTATCCGCAGCTTCAGAACTGTACAGATACTGAGCTTCAGGAAAAATGGAACAGAATTATAAAAGAGAAAGTGGAGAGTATGGCAGAGGAGCTGAAAGAGGGCGTTTCTCTGTATGGAAAGTATGATATTAAAACTATGAACGATGAGTTGCTTTCCATTCTGTTTTCCGGGGATATCTCCAGTCCGGACTCAGCCTATTCTTCCCGTTTTCAGTTTACTTACAATATCGATATGAAGACAGGGGAAAGTATCCGGCTGGCCCATTACAGGGATGTGGATCAGATAGCTGAGGATATGATGAATGGGAAAAATTATACAGTCAGCGGCGAGCTGGCTTCAGAGTTTCAGGCCCGGCTCACAGTGCTGTACGGTGATGCCAGACAGCTGGCTGCAGCTCTCAGAGGATTTGATTTTGGAAAAGGGCAGGAGCAGCATCCGGGAGGATATTCCTGGCAGGAAGACGGAAAGACCTGGCTGTCTATAGAAGTGCCTCATGCACTGGGGGATTATGTTAATGTAGAACTTCAATAAATATTCTGAATATTTATAATATTTAAAATAATACACACATAAAAATGACGGATAAAAAATAAAAGCTGATTTAATAAAAAATATTTCAAAAAAGTGTTGACAAATACGGAAACGATGGCTATAATGTAATCAAAGATAAGGAACAGAAAAAAATAAAACAACAACACCACATTATCTTAGAAGAATATAATTAATTATATTTAATATAGATTATGAGGTGAATCCAAGAAAGAGAGGTACAGTCCAACCAAAACTTAACGAGTTACCCTATAATCTAAGAAAAGGAGGTACGGACCACCGAAGACGTAAAGGTGACCTTCTGATAGAACTTAAGAGACAGATGTAAAACATCTGAATCAAGAGTAATATGAACGGAGGTCAGGGTAAAAAGAAAAACGTTCGATGAGAATCGGCAGAAGAAGAAAAGCCGGAAAAGAAGAAACAAAGAAGCATACAGAAACCGGAAAAGAAAAGCTTTATCAATGAGAAGAAGACGAGAAAAAGCCGAACACAGAAGAAGTCGAACGAAGAAGTCATAAGGACTTCGAAAAACTGAAAAGTTACTTGAAAACAGAATAGGAAAAGAGAGGTAACAGTCCAATGGACAGCATAGTATGACAGCGGATATCAATGAAGAAAAGTAATTGATATCCGCTGACTTTGTGTGTGGAAAAGAATCGGCAGATATAGTTCTGCACTTGAATAATTTCTCCATACAAGATAAAATAAAAAAGGAACTAAGCGGAAACAGCCTGTGTCGTACAGGTTGTAAACATAAGATGTCAGGAGGATATTTCTTGAATCATTTTGTAGAGCTTAGGGGGGTAAAGAAAATATACCACATGGGCGAGGTTTCGATCACCGCCGTGGATGGTATTGATTTTGAGATCGAAAAAGGAGAATTTGCAGTTATTGTAGGACCCAGCGGCGCAGGCAAGACGACTGTGCTGAATATACTGGGAGGCATGGACACCTGTACGGAAGGCGAAGTATGGGTGGATGGAAAAGATGTGGGAAAATTCCGGGGAAAACAGCTGACGGCTTACCGGAGAGATGATATCGGTTTTGTGTTTCAGTTTTATAACCTGGTACAGAATCTGACAGCTCTGGAGAATGTGGAGCTTGCGCTCCAGATTTGCAGAGATCCTCTGGATGCAAGGCAGGTTCTGGAAGAGGTAGGACTGGGGCAGAGAACCGATAATTTTCCTGGGCAGCTTTCGGGAGGAGAGCAGCAGCGTGTTGCGATTGCCAGAGCGCTTGCCAAAAACCCGAAACTTTTGCTGTGCGATGAACCTACGGGAGCTCTGGACTATAATACAGGAAAAGCGATTCTGAAACTTCTGCAGGATACCTGCCGGGAGCGCGGCATGACAGTTGTGGTTATTACGCACAACTCGGCCATTGCGCCTATGGCGGATCGGATTATCAAGATCAGGAACGGACGGGTCAGCGATATGAAGCTGAACAGAAATCCTGTGTCGGTGGAGACGATTGAGTGGTAGCAGGGCAGGGAAGATGATGAAGAAAAAAGCGCTGAAAAAAGAATTTTACATGGAAGTCCGCAGGACTTTAAACCGCTTTCTGTCGCTTCTTCTGATTACAGCCCTTGGAGTGGCTTTTTTCTCAGGAATCAGAGCTGCTCAGCCGGATATGGAGCTGTCTGCGGACAGGTATTATGATGAGACCCGGCTGATGGATATCAGTGTTCAGGGTACTCTCGGACTAACGGAAGAAGATGTGCAGAGTATTGCAGCTGTAGAGGGTGTCAAAAGTGTGATGCCCTGTTATTCCATGGATATGTATGGAACGGTGAAGGGAGAACAGCTGAATCTGGAGGTTATGTCCATACCGGAAAGCATGAATCTGCTTACGCTGACAGAAGGCAGGATGCCGGAGAACGAGCAGGAATGCGTGGTGGACAGCAAACTTCTGGAAGAGGGAAGTATCCATATAGGGGATACGGTGATTCTGCGTTCCGCCGATGAGGATCTGGATACGGAAGATATCCTGGATTCAGAAGAATTTACAGTGACAGGAGCAGTCACCAGTCCGTATTATATATCTCTGGAACGTGGCAATACCAGTATCGGAAACGGTACACTCAACGGTTTTCTGGCCATACCGGAGAGCAGTTTTGTTATGGATTATTACACAGAGATCTGTGTGGAGATAGAAGGCGGCTCAGAGCTGAACAGCTACAGCGACGCCTACGAGAGACTGGCGGACACAGTAGTGGAGAGAATCGAAGCCATAGCGGATGAACGCTGTGAGATTCGGTACGCCCAGCTGCAGGAAGACGGCCGGAAGGAGATAGAAGACGCAAAACAGGAAATCGCAGATGCCAGAGCAGAACTGGAGGATGCTGCCAGGGAACTGGAAGACGGCAGAGCAGAACTGGAGGATGCGAAGCAGGAACTGACAGACGGCCGTAAAGAACTGGCGGATGGTGAAGCGGAATTTGCGGAGAAGGAACAGGAATATCAGGATGCCAGAAAGAAGACGGCTGACGGATGGGAGCAGGCAGACCGCGGAAGAAGAGAAATCATCTATGCAGAGAAGCAGCTGGAGAACGGCTGGGCTCAGTATGAGGAAGGAAAACGGCAGATTGAAGAGGGTTATGCGGCTCTGGCGCCTTATGAGGAGCAGTATGCTCAGCTTCAGGAAGGACAGACTGAGCTGCAGGCCGGTATCGGTCAGCTTCAGGATGGACTTGATACAATACAGGCAGGTCTGGATCAGATCCAGACAAAGACAGAAGAGCTCGAGGGAACGCTTGCGGTAATCCGGAATCGGATGGAAGAGATGGAGAAGGTTCCCGAAGATGAATGGTCAGAAGAATGGAAGAAAGAGTATGAGGAGCTGACTGTGGGGAAAGAGGCCGCAGAGAAAGGACTTGAAGAGCTTGAAGCGCAGAAAGGAGAGCTTGAAGCGCAGAAAGCGGAACTGACTCCCCAGCTGGCAGATCTTCAGGAGCAGCTCTCAGCCTGTCAGCAGGGAATCGCGCAGCTTAAGCCTGTGATTGAAGAGCAGAAGGCAAAACTCGATGCAGGAGCGGCAGAGCTGGCCGCCAGCAAGGAACAGCTGGATGCGGCTCAGGCAGAGATTGATTCAGCTAATGGTGAGATCAGTAAGGCTGTGGAGCAGTTGTCAGAGGCGGAAGACGAGCTTGCGGACGCAGAGGTTCAGCTGGCAGATGGACGGAAAGAGCTTGCGGATGCCAGACAGGAGCTGGCAGACGGGGAACAGGAAGTTGCGGATGCAGAACAGGAACTTGCAGACGGCGAGCAGGAGTATGCAGAGGCAAAGGCCGAAGCTGACGATGAAATTGCTGACGCAGAAGAACAGATTGCGGACGGGGAACAGGAACTGGCAGACATGGAGATGCAGGAGTGGTATGTTCTGGACCGCGAGTACATTGCATCTTATACGGATTACGGACAGAACTCTGAGAGGATTGGAGCCATCGGACGTGTATTCCCGGCGATTTTCTTCCTGGTAGCTGCTCTGGTCTGTCTTACAACCATGACTCGTATGGTGGAAGAAGAACGCACCCAGATAGGAACTCTGAAGGCGTTGGGCTACAGCAGAGGCGATATTGCTGCCAAATATATTTTATACGCCCTGATTTCCAGTCTCCTGGGAAGTCTGATAGGCCTGGTGGCCGGACAGAAGGCACTGCCCGCGGTCATCATGACGGCATATCGGATCCTTTATCCGGATCTTCCCTATATGCTGACGCCTCTGAATCTGAAATATTCGGTTATGGCGACGGGAGCTGCGGTACTCTGTACAACTCTTGCTGCCTGGGCAGCCTGTTATAAAGAAATGTTTGCCGTGCCCGCAGAACTGATGCGGCCTGCGGCGCCCAAATCCGGAAAACGTGTATTTCTGGAGAGGATGCAAATTATCTGGAAACGGCTTAATTTCAGTCAGAAGGCTGCGGCCCGGAATCTGATCCGGTACAAAAAAAGATTTTTCATGACGATTTTCGGAATCGGCGGCTGTACAGCTCTGCTGCTGGTAGGCTTTGGCCTGAAGGATTCTGTATCTTATATGGGAATCGGACAGTTTGAGGAAGTGTTCGTCTATGATGGCTCTATCATTTTTGACGCTGACGCAGAGGAAGCCGACAGAGAAGCGCTTGACGAGGCTGTGGAAGAAGATGAAAGAATTACAGATTCGGCCAGGATGCTGGAGACTGCCGTGGATGTGGAAAAAGACGGCGTGCGTAAAAGTGCTTATCTCGTAGTTCCGGAAGAAAAAGAAAGCCTGGAGCGTTACGTACAGCTTCGGGGTCGCGGGGAGGAAGAACTGTACGAGCTGGACGAAGATGGAATCATTATTTCAGAGAAGCTGGCAAGCCTTCTGGGAGTATCAGAAGGAGACACAGTGATTCTGAGTGAGGATGACGCGGAGCATGTGGAAGCTGTGATTTCTCATGTGGCAGAAAATTACTTCATGCATTACGTCTATATGAGCCCGGAACTTTACGAAAAGCTGTACGGGGAAACGCCGGAATGGAATACGCTCTTTCTGCATACGACGCAGACAGAAGAAGCGTTTGAAACGCAGATTCAGGAAGACTATATGCAGCTGGAGGCAGTGCTGAGCGTGTCCTTTATCAGCAGCATGGCGGAAACAGTGGATGATATGCTCGGCAGTATGGATACGGTGATTGCCGTACTCGTTATTTCCGCGGGAATGCTGGCCTTTATTGTTCTTTACAACCTGAATAATATCAATATCAGCGAAAGAAAAAGGGAACTGGCTACTCTGAAGGTACTGGGCTTTTTTGATCGGGAAGTGTCAGATTATGTGAACCGGGAAAATATTATGCTGACGGCCATCGGCACTGCGGTTGGTCTGCTTCTGGGGCTGGCGCTGCACCGGTTCGTGATGACAACGGTAGAGACCGATACGATTATGTTTGGCCGGATTATACGCTGGTACAGCTATGTATACAGTGTTCTTCTTACGCTGCTGTTTTCAGTGGTTGTGAGCGGAGTGCAGTACTTTAAGCTGAAAAAAATTGACATGGTAGAATCGCTGAAAAGCGTGGAATAAAAATAATGAATGCGTAGAAGGTGCGGTCAGAAAGGCGGGCGGTGCCGTAAAACGTGGGAAAAATAGGGAAACAGATATGTCGCTGCAGTTTGTATTTGGTAATTCAGGGGCGGGGAAATCCCATACCCTCTATCAGCAGGTAATCCGGGAGTCCAAAGAGAACCCGGAACAGAAATTTCTTGTGCTGGTGCCGGAGCAGTTTACCATGCAGACCCAGAAGGAACTGGTGGGGATGCATCCGGACGGAGGAATTCTGAACATTGATGTTTTAAGCTTTCAGCGTCTGGCCTACCGGGTCTTTGAAGAGACCGGGACGCCGGTAGGAAAGGTGCTGGAGGAGACCGGAAAGAATCTGGTGCTGCGCAAAATTGCTCAGGAACAGCAGAAGGATCTGAAGGTTTTGAGCGGAAATCTGAAAAAAATGGGTTATATCAACGAGATCAAATCGCTGATCTCAGAGCTGACACAGTACGCGGTTTCAGAAGAAGAACTGGGCCGGTTCCTGGATGAAAACAGGGACAGGCCCCATCTTTATTATAAGCTCAGTGATGTGCAGCTGCTGTATAGAGCCTTTCGGAATTATCTGTCGGATCAGTATATTACGGCTGAGGAACTGCTGGAAGTACTCTGTCAGACAGTAGAGCATTCCGAAAAAATCAGGGAAAGCATTGTTGTGCTGGATGGATTTACCGGATTTACGCCGGTCCAGAACAAGCTGATGCAGAAGCTGATGCTGTATGCCAGAAAGGTGATTGTGACGGTGACCATGGATGAGAGGGAAAATCCGTATCATCCGGAAGGAGAACACCAGCTTTTTTATCTGAGTAAGAAGACGGTGTCCACTCTGATGCGGCTGGCGGAGGAGGTTCAGGTAAAGACAGAACAGCCTGTATGGGTGCATCCGGGAGAAAAGAGCCGTTTTCAGGAAGGCACGGCCCTTCATTTTCTGGAGAGGAATCTGTTCCGTCTGCGCAGGGCCGAGTTTGCCGGGGAACAGAAGGAAATCAGTCTTCATGTGCTGAAAAATCCGGAGGCAGAGACTGCCTGGGCTGCTTCGCAGATTCGCCGTCTGGTGAGAGAGGAAGGATATCATTACCGGGATTTTGCGCTGATTGCCGGAGACATGGAGGCTTACAGCCCTGTTCTGGAGCGTATTCTGGAGGAATATGAAATCCCGTGCTTTCTGGATAACAAGCGCAGTGTTCTGAAAAATCCTTTTGTGGAATTCATACGGGCGCTGACAGAAATTGCAGAGCAGGATTTCACTTATGAAGCAGTGTTCCGGTACCTGAGAAGCGGATTGTCCGGTATGGAGCCGGAGGAGACGGATGTTCTGGAAAACTATGTGCTGGCTCTGGGAATCCGGGGGGCCAAAAGATGGGAAAATCGTTTCATCCGTTCTTACCGGGGACTGACAGAGGAGGAGCTGGAGCAGATTGACGGTCTGCGCCGGCGTTTTGCCGATGATCTGATTCCCTTTGCAAGGCTGCAGAGGAAAAAGCATGTTACAGTAAGGGAGCGGACCCAGGCCCTCTACGAACTGATAGAAAAGCGCGGAGTTCAGGCTTCCCTTGCTGCTTTTGAGAAGAGATTTCAGCAGGAAGGAAATCAGATCCTTGCGAAAGAATACCACCAGATCTACGGGATTATCATGGACCTTTTTGACAAACTGGTTGACCTTCTGGGGGATGAGGAGCTGACACTCCGGGAGTATGCAGAGATTCTGGACGCGGGATTTGCGGAAGCACGGGTAGGAGTTATTCCGCCCGGTGTGGATCAGGTAACAGCAGGAGATATGGAGAGAACCCGTCTGAAGGATGTAAAGGTTCTGTTTTTCCTGGGGGTAAATGAGGGCAGCGTTCCGAAAAATAATTCCAGGGCGGGAATTCTTTCGGACATGGAACGGGAGCAGCTGCGGGAAAAGGGGCTGGAGCTTGCGCCTACAGCCCGGGAGCAGAGTTATATTCAGCGCTTCTATCTTTATCTGAATCTGACAAAGCCGTCAAAACGGCTGTATGTGTCCTGCTGTCTCCTGGACGGAGCAGGGAAAACACTGCGCCCCTCTTATCTGATGAATGTTCTCAGACGGATGTTTCCTGGACTTAGCGTTCGTCAGGAGGAGGAAATCGCAGACGGACTGCCTCAGACGCAGAAGGAGGGGATACGTCTCCTGATTGAGGGACTGAAGGATTACAGAGAGGGCAGGGGAAACGCCCGTTTTTATGAGCTTTACAGATGGTATGCCAGAGAGAGCGGATATGAGGAAAAACTGGCTCAGCTTCTGGACGCTGCTTTTTCTGTTCATAAGGACAGCCGTCTTGGCAGGGCGGTGGCCCATGCCCTTTATGGTACAGTTCTTGAAAACAGTGTTACCAGACTGGAGCAGTATGCAGCCTGCGCCTACGCTCATTTTCTGATGTATGGTCTGCGCCTGAAGGAAAGACAGCAGTATGAGTTCAATCCTGTGGATATGGGAACTGTCTTTCATGAGACGCTGGAGGCATTTTCCCGCCGTCTGGAGGAAAGCGGATATGACTGGAAGACGATTCCTCAGGAACTGGCAGATCAGTGGGTGGATGAGTGTCTGGACAGTCTGGTTGTGGATTATGGAAATACAGTGCTGAACAGTACGGCCCGGAATGCCTATACTGTGCAGAGGATGAAACGTATCCTGAAACGGACTGTATGGGCTCTGGGAGAGCAGATTCGCCAGGGTCTGTTTACGCCCGAGAATTATGAAATTTCCTTTTCCAGCGTTTCAGATCTGGAGTCGGTCAATATCTCGCTTTCGGAGGAAGAAAAGCTGCGGCTGCGGGGCCGCATCGACCGGGTAGATACCTGCGAGGATGAAGAGCATGTCTATGTAAAGGTGATTGATTATAAATCAGGCAGTACCTCTTTTCAGCTGCTGTCACTTTACCACGGTCTTCAGCTGCAGCTGGTGGTTTATCTGAATGCGGCTATGGAGCTGGCTCAGAAGGAGCATCCCGATAAGGAAGTGCTTCCGGCAGGTGTCCTGTATTATCAGATTCAGGATCCGGTGCTGGAGCTGGAGGCGGAAGAGACAGAAGAAATGAATCAGGACGAGATGGAAGCAGGAATTTCCCGACGGATTCTGGAGAAACTGAAGCCCGGCGGTCTGGTTAACGCAGACCCGGAGATCATCCGCCTTCTGGATAAGAGCATGCCCGGAAAATCATCGGTTCTGCCGCTGACCTGCAATAAGGATGGATCGCTGCGGGCGGGATCGCCTGTGGCTACGAAGGAGCAGTTTGCGCAGCTTTCTTCTTATGTACAGCGGAAAATCAGACAGATTGGAGCCGAGATGCTGGAAGGGCGTATGGATGTGGCGCCTTATGAACTGAAGGGGAAGACTGCCTGTGATTTCTGTCCCTATGGAGGCGTCTGCGGACTGGACGCGAAAACAAAAGGCTTTCATGTGCGGCGCCTGCCGGTTTTTGATGATAAGGAGATCTGGAGAAAAATCGGAGAGGAAGAAGAGCTGCAGACAGATAGAATTTCGGATGCGGGAGGATGGAAGGAATGAGCGTGACCTGGACGGAAGAACAGAAAAAGGTCATCGATGTCAGAAATAAAAATGTACTGGTATCGGCGGCAGCCGGTTCCGGAAAGACAGCGGTGCTTGTGGAACGGATTCTTTCCATCGTCTGCGGCGATCTGGAGGGAGAAGAACCGGTGGATGTGGACCGGCTTCTTGTGGTGACTTTCACGAAGGCTGCGGCAGCCGAGATGCGGGAGCGTGTGGGACTGGCTCTGGAGCAGCGGCTCCAGGCGGATCCCGAAAACGAGCATCTTCAGAAGCAGCAGACGTTAATTCACAATGCTCAGATCACGACGATTGACAGTTTCTGTCAGTATGTGATTCGTAACTATTTCCATCAGATTGATCTGGATCCTTCCTTCCGGATCGGAGATGAAGGGGAACTGAAACTTCTCAAAGGCGATGTGGTGCGGGAGCTTCTGGAGGATCATTATGGAGAAGAAGATCCTGAGAAACTGAGCAGGTTCACAGAATTTGCAGAGGCTTATGCCACAGGAAAAAATGACGCAGGCCTGGAGACTCTGATTCTTCAGATCTATGAGGCGTCTGTCAGCTATCCTTATCCGAAACGCTGGCTTGCTCGGTGCAGGGAGGATTACCGGAATATCAGTCCGGAAAGGATGGAGCAGAGCCCGTGGATGAAATATCTGCTTTCCCTGGCGGGAGATACGTTTTCAGGACTTCAGGAGGAGCTCCGGGAAATGGTCCGGTTCTGTCTGACTCCGGGCGGCCCTTATATGTATGAGGGAGCGCTGCGCTCAGATCTGGAAAAGGCAGATATTCTTGCGGCCTGCCGTACGTATGAGGAAATACGCAGAGAACTTTCGGATCTTTCCTTTGCCCGCCTGTCCCCTAAAAAGGATGAGAATGTAGAGGAAGAAAAGAAGAATCAGGTGAAAGTTTTCAGGGAAGGCATGAAAAAAAGCCTGAAGGATCTGAAAGAAAAGTACTTTACGCTTTCACTGGAGGGAGCCTGTGAGGTTCTGAAGCATGCCGCTCCTGCGGCTTTGGAGCTCCTTGATCTGGCGGAGGAATTTGCGGACCGTTATCAGGAGAAGAAACGGCTTAAAAATCTGGCTGATTTTCCGGATCTGGAGCATCTGGCGCTGGAAATTCTGGTGGAGGATGTGACAGAGGAGAATAACGGAGAAATGCGCGTGACGGATGCGGCCCGGGAGCTGGCGGGACGGTACGTACAGATTATGATCGACGAGTACCAGGACAGCAACCTGATTCAGGAAGTGATTCTGAACAGCGTGGCCCGTGGTCAGGGCGTTCCGAACGTCTTCATGGTTGGAGATGTAAAGCAGAGTATTTACCGGTTTCGGCTGGCCCGGCCGGAGCTGTTTATGGAAAAATATCATACGTATCCCCAGACAGAAGATGATTCCGAAGCAGTAAGGATTGATCTCCATAAAAATTTCCGCAGCCGGAAAGAAGTCCTGGAAGGAACGAACAGTGTATTTTTCCGGCTGATGACGGAAGCTGTGGGAGGCATTCGTTATGACAGTGACGCCGCTTTGTATCTTGGCGCGGCTATGCCGGAGCCTGAGGCGGAAGGGGAAGCCCGGCGTATTAATGAGCCGGAGCTGATTCTTCTGGAGCTGGACGCACTGGAAGAGGAAGGAGAGGAAAGGCAGCAGGAGCTGACAAACCGGGAACTGGAGGCGCAGGCAGCGGCGGCCTGTATCCGCAGGCTTATGGCAGAAGGTCAGGTATTTGACAGGAGTACGGGAGGCTTCCGGCCGGTGAGGTACGGAGATATTGTGATTCTGCTGCGCAGCCTTACAGGCTGGGGAGATACTTATGCAAGGATCCTGACTGCGGAAGGTATTCCGGCGCATACAGAGTCACGGACAGGTTATTTTACGACCATCGAGATTCAGACTCTTCTCAACCTTCTCCGTGTAGTAGATAATCCGCGTCAGGATATTCCTCTGGCGGCAGTGCTGAAATCTATGATTGGCGGCTTTTCCGATGTGGAACTGGCCCGGATACGCAGCGCGTTTCCGGAAAGAAATTTCTATGAAAGCTGTATGCGCTACAGAACAGACGGAGAGGATTCATGTCTGAGAGAACGGCTGGGGAAATTCTGGGACCATCTCAGGGAATACAGAAGACAGGCGGAATATCTGGCTATTCATGAACTGATAGAAGAACTTCTTCGGGATACAGGCTATGGAGATTATCTGGCAGCCCAGCCGGGAGGGCGGCAGCGTCAGGCAAATGTGAGGATGCTTGTGGAGCGGGCTCTTGCTTTTGAAAAGACCAGCTACCGTGGGCTTTTCCATTTTGTCCGGTATATTGAGCAGCTGCAGAGTTACCAGGAAGATTTCGGAGAGGCCGGCGTGCTGGGAGAGAATGAAGATGCAGTCCGTATTATGACTATTCACAAGAGTAAGGGTCTGGAATTCCCCGTGGTGATAGTGGGAGGACTGGGGAAAAGTTTTAACCGGCAGGACAGCAGAAGCCGGGTTGTGATTCATCCCGATCTGGGAGTCGGCGCTGACTGGGTGGATCCCAGGAAACGGACGAAGACAGCCACGCTTCAGAAACGGGTACTGCAGAAGGCCCTGGATCTGGAAATGCTGGGGGAAGAACTCCGGGTACTCTATGTGGCGTTTACCCGGGCCCGGGAAAAGCTGATCCTTCTGGGCAGCGCGGCGGGACTTTCACAGAAGCTGGAAAAATTTCAGCCGGAAGGAAGAAGGGAAACGCTGTCTTTCCGCGCATTGTCTGCAGCAGGCACCTATCTGGACTGGATCCTTCCTTCGGCAGCTTTGCCGGCGGAGACGCCGTTTGCCGTGAGGAAGGCAGATCCGGGAGAGCAGGCGGCAGAGGCAGTGGAACGGCAGATGATCCGGGAGGAAGAAAAGGAACGGTTTTCTCATCCGGAGGATCTTCCGGGAGCCGATCCGGAATATGCGCAGGCGCTGGAAGAGCGTCTGGCGTATGTCTATCCTTTTGAGGCAGATATTTCTCTTCGCGGCAAGGTCAGCGTGTCCGAACTGAAGCAGGCCGGACAGACGGAAGCGGAAGAGGAGGACACCCTGATTTATCCGGAGGAGGAAATCGTACCATATATTCCCCGTTTTATGCAGGAGAGAGAACCCGTCAGCGGCGCGGCGAGAGGAACGGCATATCATCGGGTACTGGAATGTCTGGATTTTGCCGGTCTGTATCACTCGGAACGGGTGAAAGAAGAAGTGGCGCGTCTGGTGGAAGAAAGAAAACTGACGAAGGAACAGGCAGAGGCAGTGCGGCCCTACGATATCTATGCCTTTGCACAGACAGAGCTTGCAAAGCGCATGACGGAGGCCCGGAAAAGAAAGGCTTTCCATACGGAGCAGCCCTTTGTGATCCGCATGCCTGCCAATGAGCTGGATATGGGTTGCGCGAGCCGGGAACCGGTTCTTGTACAGGGAATTATTGACGCTTATTTTTATGAAAAAAATGAGGCAGGAGAAGAGGAGATTATCGTCGTGGATTACAAGACAGATTATGTCCGAAGCGGCGAAGAGCTTCTGGAAAAGTATAGAAAACAGCTGGATTACTATGAACTGGCGCTGGAACGGCTGACCGGCCGGCGTGTAAAAGAAAAGATAATCTATTCTTTCTGCCTGAAACAGGAAATTCCGGTTCCGGATGAAAAAGAAGTGGATGAAAAATGCAGCTTGTAATTGACGGAATTCCGGTGGAGGTGAACCGGAAAAAAATAAAAAATATGTATCTGTACGTGAAGCCTCCGGAGGGCGCAGTAAGTGTCTCCGCACCTCTTCGTATGTCAAGGCAGAATATTGAACGATTTGTGCGTGAGAAACGGGGATGGATCGAAAAGAGGCGGGACAGTTTCAGGCGGCAGTATGAAGAACGGAGAGACGGGGCGAAAACCGGAGAAGAGCATACACCGCAGATACGGCCTCTGGATGCGCAGGACCGGGAAGCGCTCCGGGAACTGATTTCCTGCCTTCTTCCCAAGTGGGAGGAGCGTACCGGTCTTCACTGCTCCTGCTGGCAGCTCCGTGATATGAAAACCCGCTGGGGAACATGTAATACACAGACAGGGAAGCTCTGGTTTGCGCTGATGCTGGCCCGACAGCCACGTGAATGTGTGGAATATGTAATACTGCATGAGCTGGCGCATCTTTACGAGCCAAGCCATAATGAACGGTTTAAATCATTTCTGGATCAGTATATGCCTGACTGGCGGCAGATACGGCGCCAGATGCGCGGCTGAACCGGCGAAATCCGGATGTGAGGCATGACCGGCGGGCTGAGCCAGGGGAAGATTCCTTCTATACAAAAGATAAAAACGTATGATACAATCAGTGCAGAGAAAAAGCTGGTTTTTATCAGATGGGAGACTTTGTATTCCGGTTTATGATACGAAAGAAGGACCTGAAGTTATGACGCAGAAGCTGAATCTGAAAAGAAAAATCCTTATGGGAGTCACTCTGTTTTCCATGTTTTTCGGAGCCGGGAATCTGATTTTCCCGCCTTATCTGGGTGCGCAGGCCGGAACAGCAGCCTGGACTGCTTTTATGGGATTTGCCATGAGCGCCGTGGGACTGCCGGTTCTGGGCGTGATTGCGGTAACCCTGTCCGGCGGCTTAAATGCGCTGGCTTCCCGGGTGCATCCCCGGTTTGCCTTTGTGTATATTCTGGTGCTGTATCTGGCCATTGGTCCCTGTCTGGCGATTCCCAGAACTGCCAGTACATCTTTTTCCATGGCGGGGCCTCCGTTTCTGCCGGAGAGTGTGCCGGTGGCTTTGGTGCAGTTTGTGTATACTGTGATATTTTTTACGGCGGCTTCTCTGGTGGCGCTGCATCCTGAGAAGCTGACGGAATATCTGGGAAAACGCCTGACACCGGTACTGCTTACGCTGATCACAGTGCTCTTTGTCGCGGCGCTGCTGCGTCCTGCAGGCTCTGCAGCGGCTCCTTCTCAGGCGTATGCCCATACTGCTTCCCTGGAGGGCTTTCTGTACGGATACCAGACCATGGATACTCTGGCAGCTCTGAATTTCGGAATGATTGTGGCGCTGAACGTACAGGCTCTGGGAATCTGTGAGGAAAAGGCGGTTATGAAGGAGACTGTCTCCGCCGGCTGGATTGCGGGAGGACTTCTGCTGGCGGTCTATGCCATGCTGAATCAGGTGGGAAAGCTGTCGGGGAAAGCCTTTCCGGGAACGGCCAACGGAACGGAGGTTCTGATGCAGATGGCAGAGTTTTTGTTTGGAAAAGCGGGGGCTGTGATACTGGCTGCCATTTTTGTGATTGCCTGCTTTAACACCTGTGTAGGATTGCTGAGCTGCTGCGGAAAGTATTTTAGCAGCTGTTTTCCGCAGATTGGCTATCGGGTATGGGTTTTTGGGTTTGCGGCAGTATCAGCGGTACTGGCAAATGTGGGGCTGGATACTATTCTGCTTTTTTCTGTGCCGGCTCTGAATGCCATCTATCCGCTGGCGATTCTGCTGATTGCCCTGGCTTTTTTGGAAAAGGCGCTGAAGCGTTTTCCGGCCGTATATCCCTGGTCGGCTCTGCTGTGCGGACTCAGCAGCGTGCTGACCGTGCTGGCCAAACAGGGATTTGCAATTCCTGGACTGACAAAGCTGATACAGGGAATTCCCGGGTATACAGCCGGTTTTGGCTGGCTGCTTCCGACTGTTCTGGGAGCAGGTATCGGAATGCTTTTCAGCATGTTTCCCGGGAAATACATAAATCAAACTAAAACAAACAGACGAGGAGTTTAAAAAAAGATGCCAGTATTTGATTTCAACAACACACCTGAAGAAAAGAAAGAACCGGTATGTACTTATACCACCTTTCGTTCCAATGAACCGGAGGCTTCGGCTGACAAGCCTATCCTGATTCTGGACAACAGCGCAAGACAGTGGAACCACCATTCCTGTGGCGTTTTTGAAAATCCGGTCAAAAGGACAGCCTTTGAATTCAAAGAAGAAGGCGGAACAGTGAGCGCGGATATTCTGCGGATTGACGCCCGTTTTACCAGTCTGGTGAAATGGCTGGGCGAGCATCGGATCAGTGTGCGGCTTTCCGGAGAAAACAGACCGGAAGGGTATGCCGTTTACCGCATCCGGGAGACAGCTTTCGGCGGCGGTACAAAGCTTTCGGCTGAGGATGGTTTCCTGCAGTTTATGATTGAACGGCTTCTGGCCAGCAGCGCGCCGTCGGAGGATCTGGAGGACGAGGATCAGGTAGAGAACGGCGACGAGATGAAGCTGACCAGCCTTCAGAGCATCACAGACTTTATGACCTGCGCCGGTCGTACCCTGCCGGATAATATTCAGCTTTGGGCCCGCCGTAATCTGGCAGTGGCCCGCTCTGCGGAAGTAAGTCCTGAGGAAAGACGTCATGCCCAGCGGGCTCTTTCCATCATGATGAATGTGCAGTGGAAGCATCACTACTTTGAAGCTATTGATCCGAAGGAAGCACGCAGAATTCTGGACGAAGAACTGTACGGCATGGAAAAGGTAAAACAGCGTATCATAGAGACGATTATCCAGATTAACCGGACACATACGCTTCCGGCTTATGGTCTTCTGCTGGTAGGACCTGCAGGAACAGGAAAATCCCAGATTGCCTATGCAGTGGCCCGGATTCTGAAGCTGCCCTGGACAACCCTGGATATGAGCTCTATTAATGATCCGGAGCAGCTGACCGGAAGCTCCCGTGTTTATGCCAATGCAAAGCCGGGTATTATTATGGAGGCTTTTTCCATCGCAGGGGAATCTAATCTTGTATTCATTATCAACGAGCTGGACAAGGCAAATTCCGGTAAAGGCAACGGAAATCCTGCCGACGTTCTTCTGACGCTTCTTGATAATCTTGGATTTACGGACAATTATATGGAGTGTATGGTACCTACAGTGGGCGTTTATCCTATTGCCACGGCAAATGACAAAAGCCAGATCAGCGCGCCGCTGATGTCACGTTTCGCGGTGATTGACATTCCGGATTACACAGCGGATGAAAAGAAGGTGATCTTTTCCCAATATGCGCTGCCGAAGGTTCTGAAGCGTATGGGAATGCGTTCTGAAGAATGCATTGTGACGGATGAGGCTCTGGATGCAGTGATCGAAAAGTATGCAGATACATCAGGAATCCGTGACCTGGAACAGGCGGCGGAGCACATCGCGGCCAACGCCCTTTATCAGATCGAAGTGGATGGCGTGGAAAAAGTCGTATTTACGCCGGAGACAGTAAGAGAACTGTTAGGCTGATTTTTACAGAAAGAATATAAAAAGAACTGGAGCGGAATGCGTTCCGGTTCCAATAGAAAAGCATCCGGACAGGAAACCGGGCGGGGATGAGAACTCCCTCAGAGGCCTGTGCGGATGCTTTTTATGGTTATGCCTATTCTGTACGCAGTGCCGTTACCGGATCGCTCTTGGCTGCCTTGCTGGCAGGAATCAGACCGCCCAGCAGGGTCAGCAGAATGCTTAAGGCGATGAGAATGACAGCGCCGCCTACGGGCAGGAAGGCGTTTACGTCATTGGAATTTGCCAGATGGTGAATCAGCGCGTTCGCGGGAATCAGAATCAGCAGGGTCAGACCGATACCGATAAGACCGGCCGCCAGACCAATGATAAAGGTCTCGGCATTGAATACCTGAGAAATATTTCGCTTCGAAGCGCCGATGGCCCGGAGAATTCCGATTTCTTTTTTGCGTTCCAGAACACTGATATAGGTGATGACGCCGATCATAATGGAGGATACTACCAGAGAGATAGCCACGAAGGCAATCAGTACATAGCTGATGATATCAATGATATCCGTGACGGAAGACATCAGAGTTCCCACCATATCCGTGTAGCTGATAACCTGCTCTTCTTTTCCTTCCGCTTCCATACGGCTGTTATAATCGCTCAGAATACCAGTTACATGCTCCTTGCTTTCAAAATCCAGCGGATAGATGCTGACAGCGCTGGGATTGTCAAAATCCACATAATCCAGAGAACTCAAATTGTTCTCATAGGTAGCTCCCTGGGCAGCTCCCATAGATCTCAGAAGTTCTGCCAATTCCTCTGCATCCATATTCATGGAAAAAGCTTCAGAGAATTCTTCCGGGTCAATCTGGAAAGCGTCGGCCAGATTGTCTCCCATCTTTTTAATAACATCTTCCATAGCGGACTGGATATTGTCCGCAATCTGTTCCATGATCTGTTCCATCACGGAAGCCATGCCTTTCTTCATCGCAGAGCCCATGGATTCGGAAAAGGAACCCATCAGTTCTTTCATATAACCGGACATAGAAGCAGCCAGCTGTTCCTGAAGTCCGGAAGTATCTATCATGGCAGAGATACCTTCGGAAAGGATGGACTGTGCTTTTTCTGAACTCATGTAATCAGCAAAATATTCGCCTATTCTGGATGGGTCGGGCAGTCCGCCCGCCGCCGCGTAAGCCTGATAGCCTGCTGCCAGATCAGAGGCCAGTTTTTCCAGCTGTTCCGGAGTAACGGTAAAAGAGCCGGCATCCGGGGCGTATTCTTTCATCCAGTCGGTGATAATCGTCTGGGCTTCAGGCGTATTCAGGTACTGGAAGAACAGTTCCTGGGCCTTTTGTGAATCCTGCAGTTCGGAATAGTCTATCTGGTTTTCTGTACAGTACTGCAGAAAACCGGCGATTATCTTTCCTAAAAGAATCTCTATCTGCTCTGAAGTCAGGCTGCCCATCCCGTTCGTTTCCAGAATCTCCTGCAGGTTTTCATTCAGGATCTTCTGCCCTTCGTCTGTCTGAAGAAATGCCAGGAAGCTGTCGCCGAGTCCTGAATAATCGGCTTCCGGATGGGAAGCTGTATATTCCTTCCATCCCTCCAGAAGATTGTTGATAAGAGCATTTACGGATTCTTCGGATGCATGAAATTTAATACTGTTCATCAGTTCGGTCAGATTAAGCTGGGAAAATTCCGGAAGTGTAAGCTGCAGCTCATCCGGATTAATCATGCCTGAGAGATCGATATCCCCCATGTCAATGTCATCCATGTTTATGCCGTCCATATTTCCCATATCGAAAGAATCTGTCAGCCCTTCTTTCATATCGCGCTCATCAAACGCAAACATTTCTTTCAGCGCGTCCTCATCAATGCTGAAGAGAGATTCCATATCGAAGGCCCCTTCGCCGCTTTCCTCTCCGAAAGGTTCACCTGTGAAGACATTGGTGTGGGAGTCGGCCAGCTGGTTCTGCACAATTTCACTTTCAGCAGCCATTTCTGCCACGTGGAGGGTCAGGGAAGGCGGATAGGCGATACCGGATTGGAGAAGCAGACCACTGGCGTTTTCTGACGGCTGCACAATGCCCACGATAGTGAGATCTTCCCCGCTTTCCACGAGAGCGCGCATATAGGCGTCATCATCCCGCTTATCGCGCCAGATCTTATATTCGCTGTCATATTCATAATAAGCAGGGCTGCTGACAAGTTTGAAGGTAATTCCCAGGATATCGTCATAATCATAGGCTCCTATATCCTCAGGAGTGTCAACATCTTCCTCGTCGATAAACTGCCGGATCATATCGTCCAGTTCTACAGAGTCCCTGAGTCCCAGGGTATAGAGCATAAAATCGCTCATACTTCCCCCGGAGGTAAGTACCAGAACACATTCATTGGCGTTTTCCGGCCAGTGTCCGGCCTTTACGTCATACTGACTGATATAGAGATCAGCGTCGTCCGGCATTTCGTAGAATACATCTGTCCCCATCATAGAAGACATCATACTGCTGGAGCTCATGGAGGAACCGAGCCCCAGAGCCGCGAAGGAGTTATCCGGATTTACCTGACGGACGCCGTCTCCTTCCAGGCGATAGATCTGAGGCATGATATCATAGGAATATTCCACAGCGCTGGTGTACTGTTCGATCCCGCTCTCTCCGCTGTCCAGATAGGCTTTCAGAGACTTCAGATCATTGGAATCCATGGTGGAAAACATCTCTGTCACCATTTTAAGGATTCCTACTTCTCCGTTATCTGTATCGTCTTCTGCGGAAGGCGTTGTAAGCATGGAAGAAAAATCAAATCCGGTACTCTGGATTTCCAGAGGATATTCGGAAAGGGTGTCATGTTCCACATCTTTGATATAAGCGTTTACACCGCTGGATAAAGACAGGATCAGGGAAATACCGATGATTCCGATAGAACCGGCAAAGGAGGTCAGGATGGTTCTTGCTTTTTTTGTCTTCAGATTGTTGAAACTCAGAGAGAGGGCTGTCAGAAGAGACATGGAGGATTTGCCCATGTTCTTGTGAACAGCCTCTTTCATTCCGGTCATATCCGGTTCAAAGGGATCGGAGTCGGAGCGGATTTTTCCGTCGCGCAGATTTACGATTCGGGTGGCGTACTGTCTGGCCAGTTCCGGGTTATGGGTTACCATGACCACCAGCCGGTCTTTCGCCACTTCCTGAAGAAGGTCCATGACCTGCACGCTGGTGGCGCTGTCCAGAGCGCCTGTAGGTTCGTCGGCCAGTAAAATATCCGGGTCGTTTACCAGGGCGCGGGCGATGGCCACCCGCTGCATCTGACCGCCGGACATCTGATTTGGCTTTTTATGAAGCTGATTTCCCAGGCCCACCTGCTCCAGGGCTTTTATGGCCCGTTCCCGACGTTCGCCTTTGCCGATGCCGGAGATGGTCAGAGCCAGTTCCACATTGGCCAGAACAGTCTGGTGGGGAATCAGGTTATAACTTTGAAATACGAAACCGATGGTGTGATTCCGGTAGGAATCCCAGTCCCGGTCCTTATATTTTTTTGTAGAAATACCATTGATAATCAGATCGCCGGAATCATAGCGGTCCAGGCCGCCGATGATGTTCAGAAGCGTCGTCTTTCCGGAGCCGCTGGGCCCCAGAATAGCCACGAATTCATTGTCGCGCAGGTTCAGGGACACGTGGTCCAGAGCCTTCTGAACCAGGCCTCCGGTGCGGTATTCCTTGCAAATATCTTTAATCTGAAGCATTGCATGGTCTCCTTTATCTGAATGCTTTTTGTTTCTGAAAATCTCTTTCCGCATACAGATAGTACGTGATTCGAAGTCAATTATAATGAGGTGAATTCACTTTGACAAGGGGATGGAATGTGAAAAAAATATAAAATGCCGTCGAAAAGTACAGAAAGAGATGACTGAAAGATAAGGTAAGAAATCACGTGAGAAGCGGTCGGTGACAATCACCGACCGCTTCTGAAATAAGGAGATATATCTGCTGTCCGCATCAGGAGCGGACACGGTCAAACGGATTCCCCGAAGAAGAGCTTCATGTCCTCTTCGACGGTACCGATTCCGGCAATGCCGAACTGATTTACCAGTACCTGCGCCACATTGGGACTCAGGAAGGCAGGCAGAGTGGGACCGAGATGGATATTTTTCACACCCAGATACAGCAGGGCCAGAAGAACGATGACAGCCTTCTGCTCGTACCAGGAAATATTGTAGATGATGGGCAGGTCATTGATGTCATCCAGACCGAAGACTTCCTTCAGCTTCAGAGCGATGACTGCCAGAGAGTAGGAGTCGTTGCACTGGCCGGCGTCCAGAACCCGGGGAATGCCGCCGATATCGCCCAGATTCAGCTTGTTGTAGCGATACTTGGCACAGCCGGTAGTAAGAATGACCGTGTCTTTCGGCAGAGCTTTTGCAAAATCTGTATAGTAGCTGCGGCTCTTGGCCCGCCCGTCGCAGCCTGCCATAACGACGAATCTGCGTATGGCGCCGGATTTCACAGCCTCCACAACCTGATCCGCAAGGGCCAGCACCTGCGCGTGGGCAAATCCGCCGACTATTTCGCCGTTTTCCAGCTCCACAGGAGGTTCGCAGCGCTTTGCGTGTTCAATGATGACAGAGAAGTCTTTTTTCTCACCGATCTCACCGTCAATATGAGGACAACCGGGATATCCGACAGCCCCGGTGGTATAGAGGCGGTCCTTATAGCTGTCTTTAGGCGGCACGATACAGTTGGTAGTCATAAGGATGGGGCCGCGGAAGGATTCGAATTCTTCCTTCTGTTTCCACCAGGCGTTTCCGTAATTGCCTGCGAAATGGGAGTATTTTTTGAAAGCCGGATAGTAGTGAGCGGGCAGCATCTCGGAATGGGTATATACATCCACGCCGGTTCCTTCCGTCTGTTCCAGCAGCATTTCCAGATCCCGCAGGTCATGACCGGAGATAAGAATAGCCGGGTTTTTGCGTACGCCGATATTTACGTGCGTAATCTCCGGATTTCCGTACGCCTCCGTATTTGCCTTGTCCAGAAGGGCCATGCCGTCTACGCCGTATTTTCCGGTCTCCAGGGCCAGAGCTGTCAGCTCTTCTGCCGTCATGCTTTCATCCAGAGTGGCGGCAAGGGCGCGCTGCAGGAAGGCGTCCAGTTCCTCGTTTTCCTGGAGAAGAACATTGGCGTGCTTGGTGTATGCAGCCAGTCCCTTGAGTCCATAGGTGATAAGCTCCCGCAGAGAACGGATATCTTCATTGGATTCAGACAGTATGCCTGTCTGGGAAGCCTTTGTCATATAGTCTGTTTCAGAACCGCTCCAGAGAGAAGCTTCCGGAAGATTGTCCGCGTTTTTCACAAGGGAAGTCAATTCCCTGCGTGTATCGAGTGTTTTCCTGATGCGGGTTCGAATGGTATCCGGATCAAAGTTTACATTGGTAATAGTAGTAAAAAGATTCTGGGTAATGAGATGATTTACCGGCTGTGAAACGTCTGTTCCTTCTGCGCGCAGCTGTGTGGTCACTGCAGCCAGTCCCTTCGTTACATAGATAAGCAGATCCTGCAGGGCAGCCGTCTCCGGCGTCTTTCCGCAGACGCCCATGCGGGTACAGCCTTTGCAGCCTGCGGTTTCCTGACATTGATAACAAAACATATTCTGTTCCATATGAAATCCTCCTTCAATTGTGGGTGGTTGTCTGTCTGCATGGACTTACTATAATAGATTCAGACAAACAAATCCGTTGTAAAAACAACAAAGAAAGAGAAAATATCTGGAACAGAGGAGAAAGTTCGTTTATTGGTCTGCGCCCGCCACATAGGGGTGGCGAAGAAATCCTTTATAAAACGCGATTCCCAGCAGGGTTGTCAGGATCTCTGTGCAGGGAAAGACCAGCCAGAACCAGGTCAGTCCGAAACGGGAGAACAGAAAGCCCAGAGGAACAAAGAGAACCATGGTGCGGACTACAGTCAGAACAGAGCTTTTCATCCCCTGGCCTACTGCCTGAAAAAAGACAGGGAAGATCAGTGAGGTAACAAGCGTGGGAAAACTAAGACCGATAAAACGAAAACCTGTCTGTCCTATTTCCACGACCAACGGGTCAGAAGTAAAAACCCGCAGCATAGGACCGGGAATGGTCTCAAAGCAGAGAACGCCCAGAAGCATCAGAGCTATTCCAAAGAAAATAGAGGTGCTCAGGGTCTTTTTGCAGCGATCAATGTTTCGGGCAGCGTAATTAAAGCTGATAACCGGGACAATGCAGGTCTGCATGGCGCCAAGTGGAATGAAGAAAAAGGTCTGCCATTTATAATAGAGCCCCAGCGCAGTCACAGCCTGATCGGAAAAGCCGGCCAGAATGAGATTCAGCCCCAGAATATAGAAGGTATAGGCGGATTGCATCAGGATATTCGGAATGCCCAGCGCGAAGATTTCACGGATACGCCTGGAATAGAGCGCGGCTGCGGGAGATTTGCGGAGCCCTTTTTTCATAACGATAAGAGCCGCTACAATCTGCCCGGCCACAGTGGCAATGGCCGCGCCGGAAATACCGAGCTCTGGCAGTCCGAACATACCGAAGATGAGCAGAGGGTCTAAAACAATATTGGTCAGCGCTCCGGCGATCTGCGCAAGCATGGGCGTCCGCATATCACCGGAGGACTGCAGAACCTTGGTCCAGATACTTTCCAGAAAGAGGCCGAAGCTGAACGCGCAGACAATGCGCCCATAGGCAATTACGTCCCGGATAACATCCGGAGAATCTGTGGACATTTTTGCATAGGCCGGCATGAAAAACCAGCAGACAGCAGCAAAAATCAGCCACATGAAAGCGGACAGAGGCGTACCGACGCCCGCGAATTCATCAGCTTCCCTGTCTTTTCCCAGGCCGAAACGGGCAGCCATGGCTGTATTGATTCCCACGCCTGTGCCCACTGCAAGCGCAATCATAAGAAGCTGGAGAGGGTAGACGATGGAGAGGGCAGTCAGGCCGGATTCGGCGTAGCGGCCCACAAAGAGACTGTCTACAATATTATAAAGAGCCTGGATTAGCTGTGCCAGCATTACCGGCGGCGCAATTTTCAGAAGTATTTTTGATATTTTTTCCTGTCCGAAAAACTGGGATTCTGTGTATGTATGCGCCATATCTTTATATAAAACCTGTGCCTTTCCTGATGTGTAAAAACCGGGAGAAATCTGTATCCCTCTGGGATTATAGAGCGGGCAGAACGGGTTGTCAATAAGGGAAATCCCTGTATTGAGAGCGGCTGCCAGGTATGATAAAATAAGAAAAATCGGGTGTACTCAGAAGAAGTACGGCGCAGCAGCTTATGAAGCAGGACAGAGTATATCGGAGGAAAACAGAAGAGGGAGCACGGGCATATGCAGAACACACTGGATTATTATGATAAAAATGCACGGGAGTTTGCTGCCGGAACTGCGGAGGTAGACTTTTCACAGATGCAGAACCGTTTTCTGGAGCTGCTGCCGCCGGGCGCGCGGATTCTGGATTTCGGCTGCGGCTCCGGTCGGGACACGAAATATTTTCTGAAGCGGGGATTCCGGGCAGAGGCAGTGGACGGTTCCGAAAAGCTCTGCAGACTGGCCAGTGAATATACAGGAATCCGGGTGAAAAAGCTGCTGTTTCAGGAACTGGACGAGACAGAGCGATACGACGGAATCTGGGCCTGCGCCTCCATTCTGCACCTGAAGCGGCGTGAGCTTCCGGATGTCATCAGACGGATATGCCGGGCGCTGAGGTCAGGCGGAATCCTCTACGTCTCTTTCAAATACGGAGACTTCGAAGGAGAGCGGAATGGCCGGTATTTTACGGATCTGACAGAAGCTTCGGCCGCAGACCTGTTTGGCTGCGCGCCGGAGCTTCGGCGGGAACAGTGCTGGGTGACAGGAGACGTAAGAGAGGGAAGAAATGAGGAACGCTGGCTGAATCTTCTGTTTCGGAAGAAAGTATCAGGCTGAACTGATACAGGAATAACCCGTAGATATATTTGAAGGAAATATAAAGGAGCATCCCATGGAACATCTCCGCTGCGTCATAGAGCGCATTACCTACCAAAATTCAGAGAACGGCTATACCGTTCTGAAAGCGGCTGTGAAGGGCAGCGCCGACCTGGTGACTGTCGTCGGTACGATGCCGGATACCCATGTGGGATCTGTCCTTTCTCTGGAAGGCTGGTGGAAGGTAGACGCCAGGTATGGACGGCAGTTTTCGGTGGAAAAGTTCGAGGAGACGCTTCCCGCGACGGTTTATGGAATTGAGAAATATCTGGGGTCCGGACTGGTGAAGGGCGTGGGTCCCAAGTTCGCGAAACGGATTGTGCAGAAGTTTGGAAAGGATACCCTGGATGTAATAGAGGAGAATCCCGATGCCCTTCTGGAGGTGGAGGGAATCGGGAAAATTCGTGTGGAGCGCATTAAAAAGAGCTGGCAGGAACAAAAGGAAATCAAGAATATCATGCTGTTTCTTCAGAGCCATGAGGTCAGCACCGCTCATGCAACAAGGATTTTCAAGACCTACGGAAGTGACAGTATTGACATTGTCCGGGACAATCCCTATCGGCTGGCGGATGATATCTGGGGAATCGGATTTAAGACGGCGGACCAGATTGCGGAGAAACTGGGAATTGACAGGCAGCGGTTTATCCGTCTGCGGAGCGGAATTCTGTATACATTAAACAAGCTTTCTGAAGATGGTCACTGTTATGGCGAGCGGGAGCAGCTGATCAGCAGAGCCGAGGAGCTTCTGGAGGTGGATGCTCCGGAGCTGGAGATTACACTGGATGAAATGCTTCGGACGAAGGACGTGATTCAGGACGAAGAGGCTATCTATCTGCCGCCCTTTTATTTTTCTGAAACAGGCTGCGCAAGGCAGCTGATCCGTCTGTTATCGGCGGAGCGGACTGCCCGGATGGATGCGGATAAAATTCTGAACCAGGTGACAGACCACGCCGGCATTTCCTATGACGAGATTCAGCTGGAGGCTATCCGCACGGCGGTATCCTCCAAGGTCATGGCGCTGACGGGAGGACCGGGAACGGGAAAGACCACCACGGTAAAAGGAATTATTTCTGCCTATCAGACAGCAGGCTGCCGGATTCTGCTGGCCGCGCCCACCGGAAGGGCTGCGAAGCGCATGGCGGAGGCAGCCGGGATGGAGGCGAAGACCATTCACCGCCTGCTGGAGTACAAACCGCCGGAGGGCTACCAGAGAAATGAGGAAAAACCCCTGGAAGGCGACGTCCTGATTCTGGATGAGTGCTCCATGGTGGATATTATGCTTATGTATAATCTTCTGAAGGCGCTGCCTGATTCCATGACGCTGATTCTGGTGGGCGATACGGACCAGCTGCCCAGTGTGGGGGCAGGAAATGTGCTGAAGGATGTGATTGCCTCAGGACGGATTCCGGTGGTAAGACTGACAAGGATTTTCCGGCAGGCCCAGGGCAGCAGGATTATCATGAACGCCCACCGGATTAACCGGGGAGAGGCCATCGATATGCGGGGCGGAAAGGATTCAGATTTCTTTTTCGCATCCAGGGAGACCAACGAAGAAGTGGTGGAGACGCTGGTGCGCTATTGCGCCAAGAACCTGCCGCGCTATTATCAGGTGGACGCCCTGCAGGACATACAGGTGCTGACTCCCATGCAGAGGGGAATCTGTGGGGCAGCGAATCTGAACCAGGTGCTTCAGGAGGCCATGAATCCCTCCGGCCCCGCCCTGCGCCGCGGCGGGACGCTGTACCGTCTCCGGGACAAGGTGATGCAGATTCGCAACAACTATGACAAAGAGGTGTTTAACGGAGATATTGGAGTAATTTCCAGAGTGGATCTGGAGGAACGGGAACTGGCCGTGGATTTTGACGGCCGGGAAATCGTTTATGATGCGTCGGAGCTGGACGAGCTGACCCTGGCCTACGCCACCACGATACATAAGGCGCAGGGAAGTGAATATCCCATTGTGGTCATGCCCTTTACCATGAGCCACTTCGTTATGCTTCAGCGTAATCTGCTCTATACGGGCGTGACGAGAGCGAAGAAAATTCTTGTACTCATTGGAGAGCGCCGCGCTGTCCAGTATGCTATTCGGAATGAGACGACCGCCTCCAGAAATACGAAGCTGGCCCGGAGACTGCAGGAGGAAGCAGAAGGATCCTTTCCCTCTGCCTCCCAGAAGACGAAAATGATTGTTTACAAGAACGGCCTCCAGCCCATGCGGACCCAGGAAGAGCCGGGGACTTACAGCGGCAGTCTGTTTGCCCGTCTGGCTCAGTCGAAATTCCGGAGCAGCTTTCATCTGAAGGCGAATGACAGGGCGTACGTAAGAGAAAAGGGCATGGAGACGATTCGGAGTCATGCCTGTGATTTTATCCGGACACGTCTGGCTCCTGCCCGGCCGGAAAACGATGGAAAGCAGACTCCCATGCGGGGACATCCTGTCTTTCTGGCTCAGCACGCTACTGCCACCTGCTGTCGCGGCTGTCTGGAAAAATGGTACCGGATTCCCCAGGGGCGGGAGCTCACAGAGGAGGAGCAGAGGTATCTGGTGGATGAAGTTATTTTAAAGTGGATAAAACGGGAAATGCAGGGAGATTCGGTGGAAAATTCCTGAAATCTCTGTGCAGAAGATAAAGGAAGGTGCAGACTGTGAGACTGTTTATCGCAATTCAGCTTTCAGAGGAAATGCAGCAGGCCCTGGTTGCCTGTCTGCATGACCTGAAAAAGCAGGGGGTGGAAGGAAATTATGTTCCGGCCCGGAATCTTCATATGACTCTGGCATTTATCGGGGATTACGAAGACCCGCGCAAAATCAAAGAGGTGCTGGCAAGGGTACCGCTGCCCGGGTTCCGCCTGTCGCTTTCTGAGAAAGGCAATTTTGGAAATCTGCTCTGGGCCGGCGTAAAGGGTAATCAGAAGCTTGTCGCCTACGTGAAGGAGCTGCGGGCAGCTCTGAAGGCGGAAGGAATTCCCTTTGAAAACGATAAATTTGTTCCCCATATTACTCTGATCAGGAAGGTTTCCGCTAAAAAGCCCTATCAGGTCCGGCTGCCAAAGGCAGAAATGAAGGTGACGAAAGTCTCTCTTATGAAGTCAGAAATAAAAAACGGGAAAGTCACATATCAGGAGCTGTAGAATATGAACGAAGAAAAATACGACAGACTTCTGCAGATTCGGACGGCAGGGAGGGATGATTCACGTTCCGACCAGTACCGCTATCCCTATGAACCTACACCCTACTGTGTACTGGAGCGCCTTTCCAATGCGGGTTATATCCGTAAGGGAAATGTTCTTCTGGATTATGGCTGCGGGAAAGGACGAGTGGATTTCTATCTGTCCTGGCAGACCAGGTGTCGGACCATCGGAATTGAATATGACAGCCGTATTTATGAGAAAGCAGAGGAAAACCGGAAGACTGCCGTCTCTGGAGGGCGGACTTCTTTTGAACTGGAAAATGCGGAGCAGTATCCGGTTCCCGGAGAGGTGGATCGGATCTATTTCTTCAATCCTTTTTCCGCGGAACTTCTTAAGAAAGTCCTGGCCCGGATTCTGGAGTCCTGGTACGAGTCTCCCAGAGAAGTACTCCTGTTCTTTTACTATCCGTCGGACGAATATGTTTCCTGTCTGATGACGGAGGATATGCTGGAGTTTCTGGACGAGCTGGACTGCCGTGATCTGTTTCCTGGAGAAGATCCCAGAGAACGGATTCTGATTTTTAAGCTGCCGGATGAGGGAGAAGAGTTCTATTTTCTGGGTGAAATCTTTGCAGAAAATGAACCGCGTCCTATCCGAATGGAAAAAACAAAGGATGACGCTTTCGAGATTGATTACCGGCTGGACGTTCCGGTGCGAAGCGATATTTATGATTACATAGTAAGTGACTGACAGAACAGGATTGGAGAAAAAAGGTTATGAAAACAGTACGCGTCGTGGCGGCAGTTATCCGGAAGGGCGGACGCATTTTTGCCACACAGAGAGGGTATGGAGAATTCAAAGACGGATGGGAGTTCCCGGGCGGGAAAATTGAGCCGGGGGAGACGCCGCAGCAGGCTCTGGTCCGGGAGATTCGTGAAGAGCTGGATACCGAGATACGGGTTGGCGAACTTATAGAAACTATCGAATATGATTATCCGGCATTCCATCTGTCCATGGACTGCTTCTGGTGTGAAATTGTAGAGGGCAGTCTGGAACTTCGGGAGCATGAGGCGGCCCGGTGGCTGGACAGGGAGAGTCTGTACAGCGTGGACTGGCTGCCGGCCGATATCGGTTTGATTGGGAAAATTGAAGAAGCTTTGAGATAGACAGTATTGACATCCGATAAGGATCGGGATAATAATAGGAAGGAAACAGTGCCGCAGGCACGGAAGCGGAGGAAAGCATTCATGAAAATAGCAGTAACCTACGACAATGGAAATATTTTTCAGCATTTTGGAAAAACAGAGTTTTTCAAGGTATATGAAGTAGAAGACGGCAAGGTGGTTTCCAGTGAGGTGATTGGTTCCAATGGAGTCGGACATGGCGCTCTGGCAGGACTTCTGGCAGAACAGTCTGTAGATGTTCTGATCTGCGGAGGAATCGGCGGCGGAGCTCAGGCTGCGCTGGAGGAAGCCGGAGTGGAGATGTGCGCCGGAGCAGAGGGCGACGCAGATCAGGCAGTAGAAGCTTACCTGAAGGGTGAGCTGGTTTCCACCGGAGCCAATTGTGATCATCACCACCATGAGGAAGGCCACAGCTGTGGAGATCACGAGGAAGGGCATTCCTGCGGAGGCGGATGTGGCAGCAGTTGCGGAGGCGGATGCGGCAGCGCCCGCCCGACACTGACCGGACGCAATGTGGGTAAGACCTGCCGGACCCATTACAGAGGAACTTTCAATGACGGAACACAGTTTGACTCTTCCTATGACCGGGGCGAGCCGCTGGAGTTTATCTGCGGCGCAGGTCAGATGATCCGGGGCTTTGATGCTGCCGTAGCGGACATGGAAGTGGGTCAGGTTGTAGATGTGCATCTGATGCCGGAGGAAGCTTACGGCATGCCGGATCCGAACGCTGTTTTCACCCTTGAGATTGCGCAGCTTCCGGGGTCTGAGGACCTGGAAGTGGGACAGCAGGTATATCTGACCAACCAGTTTGGCCAGCCCTTCCCGGTTAAAGTGGCAGCCAAGGAGGAAAAGACGATTACCTTTGATGCCAATCATGAGATGGCAGGCAAGGAGCTGAATTTCCGGATCGAGCTGGTAGAGGTTCTGTAAGACAGTATGGGAAGTATTTATTTTGTAAGGCACGGCGAGACCGTGTGGAATGTGGAGAATAAAGTCTGCGGAGCGACGGACATTGAACTGACGGAACGTGGTCATCAGCAGGCGGCCGACACCGGAAAGAGAATTCTGGAGGAAGGAATTCAGGCAGATGAAATCCTGTATTCCCCGCTGGTGCGGGCGGTGGAAACGGCACGCCATATATCGGAAATTACCGGAATCCCGGCCCGGGTTGAGCCAAGGCTGATAGAGCAGTGCTTTGGAAAATGGGAAGGTACGCCCCGGGACGGACAGGAGTTCCGGAAGGCAAAAGGAGAATTCTGTTGTCGTTACGACGGTGGAGAATCCATGCTGCAGCTGGCCCAGAGAATCTACAATCTGCTGGATGAACTGAAAGCAGAGCCCGGTGATAAGACTTATATTCTGGTTGCGCATAATGGAATTTCCAGAGTGGTGCACTCTTATTTTTACGATATGACCAATGAGGAGTATGCGTCTTTCGGCGTGGAGAACTGCGCTGTGCTCCGATACGATTTTTCATAAAAGACAGACAGCCATGTGTATGCCCGTGCCGGATTTCCGGTGCGGGCATCAATGACATACTGAGGTTTATACAGAAAAGAGGCGGCAAAAGAGAAAATGCGTAATAACACAGAAACGGACCGGGAGGAGGACTTGCGTCAAAGGAAAGTATTGCCGCTGTGTTTGCGGTGGGTGTGCCCTCGGCTGTAGCGACGTTCCTGTTTGATCTGGATTATGTTATTATCGATAAGCTGATGGTATCTTATGAGGATCTGGCGCTGGTTATCGCTGCTGTCAGCATCGTTCTCTGTGAAATATTCGCAAGTCAGCTGGTGTGGATTTTTCTTTCAGATGCCCAGGCGGCCGGTATGGCGGTGGCCTTTCTGCGAGTGCGTGTGCTTGCAACGCCTCTGATGTTTCTGAGCTTTTTTACAGTCTATCTGTTTCAGGCTTTCGGAAAGGGGAAAATATCCCTGTTTCTGGGCGTGGTGAGATGGCTGGGATTTTTTACAGAGAGGAAAAGAAAATGAGAAAATATAAGCACGTCGTTCAGTATTATGAGACAGATAGAATGGGGATTACCCATCATTCCAATTACATTCGGTGGATGGAGGAGGCCCGCATTGACTTTCTGGATCAGATAGGCTGGAATTATGCGAAGCTGGAAGAGATGGGCGTTATTTCTCCGGTTACAGAGGCCAGCTGCCGTTATAAGCACACGACCACGTTTGCCGATGAAATTCTGATTTCTGTCAGCGTGGAAGAATTCCGGGGCGTGAAACTGAAGCTGCGCTACCGGATGGAAAAAGCAGATGGTTCCCTGGCGGCAGAGGCTCATTCTGAGCACTGTTTCCTGGATAAGGATGGGAAGATTATTCGGCTGGATAAGAAGTTTCCGGAATTCTTCCGGACCCTGTCGGAACTGGCAGCGAAAGAACAGGAAGCATAAAAGCAAAAGAAAAGTCGGAAAAACTCCGGGTCTGTCCTCTGATCTCAGAGGAGGGCTCCGGAGTTTTGACGTTTACAGAGTAAGTCAGATTTTGTTCTGTTCTGCAGCAGTGCCAGTCGACTGTCCAATAGCTTCCGCGGTCAGCCGAATCTGCTCTTTATTCGAAATGGTCGGCGTACCGTCGCCCTTCTGTGCTCCGTAGCATCCGAAATATGCGTGACAGCCTCCGGCCAGGATGACCTCTGAAAAATCTGACGGAAGGTTTGTTTTGTATTTTTCATAGGAATCCATCTTCTGAACCATATATGGACAAAACCTTGAGTCCGCTGTCGCTCAGATCTTCTGTGGAATAAGAGGCCAGAAGAATGAGGCCCTCATAATCTTCCACATGACTGCTTACATAAGAGGCAGCCATGGAACCGCCCAGAGAGTGTCCGCCCATGTACCAGGTATAGATTTCCGGGTATTCTTCCTGGATACCGTCTGCAGAGTTGATATCCAGTACAGCCAGGTTTCCGGGCATGTGGAGGAGAATACAGAGCAGGCCTTCTTCTGCGCAGGCCTCCATCAGGGGCGCATAGGCTTCGTACTGCACCTTGCCTCCGGGATAGAAAATGAGACCGGCCCTGGGCTCTTCCGGAGCAAAAATAATCCTGTCGTCCTCTCTGGAAACAGTGACGCCATCTGCAGGCTGTTCTATGCTTTCAAAAGCAAGACTGTCGGCGTGATAATAGCTGCCCAGATAAATTCCGCAGCCCACACAGGCGGTCAGAATAACAGCTGCGGCAGCGACCAGAAATCTGGCCGGAAAACAGTGTTTTTTTACTTTATTCATGAGAATCTCCTTCTATATCATATTGGTTCGGCGCAAATCAAGAGTTTTGCTGAAATGTTATTTAAAGATCTGATTATAGTTATAGCATGAAATTTAAAAAATATCTATGATACATGTGTAAAGTAAGCAGGTTGTTTTCCATTCCCTGCTTGACGTACAGGCAAAGGGCTGATACTCTGGAGAAGTATAATGCCGGATAAAACAGGGAGTCCGGCATTAAAAGACTAAGGCAGAAATAAATAGACACAAACGCAGATTAAAACTGAGGAGAACAGAATTGTATGAGTATACTGAATGTAGAACACCTGACCCATGGCTTTGGAGACAGAGCCATTTTTCATGACGTATCCTTCCGGCTGCTGAAGGGCGAGCATATCGGCCTGGTGGGGGCCAATGGAGAGGGAAAGTCCACATTTATGAATATTATCACCGGAAAGCTGCAGCCCGATGAGGGAAAGATCGAGTGGGCGAAAAATGTCCGGGTGGGGTATCTGGACCAGCATACAGCGCTGGAAAAGGGAATGACGGTCCGGGAGGTGCTCACGTCGGCCTTCGGCTTCCTGTTTGGGATGGAAGCCCAGATGAATGAAATGTATGAGAAGATGGCAGAGGCCACGGATGAAGAAATGGCTTATTATATGGAAGAGACAGGAGTCATCCAGGAGCTTTTGTCTGCCCATGATTTTTATATGATCGACGCCAAGGTGGAAGAGGTAGGACGGGCCCTGGGTCTTGCGGACATCGGACTGGACCGGGACGTGACGGAACTGTCCGGCGGCCAGAGGACGAAGGTGCTTCTGGGAAAGCTCCTGCTGGAGAAACCGGACATTCTGCTTCTGGACGAGCCTACTAACTATCTGGATACGAACCATATTGAATGGCTGAAGCGGTATCTGAATGATTACGAAAACGCGTTTATCCTGATTTCCCATGATATTCCGTTTCTGAACAGTGTTATCAACCTGATTTATCACATGGATAATCAGGAGCTGAACCGCTATGTGGGAGACTATGACCGGTTCCAGGAGGTCTACGCAGTGAAAAAGGCCCAGCTGGAGGCTGCTTATAACCGGCAGCAGAAGGAGATTGCGGAGCTGAAGGATTTTGTGGCCCGGAACAAGGCCCGGGTAGCCACGAGAAATATGGCCATGTCACGGCAGAAAAAGCTGGACAAGATGGATCTGATTGAGCTTGCGGCGGAAAAGCCGAAGCCGGAATTTCATTTTCTGGAGGCCAGGACTCCCGGCCGCTATCTGGTGGAAACGCACGATCTGGTTATCGGCTATGACGAGCCCCTGTCCGCTCCTCTGAATTTTCAGATGGAGCGGGGAGAGAGAATTGTTCTGACCGGAGCCAACGGAATCGGAAAGACTACGCTGCTGAAAAGTATTCTGGGGCTCATTCCACCCCTTTCGGGAACCGTGGAGCTGGGAGATTATCTGGAAATCGGATATTTTGAGCAGGAAATGAGCCAGGATATCGAGACGACCACTCTGGAGGAGCTGTGGAAGGAGTTCCCCGGTTTCAGTCAGTTCGAGGTCCGGGCCGCCCTGGCAAAATGCGGTCTTACCACGAAGCATATTGAGAGCAGGGTCAAGGTGTTAAGCGGAGGGGAGCAGGCGAAGCTTCGTCTCTGTAAACTGATTAACCGGGCCAGCAATCTGCTGGTGCTGGACGAGCCCACAAATCACCTGGATGTGGACGCGAAGGAAGAGTTGAAACGCGCGCTGCTGGCCTATAAGGGCAGTATCCTGATGGTCTGCCATGAGCCGGAATTCTATGAAGGTCTGGCCACGAAGGTGTGGGACTGCAGCCAGTGGACCACGAGAGTGTAGACAGGAAACACAGAAGCAGTCCGGCTTTCAGGCGTCTTTTTCATTTTCACTGTTCAGCAGAGCGGAAACGGAAGGTTTTTGAAAGTATTCTCTTCCTAAGATCAGCAGTCCGGCGGCGAGCAGAACAAGAGAAAAGAGAAGGGGAATCGCTGTGCCGCTTTCCAGTATTGTGCACACGAATCTTCCCGGAGGCGTTACCCAGCTGTTTACCGGTGTCGTTGCGGCGGACGCTGTGAGAATTGCAGAAGCAGTTGATCCGCTTAAGGTTAAAAAGCCGCCGATTAGAATCTTTTTCATGAGAAACCTCCTTATGTAAATAATGGTTTTTAGATGGTTAGAATTGACTAATATCTGCAAGCATAACATACTTCAGGCACACTGGCAAGAACCTATTTCTTTCTGCAATGGATGAAAAATACTTGAAATTTTCCGGTAAACAGATATGATTACAGTAAATAAAGCGCCGCCGTAGAGCGGCCGGAGAGGGGCATGGAAGCCGTATGAGCATGATAGAAGTGGAAAAGCTTACCAGAGACTATGGGGCGGGGAAAGGCGTGTTTGATCTGTCCTTCTCTGTGGAAAAGGGCGAAGCCTTTGGTTTTCTGGGGCCCAACGGAGCCGGGAAGACCACGACGATTCGTCATCTGATGGGATTCCTGAAATGCAGGTCCGGCAGCTGCCGGATAGGCGGCCGGGACTGCTGGAAGGAGCGGGACGAAATACAGAGGAGGCTTGGCTATATACCGGGAGAAATCAGCTTCTTTGAGGATATGACAGGAACGGAATTTCTGCGTTTTCTGCGGTGGTACCGCAATGTGGGCGTGCTGAGCCGGGAGAAAGAGCTTCTGGAGTATTTTGAACTGAATCCGGACACAAAAATCAGAAAAATGAGCAAGGGCATGAAGCAGAAGCTGGGGATTACGGCGGCGCTGATGCATGATCCGGCCATTCTGATTCTGGATGAACCCACGAGCGGACTGGATCCGCTGATGCAGAGCCGGTTCATTGAGCTGATGCAGCGGGAGAAACAGCGGGGAAAGACCATTCTGCTTTCCAGTCACATGTTTGAGGAAGTGGAGCGTACCTGCGACACCATCGGCATTATACGCCAGGGAAAGCTGGCGGAGGTGGATTCCGTGGAGAATCTGAGAAAGCGCCACGTACGTTCCTATACGGTCACACTGGAGACGGAGGAACTGGCTGAGGCCTTTGCCAGAGATTTTGGCGGAGAGGCCAGGGGCAGGGAGGCAGTGGTCTTCACACGTCAGAGTCTGGAGGACATTTTCATGCATTATTACGGAGGGGAACAGAAATGATACAAGCGTCACTGTACAGGCGTGAAATAAAAGGAAGCCTGAAGCTTCTGATTATTCTGGGAGCAGTCATGACTATGTATGTTTCCATCATTATCAGCATGTATGATCCGGAAATGGCAGAGCTTCTGGACAGTTATGTGGAAATGATGCCGGAACTGATGGCTGCCGTGGGGATGACGGCCGGAGCGCAGAGCCTGCTGGAGTTTATGTCTTCTTATCTTTATGGCTTTATTCTCCTGATTTTTCCCATGCTGTTTTCGATTCTGCGCGGAAACGCACTGATCTGCAGATACATAGAAAAAGGCTCCATGGTTTATCTGACGGCGGCTCCTGTGAAGAGGCGTACGATTGCGTTTACTCAGGCGGCGGTCCTTATGAGCGGGATTGTGCTTCTGCTCGCTTATACCACAGGTCTGGAGATTGGCTGCGCCCGGTATTATTTTCCGAACGAACTGGATATTGAGAAACTGATTTTTCTCAATCTGGGGCTTCTGAGTCTTCAGCTGTTTATCAGTGGCTGGTGCTTTCTGGCCTCCTGCTTCTTTTCAGATGCGAAGTACAGCATTGGCGTGGGAGCCGGCGTTCCGGTACTGATGTATGTGCTTCAGATGCTGGCCAATGTGGGAGGAAAAGCGGAAAAGGCAAAGTATTTTACCTTTTTCACACTGTTTCAGCCTGACGGAATCATTGCCATGGAAAATCAGGCCCTGCTGGGGGCGGGAATCCTGCTTGCGGGAGCTGTACTGCTGTATATTGCCGCAATTCTTGTGTTCTCCAGAAGAGATCTGTATATTTAGTTATCTGACAGAGCGTTTTCGGTCAGTTTTATCCGGGAAAGTATTGACAGTCCGGTCTATGTGTTGTAGACTAAAATTAGTCTACAACACATAGACCGGACTGCGCAGTTTATGAAAAAGAAAGGGGGTCATATGGTCTGTATGGAACATTTAACGGAAGCCGAGGAACATGTGGCAGAGCTGGTATGGGAGCATGGAACACTTTCCTCTTCCGAACTGGTGTCTTTATGCGCGGAATCCCAGGGCTGGAAGAAATCCACCACCTACACAATTCTCAAGCGGCTGGAAAATAAAGAAATACTGAAAAATAATAAGGGGAAAGTGGTTCCTCTTGTTTCCAGGGAGGAATATCAGTCGGAGCAGGGGTGCCGATTTATTGACGACAGCTTCGGAGGTTCCCTTCCGGGTTTTCTGACTGCCTTTACGCGAAAGCGCAGGCTGAGCCCGGCGGAAATCAGAGAGATCCAGAATCTTATTGAAACATTTGAGGAGGACGTATGACGGACGTATTTTTGACGATACTTTCGCAGAGTCTGCGGCTGAGCGCAATCATTGCGCTGCTTGTTCTGTTCCGCATTCTGTTTCGCAGAATTCCGGGCAGATCCATGTATTTTCTGTGGCTGACAGTTTTTCTGGGACTGATTTGCCCGTTTACCTTTAAATTTTCTTACAATGTTTCCGATCTGGCAATTATGGAAACGCTGTCAGAAACCAGGGAGACTGCAGTTATGGAAGAGATCAGAAGTACAGAAAACAGCGCTGGAACGGCTTCTGACGTTCCTGTTCCAGAGAACCATCCTGCGCCTGTTTCGGCAACAGATCGCACAGAGCTGCTTCGGTCCGCAACTGCAGTTGTCTGGGCATTGGTGGCAGTGCTTCTGATGGCTGTGAATGTCTGGAAACTTACAGGATTTATGAAAAGACTGCAGGGCGCCAGAGATTTGGGCGGCGGCGTATTTGAAACAGAAGCCATAGACGTGCCTCTGGTGGCAGGCTATCTGCATCCCAGAATCTATATCCCGTCTTTCCTGCCGCAGGCAGAACGTGTTTATATTCTGGAACATGAGCGTACGCATCTGCGCCGGAAGGATCACATTGTGAAGCTGGCAGTATTTGCTGTTACGCTGATTCACTGGTTTAACCCTCTGGTCTGGGCGGCCTATTATTTCCTGTCGGAGGATATGGAACGGGCCTGTGATGAGGCAGTGATCGGGAGCATGGGAAAGGGGATAAAGAAAGCCTATTCCATGTCGCTGCTCTCTCTTTCCACAGACGGCAGAGGAAGATACTTTCCAATGGTTACCTTTACGGAAAGGAGGATTAAATACAGAGTGATGAATATTTTAAGATACAGAAAACCCGGAATCCTTACGATTCCGTTCAGATGATACCTGCAGGGGGCGGAGAGATTACGTCGGACCCCTGAGGGACCGTTTACAGGAGGCAGTCGGAGAATTCGAAAGGATTCCCGGCTGCCGCTTTTTGATCAAAAAAATGACTGACAAACTAACATTATTAGTTGCATAATAACTAATGCTGTTAGTTTTGAAAAGGAGGAATCTGTTTTGAGTGCCAAAGGACTTACGAAACAGATGATTGTAGCAGAAGCCGTATCATGTATTGAAACTACGGGGCAGCCCGGAGTCTCCCTGCATGAGCTGGCTCGCAGACTGGGAATCAAAACTCCGTCTCTGTACAATCACATAAAAAATACAAAGGATTTGCAGTATGAGGTTTTTCAGTATGCCATTGATATGTTTGTATCACATCAGAAAGCCGCGATAGAGAACAAGACGGGAGACGAGGCGGTACAGGCATTTGCAGAAGCCTATTTTTCCTTTGCGGCGGCACATAAGGGGCTGTATCGGCTCATCATGTCTATTCCGTCGGAAGAAGACGAGCAGGCAAAAGAAATGGCGCTTCCGCTTCTGAATACCGTAGTGTCTCTTCTTTCTGACTATGGCCTGCAAGAGGAGGCAATCGCTCACTGGCAGCGAGTGTTTCGAGCCATTCTTCACGGGTTTATTTCACAGGAGGATCTGGGCTATTTCTATTATTACAAATCCAGTGACCTGAAAAAAAGCCGGGATATAGCTGTACGCTGTTTTCTGGACGGTCTGCATGCGCAGATGAGAGAGACCAGGAATACCGGAGAACAAGCAGCTGATTCATAAGTTAGGAGAACAGAGTATGACAAAGAATAATGAATTATTTACAACCATGCCGGTAGGCAAAGCAGTGGCAAAGCTTGCAGTTCCAACGGTAGTCAGTCAGATTATTGTGATTCTGTACAGTCTGGCAGATACTTTTTTCATCGGGCAGATTGGCGATCCCAATCAGATAGCCGCCCTTTCCATTACATTTCCTATTTATACCCTTCTGACTGCCGTTGCCAACCTGTTCGGTATCGGCGCCAACAGTATCATCGCAAGAAGCCTGGGACAGAATGATAAGGAAACGGCTCAAAAAGCATCTTCCTTCTCTTTCTGGGCAAGTATTGCCGTAACGGCCGTATTGTCCGTTCTGCTTGCAGTGTTTATGGAGCCGGTTCTTCTTTTTTTCGGCGCGGATGAATTTACCTTTGGCTTTACACGGGATTATCTGTTCTGGGTATTCGTACTGGGCGGTATTCCTACGGTTGCAGGCCTCGTTCTGGGGCATCTGGTCCGTTCCGTAGGAAAAACGAAAGAGGCAGGAATCGGTCTGACCATCGGCGGTGTGATGAATATTATCCTGGATCCGGTATTTATCTTTGTATTTGATATGGATGTTGCAGGAGCAGCCGTTGCGACGATGCTGTCAAATACCATATCTATGGTGTACTTCCTGGTTGTGCTGGCAAAGATGAGAAAAACTACTGTGTTAACTCTGGCGCCCAGCCGGTTTTCCATGGAGAAAAAGGTTTCCTGGGGAACACTGTCTGTGGGATTTCCGGCAGCCATTTCCGTATTACTGGTTTCTGTGTCTATTTCCCTTCTGAACGGACTGCTGCTGAATCATGAAGGAGGCAACATCCTTTCAGCAGCTTACGGAGTGACTTCAAAGTGCGGAACAATCGCCCTTCATATCAGTACTGGTATTGCCCAGGGCGTCATGCCTCTGATAGGTTACAGCTATGGAGCCAGAGATCATAAGCGTGTTCATGAGGTATGCAGCCTCTCCTTCCGGATTCTTCTCGTCTTCTCTGTTCTGTTCCTTGCAATAGTTCAGCTGTTCCCGGGAACAATCGTAAGAATGTTTATCGATCATGAGGAAACAATCGCAGTGGGAAGCGTATTTATGCGCTGCTGGTCCTGGTGCGTAATCGGAATGAGTTTGTTTAACATGTATAATTCCATTTTTCAGGCAGTAGGAAGATGGAAGACGTCTCTTCTTCTGGCTGTACTCCGTCTGGGCGTGATCTTCTCCGTCTTGTGTATTGTGCTGGATAAGCTTTTCGGAGTCAGCGGACTTATGTGGGTGCAGGCTATTACAGATACGCTGTCCTGCCTGATTGCTTTTATGCTGTATCAGCATTTCAGAAAAACTGTCTCAGCAGAGCTTCCCGCGTCTGCAGGACAGGAAATGGCGCCTGTCACTTCCAACCGGATTATTACCATCAGCCGGGAATTCGGAAGCGGCGGCAGAACCATAGGAAAAGAAGTGGCCTCCCTGCTGAATATTCCCTGCTATGACAGCGAGCTGATTGAGAAGATCGCTGAGGAGAGCGGACTTTCCAGGGAGTATATCGAGAAGTACGGGGAATATGCAGCCTCCGACAGCCTGTACAGCAATGCTGTATCAGGACGTGACAGAGACTGGCAGTCTGTATCGGATAAAATGTGGCGGGCCCAGAAAAAAGTTATTCTGGAGCTGGCAGAGAAAGAAGCCTGCGTCATAGTGGGAAGATGCGCGGATTATATACTGAAGGACTGCGCGGACTGTCTCACCGTATTTATTCACTCTTCCGATGAGCAGCGGGCAGAGAGGATTGTCTCTGTATATGGTCAGAGAGAAGAATCTCCCGTTCAGCGTCTGCATGATAAGGATCAGAAGAGAAAGGCGTATTATGAGCTTTACACAGGTATCCAGTGGGGCCAGGCAGAAAATTATGAACTGTGTCTGGACAGCGGAAAAATCGGTATTGAAAAATGTACCAGTATGATTGCGGATTTATACCGGCGCAGGGCATAGGAGAAAGAAAATTGCATCCCGTTTTGTACGGAAAAGGCAGGAACAGTTTATTGCTGTTCCTGTTTTTTTTCTGTTTTTGCGGAAAGTTTCACGGACACAAAACAGAATCTTTACGTTTCCCACATTTTATTTTTACATCGGAATGATAAGTTATCTAGGGTAATGAAAGGAGACGTTTCATGGATACTGTAACAGAAAAGAAAAAGAGCAGAAAAAAATCCGGAGTGCGGCATGCGTTGACAGTGTTATTGTTTATCTCTCCCGCTTTGATTCCGCTGTTTGTATTCTGGGTATATCCGATTCTGCGTTCTGTCTGGCTGAGTTTTACAGACTGGGATTTTATGACGCCCCAGTATCATGTTATCTGGTTTAAAAACTACAGCTCGTTGTTTAAAGACAGCCGCTTTTATGAAGCATTATGGAATACGCTTGTATTTACGGCCGGCACGCTGTTTCCTACGATGATCGGAGGACTTGGCCTGGCGCTGCTGCTGAGAAAGCATTTCAGAGGAAACGGATTTTTTAAATTTGTTTTGTTTTCTCCCTGGATCACCCCTACTGTGGCAATCTCCATTGTATGGACGTGGATTTTCCGGGAGGACGGAGGACTTGCCAATCTGGTTCTGAGCCTTTTCGGGCTTCCGCAGCTGAAATGGATCAGCAGTTCTGAAACCGCGATGCTGTCTGTGATTATTGTGACGGTATGGAAAAGTCTGGGCTATGCCATGATATTCTATCTGTCGGCTCTGGAAAAAGTTCCGGAGGAACTGTACGAGGCGAGCGCTCTGGATGGAGCAAAACCGTGGAGACAGTTTCTTGATATGACGCTTCCGGGTATTTCTCCGACGACCTTTTTCCTGATGATTATTACGATGGTTAATTCCCTGCAGGCTTATGATCAGATTCAGATTTTAACTCAGGGAGGTCCCAGCGGAAGCACAAGGACGCTTCTTTATCTGTATTATCAGCTGGGATTCCAGGAATTTAAAATGGGACAGGCTGCTTCTGTGGCAGTGATTATGATTATTCTGACGGTGCTGCTTTCTCTGGTTCAGTTTCTTGCGTCCAGAAAATGGGTACATTATTAGGAGGGAATATGAAACAGACAGGAAATCGTATAAAACAAGTATTCCGGTTTGGGATACTTGCAGTGGTCAGTATATTTACAGCCTTTCCGTTTTTATGGATGATTCTGAGTGCGCTGAAAACAAAGGAAGAAGTCATGGATGTGTCGGCATTCTTCCCTGCCGTGCCTCAGTGGAGTAATTTTATCTCCATTCTGGTTGATTCGCCGCTGCCGGGGTATATAGCGAACAGCCTTCTGGTATCTGTCGTAACGGTGGCGCTCCAGATAGTGACAGGAGCCATGCTGGCCTATGCTATAGTATTTTTCGAATTTAAAGGAAGAAAAGCTTTGTTTACGCTGATTATGGGAACCTATATGCTCCCTGTGGCGGCAACCTATATCCCCAGCTATATCATTCTTTCCAGATGGGGAATGCTGGATACCTTCCGGGGACTTGTAATTTCCAGCACGGTAAGCATTTTCGGTATCTTTCTTCTGAGGCAGTCTTTCATGCAGGTTCCCAAAGGACTTGTGGAAGCAGCCCGTATGGACGGAGGCAGTCATTTCCGGATACTCTGGGAAATTATCTGCCCTATGACAAAGTCGTCCTTTATTACATTTGGATTGATGAGCTTTATTTCAACATACAACAACTATATGTGGCCGTCTCTGATTACACGCTCGTCAGAGAAATATCTGGTTTCGCAGGGACTCCGGAGTTTTCTGATAGAAGGCGGAGCGTACGGGACGGAATGGGCTCTGGTTATGGCGGGAAGCGCAGTGATCGTAGTGCCGCTTCTGGTGCTTTTTGCCTTCACGCAGAAATGGTTCATCAATGGAATCGGTGGAGACACCGGAATCAAAGGGTAACACTGGTAAAATGAGGAGGAAAAAAGTATGAAAAAAACATTGGTTATCACACTGCTGGCGTCAGCTCTGGCAGTATCAGCCCTGGCTGGATGCGGAGCTTCCGCCACTGACAGCGCGCCGGCAGAAGCGCAGACAGGAACAGAAGAGACAGGAGAGGAAAATGACGCTGCTTCCGCGGAAGCGGTGGAAGTGGAATTCTGGTATGCAGGCGGCAAGACAGCAGTCAATGTTATCCAGGAGATTGTAGACAGTTTTAACGAGTCTCAGGATCAGTACCATGTAAAGACTGTAACACAGGCTGATTATGAGGAGACTTATCAGAGTCTGCAGGCAGGAATCGCCGGAAACGCGGCTCCGGATCTGGTGCTTCTGAATGTGGATGCTGCCCGGAGTCTTTCAGACAAAGAGCTGGTGATGGATCTGAATTCTCTGATCGAGGCAGACTCCGAGTTCAGCCAGGAGGATTATCTGGAGGTATTCTATAAACAGGGAATGGACGATGCGGGAAAAGTATACGGACTTCCTGCCTATGGAACCACACAGGTGCTGTACTATAATATGGAAGCTTTTGAGGCTGCCGGAATCAAGGCAGAGGACATTCAGACCTGGGCGGATCTGGGAGAAGCCGCTTCCAAAATCAAGGCTGCCGGATATGATTACGGCTGGGAACCCATGTGGGGCGCTGACAACCTGATTGACGCAGCTTTCAGCAATGGCGCAAGCATTTTCAGCGAGGACGGCACTCAGGTAACCATTAATACCGATGAATGGGTTGAAGTATGGGAGGCATTCCGTACCTGGATTCACGAAGATGAAACCATGGCTATTCATTCCGGCGGACAGGGCTGGGAGTACTGGTACGCTACCATCGATGATGTAATTGCCGGAAAGGCCGGCGGTTATACAGGATCTTCCGGAGATCAGGCAGATCTGGACTTCAGCATTGTGGCGGCTATGGAGCAGCCGGCATGGAGCGACAGCACTTCTTCAGCGCCCATGGCAGAGACCAAGACACTGAGCGTTCTTTCCGGATCTTCTCAGGAAGAGCAGCAGGGAGCCTTTGAATTCATCAAATATTTCACCAATCCGGAAAATCAGGTGAAATGGACCATGTCCACAGGTTACGTGGCAGTGAATGTCAATATTGATGACAACGAGGAGTATCAGGCTTATGTAGCTGAAAATCCCCAGGCTGCAGTACCTTTCCAGCAGGCGACTCATGGAACGGTATATCCCTATGACCCCACGAACGGCGCAGTGAAAGATGCCCTGAATGTAGCGGCTGACAAGGTAGAGATTGAAGGAATCTCCGCGAAGGAAGCTCTGGATGAGGCCCAGGCCACAGCCCAGGCAGCACTCGACGAGGCTCTTGGAAATTAGAAAATGAAAAAGCAGCTGAAATTTACGATTGGACCTGCAGAGACTGCACGGCAGCAGGAGACCTTTACGGTCTCCTGTCCCTGCAGTCATCTGTGTTTCAGATATGATCTTGAACCGAAATACGCATTTCTTGTGTTCTTTATGGTAAGCGATCCCCGGGGACAAATCCGCTTTCTCAAGCAGCTTGGATGCAGTGAGCCGGTGATTTCCATTGGACAGGGCGGACTGGACACGACAGTGGGAGGAGTTCCGGGAGAGATTGTGCAGGGAGAGTGGAAGGTTACCGTCTTCCTGTTTTCCGAGCATCTTTCCAGAACGTCAGGAGAACAGAAAATTCCCTTTACTGTGGAGGTGTCCGGAGAACAGGAGGATATTACGGAATGTATCGGTGAAAATGTGTGGGTTTCCGGAGTATTTCATTACGCGCAGTATGATTTTACGCGGGTATACGTACAGAAACCCGGCTGGTACAAAGGAGATCTGCATACCCATACCAGGCTTTCTGACGGCAGAGAGACGCCCGGTCAGGCGGCAGTCAAAGCAGAGCTTATGGGACTGGACTATTATGTGCCCACAGAGCACAATACACTTCACACAGGCTGGCCGGATACAAGGGTTCTGATTCTTCCCGGTACTGAGATAACGACGATTCTGGGACATGCCAATCTGTTTGGAGTGGACAGACTGCCGGCAGCTCTTGCGGATATTCTTGCGGATAAAAAAGAAGAAAAGCTGAAACAGGATTTACTGGAAATACAGAAGGAATGCAGAAAAAGAGGATGGCTTTTCAGTATCAATCATCCCTTTTTATACATATGGAAATGGCTGTACGGGGAAATGCTTCTTTCTGATGTAAATTGTCTGGAGATAGAAAACGACCCTACTTATGAATCGGATCCGAATGCTCAGGCGCGGACAGCCAATGAAAAGGCAAGAGCTCTCTGCGATCTGTTCTGGGAGGACGGATACAGAATCTGTGCCGTAGGAGGCAGTGATTCCCATAATAAGACGCAGGAATTTTATCCGGGAGCGCTGGAGCCTTCCATCCCGGGAGACCCGGCTACGTTTCTTTACATGGACGCCCTGAGTCCGGAAAATATTCTTCACGCATTGAAAAAATGCCGGGCCTATGTGACACGGCACTGCAGTATCCGCACAGACCTTTGCTTTGGAGAGATTCTTCCCGACTCTGTGGAGAATCTGTCTTATTTCCTTGAAATAAGCGGTCAGATAAAAAAGCCGGTGGTGTATTATCTTCACAACGGCAGGCGGGTTCTCTGTGAGATGACCTGGGAAAGAGAAGGTACGTGGAAGACCCGGGGAGAAATTATCCTTTCAGAGGCGCCGTATCAGTGGATTCGCTTCGGAGCGGAGGATGCGGAAGGGGAATTCCTGTTTTACGGAAACGCCATTACCAAAGGAAGGAAAGAGCATGACTTTTCGACCTTTGCGGAAGCGGCGGAAGAACTGGAGCGGAGATGGAGCAGAAGATGAAAATAAAAGGAATCCTGTTTGACAAAGACGGAACTCTGATAGATTTCTTCAGCGTATGGGGCACGGCAGCCATACAGGTTACAGAAAAACTGTGTCAGAAGAGGGGAATACTCCAGAGGCAGGGTGAACTTCTGAAGGCTCTTGGAGTAAAGGACCGCAGAGCAGATTCAGAAGGGGCACTGGCATGGAAATCCTACGATGGGATAGCAGAGGAGCTGGCTCCGCTTCTTGTTACAGAGTCAGAACCGGACGGACCGGATCCGGGACAGCTTTCCGGAGAAATAAGCCGCCTTTTTTTTGAGGAGGTAGCCGAAAAAAGGACAGAGTATCCGGTTTTTACTGATGTCAGAGCAATGATGGCTGCGCTGGACCGTCAGGGTATCCGGATTGGACTTGCCACTTCAGACGAACAGAATTCAGCCAGAAAATGCATGGAGATACTTGGAGCAGACAAATATATTTCCTTTTGGGGAACAGCAGGAACAGGGCTTCCTGAAAAACCTGACGGACGGCTTATCCGTCTGGCGGCTGAAGAATGGGGACTGCATCCGGAGGAAATAGCAGTGGTGGGCGACACGCCAAATGATATGCGTTTTGCCGCAGCCGGCGGCGCGTTTGCAGTCGCAGTACTGAGCGGAACAGGAACCGGAAAAGAACTGGGGCCTCTGGCAGACGAAGTAATCACTTCTGTGGCAGAACTGGAAGAGCTGCTCATGAGAAAAAACAGAGAGGAAGAACAACATGGCTCATATTGAATTAAAGCATGTATGCAAAACATATGAAAATGGTTTTGAAGCGGTCAAAGATTTTAATCTGGAAATAGGCGATAAGGAATTTATCATATTTGTAGGACCGTCCGGATGTGGAAAATCCACAACGCTTCGGATGATTGCCGGACTGGAAGATATCTCAGAAGGAGAACTTCTGATAGACGGAGAGCGGATGAATGAGACAGAGGCAAGCGATCGTGATATTGCCATGGTGTTTCAGAACTATGCCTTGTATCCTCATATGACTGTCCGGAAAAATATCGGCTACAGCCTGCATATCCGCCATGAAAAGAAGGATGTGATGGAAAAAAAGATACAGGAGGCAGCTGAAATTCTGGGGCTTGAGGAGGTGCTGGACCGAAAACCCTCCCAGCTTTCCGGCGGACAGAAGCAGAGAGTGGCCATGGGAAGAGCTATTGTAAGAAATCCCAGAGTGTTTCTTATGGACGAACCGCTTTCCAACCTGGACGCAAAGCTCCGTGGACAGATGCGGGTGGAGATTGCCAGACTGTATCATAAACTGAACAGCACCTTTATCTACGTGACGCATGACCAGACGGAAGCCATGACGCTGGGAACCAGAATCGTAGTAATGAAGGACGGGGTCATTCAGCAGGCAGATACCCCTGAAAACCTGTTCCGTTATCCGGTGAATCAGTTTGTGGCAGGCTTTATCGGGACGCCTCCCATGAATTTTACAGAGGCAGTCGTAAAATATGACGGAAATAAAATATATCTGGATTCCGGAAGCCGTCGTATTGATCTCGCAGAAGAAAAGGCGGAGCGCCTTGAGAAGGGCGGTTATATAGGAAGGGCTGTAGTTCTGGGTATCCGTCCCGAACATATTGCGCTGACGCCCGGAGAAGCGGAAGACGCACACGGAGGCGGAACCGTGGACGTCTATGAAATGCTGGGATCAGAGGCTATCGTTTATATTGGAAAAGAGAAGAAAGAGGATAAGCTTGTGGTAAAAACAGATGCTTCCGTGCCTGTTCGCGCAGGGGAAAAGGTATCCTGTTATTACAGTCTGGAGCATATTCATATTTTCGACAGAGCTACCGGAAGAACAATTACGAATTAGGGTGACGAAGATGGCATATTTCTTTTTGACGCTTGCAATCGGTTTTGAAATTGCGGCAACGACGTTTCTGAAGTATTCCAATGGATTTTCAAAGCTGGTTCCCACTGCTTTGAGCCTGACCCTGTATCTCGCCTGTCACTGTACCTTTTCCAGGGCAGTCACAAAAATCAATCTGGGCATTGCCTATGCCGCCTGGTGCGGCGTGGGCATTGTCGTTACAGCTCTTATTTCCCGCTTCCTGTTCGGCGACCGCATATCACCGGCCGGAACAGCCGGTATCATCTGTATTCTGACAGGATGTGTTCTTATCAATCTGTTTGGGGAATAAATTTCCCCGAAGATTCCACAGATAGTTTCGGGAAGCGGATTCGTCATTTTCCGGATAGACAAAATCAAAATAGTCTGCCACGAAAAGAGCAGCTTTTCTAAACAGCCTGCAGGCGGCATCTATCGCGCACCAAAAGTGTTCATAGCTGCCGTCTGTGTATGTCTGTACATATATTTCATAAAAATCCGCAGGCAGATATTTTTTAAAATACTTATGCAGTTTCCTGCTGGATACGAAAAAATCCGTATGGATTCCGATATACCAGTCCAGCATCACGTCCAGCATACTCCGGACCAGGGTGTGGTATGTGGTCATGGCAAAGGGCAGCTCGTCCCGGGCAATTCCTTTTACCACATCGCACAGACTCCAGTAAAATTCATTGCAGCATCCGCGGAATCTTTTTTCCGAAGGTTTTTTGATATGAAAATCTTCATCCGTGGGGGGCGGAAGCTTGGGCAGACAGCCCGTTTTATCCAGAAGAGGCAGGAACAGCTTGTTGCGGTTCGCGCCTTTTTCCATTACAGAAAGCGTTTCCACGCCGATATCGATCCGATTTCCATCCTCAAAAAGGAGCAGCCAGGAATAGCTGTTCTCATAACCGCTTTGTATTCCGAAGCGTTCCCCATATCCGAAAGCGTCATCCTGTTCCTGCTTCAGCGCAATGTTTCCAAAGGCATTCATCCAGCCGGTATCCTTACGGAAGCTTTCCACTTCTGTGACCACATACATGACATCAAAGTCCCGGTAAATATCTTTGGGCACATTCGGGTTCGTTCTGGAACCCTTCAGGTAGGCCGCCAGGATCCGGTCGTCGGATTTGGCCGTATCAATAATGATATTCATCATTTCGTTTTCACTTCGCAAGAGGATTCCTCCTTTTCACACACTCTGTCTTCGGATCAGATTTGTGTTCACCTCTATGCGGATGGGACAGTACTGTTTATCTTCCAGACATTCAATGAGCCTTTTCACTGCCATCCTGCACATATATTTGATGGGAACGTTTACAGTGGTCAGATTGGGCTCCAGGTAGGTGCACAGAGGCACATTGTCGAAGCCTACGAAGCCTACGTCTTCCGGAATCCGGAAGCCCTTTCTTTTAAAGGCCTTCATGGCGCCGGCCGCAATCAGATCATTGTCAGCGAAATAGCAGTCTGCCAGTTCTTCCCCCCGTTCTATGATGTTCAGCATCTCGATATAGGCCCCGTCCATGGAAGGCGGAAGCAGGTGAATGACAGATTTGGAAGGAGAAAGACCGCTTTCCCGCAGAGCTTTCTGAAAGCCCTGGTAACGTTCCTCAAAATTATAAATTTTGTAGGAGGAATGGAGGTATCCGGGCTGCGTTTCCCGCTTCTGGATCAGATGCCTTGTGGCCTGATAGGCTCCGTCAATATTGTTCATCAGAACGCTGTCCATTTTCGTGGAATTGAAGAAGGAGTCCAGGAGCACAATGGGGTAGCCGATATAGGAAAAGGGGAAGAAATCCTCTTTGTACATTTCCGTTCCAAGGAGAATGATGCCGATACAGTCGGGCTTCAGAAGTGTGTTCAGTTTTTCCTGAATATCCTCACCGTCCATGAGATGGAGAAAGGTGAGCTTGTATCCCAGCTCTTTACAGGAATCCTGCAGCCCTCTCGTCAGAGCATCAAAGAATTCTGTATTGGATACAACAGCGCCGTATTTCCGGTACATGATAAAGTAAATGGTGCCGTTCTTTTTTTTATTCTGATTGATTCTCGAAAAATCATAGTTGTATTCTTTTGCAACCCGCAGAATTTCATTCTTTGTTCTGGTGCTGATTCCGGGCCGGCCGTTTAACGCGATAGAAACGGCTGCCTCAGAGACATTCAGCATTCTGGCGATTTCCTTTGCCGTAATTCCCATTCTTTGTCCTCCCCTAAATAATTTACCTATATTATAGCGGAAGTTTAATTTTGTTTCAATATTGAGTAAAAATTTAATCATTTATTTAGTTAAAATAACTAAAGAATCTATATAAATTAAATAAAAAAGAAGGTATAATGACCTCAGAAATAAGAAATATCTGTAAGATTGATGGAGGTCGAGATGAAAAACATAAAGCTTGGATTTGCTCCTACAAGAAGAAGTATTTTCAGCGCTCCGGATGCAGTGAAATACAGAGGACTGACAGCGGAAAAACTGAAAAGCCTGGGAGTTGATTTTGTTGATATCACCGATATCAATGAAGAAGGACTGCTGTATAACGAGGCAGACAGAATTAAAATTGCGGAGAAGTTTAAAAAGGAACAGATAGACGGGCTGTTTCTTCCCCACTGCAATTTCGGAACAGAGTATGAATGCGCTCGTCTGGCAAAGGAACTGCAGGTACCCGTGCTGCTGTGGGGACCGCTGGATGAAAGACCGGAGCCGGACGGAACAAGACTCCGCGACACCCAGTGCGGACTGTTTGCTACAGGTAAGGTACTCCGCAGATTTCAGGTACCCTTCACGTATCTGACGAACTGCAGACTGGAGGATCCGGTATTTGAGCGTGGAATCCGGGATTTCCTGGCAGTATGTAATGTAGTAAAGACATTCCGGAGCATCCGCATTCTGCAGATATCCACCAGACCTTATGATTTCTGGACAACCATGTGCAATGAGGGCGAACTGCTGGAGAAATTCAATATTCAGCTTTCTCCTATTCCCATGCCGGAACTTACGGATGAGGTAAAAAAGGTAAAAGAAGAAAAAACAGAGGTTGATAAGGTCATTCAGTACTGCAGAGACCATATGGAGATTCTCGTTAAGGACAATGAACTGGAAAATGTGGCAGCCTTAAAAGTGGCCATGAAAAATCTGGTTGAAAAGTACGGATGCAAAGCTGTGGCTATCCAGTGCTGGAATCAGCTCCAGTGTGAGCTGGGAATTATGCCCTGCGCTGCAAATGCGCTGCTGAATGATGAAGGAATTCCGGTGGTATGTGAGACGGATATTCACGGAGCCATCACCTCTCTGATGGTAGAGGCAGCCGGCATGGATGAGACAAGAAGCTTTTTTGCGGACTGGACCATCCGCCATCCGGACGTTCCCAACGGAGAGCTTCTGCAGCACTGCGGACCCTGGCCGATTTCCATTGCCAGAGAAAAGGCAAAGCTTACATATCCGCTGGCATTTGATCATCCGGGAAGCATTACGGCTGAGGCAAAACACGGGGAAGTTACCCTGGCCCGGTTTGACGGAGATAACGGAGAATATTCTCTTCTGCTTGGAAATGCAACAGGAATTGAAGGCCCCAAAGGAATGGGAACCTATCTCTGGGTGGAAGTAGATAACATTAAGAGGCTGGAAGCAAAGATTGTGGAAGGTCCTTACATCCATCACTGTGTGGGAATTCATAAGAATGTAGTGCCGGTTTTATATGAGGCATGCAAATATATCGGAGTGAAACCTGATTTGTATGATCCGGTGGAAGAAGAGGTCAAGGCATACTTAAGAGGAGAATGAAGAGGTCTTTAGCAGAAGCCGGGAAGGAGAGAAAATATGAAAGAGTTAAAGGCAAAAACATTTGAACTGCGAAAAGATGTGCTGGATATGATACGCAGCGCCAAGGCAGGCCATATCGGCGGTGACTTCAGTGTCATGGATATACTGGCAGTGTTATATCTGAAACAGATGAATATCAGTGTTGAGAATATGGATGATCCGAACAGAGACTATTTTGTCATGAGCAAGGGACATTCCGTAGAGGCTTACTATGCCGTTCTTGCAGAAAAAGGATTTTTTAAACGGGAAGAGGTCATTTCAGAGTTTTCAAAATTTGGTTCCAAATTTATCGGTCATCCCAATAACAAACTTCCGGGAATTGAAATGAATTCCGGTTCTCTGGGACATGGACTTCCGGTCTGCGTGGGAATTGCCCTGGCAGCCAGAAAAGACCACAGAGAAAGCAGAGTTTATACTGTAATGGGGGACGGTGAGCTGGCAGAAGGTTCTGTATGGGAAGGCTTTATGGCCGGCGGCCACTATAAGCTGGACAATCTCTGCGCAGTTATTGACAGGAACAAGCTGCAGATTTCCGGAACCACGGAAGAAGTGATGTCACAGGAAAATCTGGAGGCTCGGGTAGAAGCCTTTGGCTGGCATGTCATTCAGGTAAACGGCAATGATCTGGACGAGCTTAATCAGGCCTTTGAAGAAGCAAAGACTGTGAAAGGAAAGCCTACCTGCGTCATTGCAAACACAATCAAAGGCTTTGGAGGCGGAAGTGTGATGGAGAATAAAGCTCCGTGGCATCACAAGGTTCCAAACGATGAAGAATATGCACAGATTACGGAGGAACTTGAGAGAAGAAAGGAGGCAGCACTTCATGAATAACATACCAAACCGGAAAGCCATCTGCGATGTGTTACTGGAAAAGGCAAAGGATGATAAAGACATTATTGTATTATGCAGTGATTCCAGAGGATCTGCGTCCATGAGTCCGTTTTTTGACGCTTATCCCGAGCAGGCCGTGGAGGTGGGAATTGCAGAACAAAATCTTGTCAGCATTTCAGCCGGCCTTGCAAAGGGAGGAAAAAAGCCGTTCGCATTTTCTCCGGCCTGCTTTATTTCCACCAGAAGCTATGAGCAGGCAAAGGTAGATGTAGCGTATTCCAATACGAATGTAAAGCTGGTGGGAATCAGCGGAGGAATCAGTTATGGAGAGCTGGGAATGAGCCATCATTCCGCGCAGGATATTGCAGCTATGTCGGCTATCCCGAATATGCGGGTGTATCTGCCCAGCGACAGGTTCCAGACGGCAAAACTGGTGGAGACTCTGCTGCAGGACCAGAAACCTGCCTATATCCGTGTGGGGCGTAACCCGGTAGAGGATATCTACAGCGAAGAGAACTGCCCCTTTGAAATGGATAAGGCAACAGTTCTTGGAGAAGGAGAGGAGCTGCTGATCGTAGCCTGCGGAGAGATGGTAAAACCGGCAGTGGAAGCAGCCGGACTGTTAAAGGAAAAAGGAATTGAAGCTACAGTCCTCGATATGTACTGTGTAAAACCGCTGGATACAGAAACACTTCTGGAAAAGGCGTCCAGGGCCAGAGCGGTTATTACGATAGAAGAGCACGCCCCGTTCGGCGGTCTTGGATCCATGGTGAGCCAGGCGGTGGGAACCAACTGCCCGAAAAAGGTTGTGAATATGGCTCTTCCGGACAGCCCTGTGATTACAGGAAAATCCAGAGAAGTATTTGACTACTATAAGCTGAATGCACAGGGAATTGTGGAAAAGGCATTGGAGATTTTATAAATGACTGACAGATATATCATCAGTGTGGATCAGAGTACACAGGGTACGAAGGCTTTGCTTTTTGACCGGCAGGGGGCAATGCTTCGCCGGACGGATCTGCTTCACGAACAGATTATAAATGAACAGGGTTGGGTCTCTCATGACGCAGAGGAAATTTACCGGAATACTGTTCAGGTAATTAAAAATCTCATTACGGAAGCGGGAATTTCCAGAAACCAGGTGGAGGCCATAGGGATCAGCAACCAGAGAGAAACTTCTGTGATATGGGACAGAGAGACCGGGGAGCCTCTTGCAAAGGCGATTGTCTGGCAGTGCGCCAGGGCGGAAGAAATCTGCGAGCGGGAAGAAATCTCCAGACATGCTGCCATGATTCAGAAAAGAACGGGAATCAAACTGTCGCCCTACTTTCCGGCCGCGAAGATTGCGTGGCTTCTGGAGAATGCGGAAGGAGCTTCCGCGAAAGCCAGAGAGCATAAAGTGTGTCATGGGACGATGGATTCCTGGCTGGTTTTCCGGCTTACGGAAGGAAAATCTTATAAAACCGATTATTCCAACGCTTCCCGTACACAGCTCTTTAACATTTTTGAATTGAGATGGGATGAGGAAATCTGCAGACTGTTTGGGATTGACAAAGACAATCTGCCGGAGATTACAGATTCTGACGCCTGTTTCGGTGAGACCACACTGGAAGGATACTTTGAGAAACCAGTTCCGATTCACAGTGTGATGGGAGATTCTCATGCGGCGCTGTTTGGTCAGGGCTGTCTGAAGCCGGGGATGATTAAGGCCACCTACGGAACCGGCTCGTCTATTATGATGAATATCGGAACAAAACCTGTGCTGAGCGGGCATGGAGTGGTAACCTCCCTTGCATGGAGCAGGAAAGGACAGGTGGAATACGTTCTGGAAGGAAATCTGAACTATACAGGCGCGGTGATTACCTGGCTGAAAAATGATTTGCATCTGATTTCTTCTCCGGGTGAAACGCAGCAGCTTGCAGAGGAAGCGGGGAAAAATGATGAGCTGTACCTGGTGCCTGCATTCAGCGGACTGGGAGCTCCTTACTGGGACAGTAAGGCCAGAGCAGCTGTGACAGGTATGGATCGGACCACTGGCCGGGCTGAGTTTGTAAGAGCAGGTCTGGAATGTATCGCGTATCAGATTTCTGACGTAATAGAAGCCATGCAGAAGGATGCCGGAATGAAGGTGAAGGAACTGCGGGTGGACGGAGGACCTACCAGAAACAGATATCTGATGCAGTTTCAGAGCGATATTCTGAACGCGGAGGTTCAGATCCCGGAGGCAGAGGAACTCTCAGGAATCGGAGCGGCATACATGGCCGGAATCGCCGCGGGATTATGGGACGAAAGCGTTTTCTCACGAATTTCCAGAGACACGTATTCTCCCTCAATGGAGGAAGCAGTCAGAGAAAACAAGACAGCAGGCTGGAGAACAGCCGTAAAAAAAGTACTAACTGCGTGAATGTAAAAAAATTACATAAATTCATCAACAAGGAGGAAAAGGTATGAAAAAGATGAACAAATTTTTTGCATTAGGATTGACGGTGGCAATGACTATGACGCTGCTGACAGCGTGCGGCGGCAAGACCACAGAAGAGGCGGCAACGGAACCGGCAGCAGAGGAGCAGACTGTGGAAACAGCAGAGACTGAGGAGACAGCGGAGGCTGAGGTTCTTCCCGGCGGCGGCTCCAACATTATTTACGTAATCACTCCTTCTCATTCCAATCCGTTCTTTAAGACAGAGGCTGATACAGCAGAGGCAAAGGCAAAAGAGCTTGGCTATGAGGTAAAGGTATCCTCTCATGATGATGACGCCACAAAGCAGATGGAGCTGTTTGAATCTGCCATCGCGGATAAGGCGGCAGCGATTATCTGTGACAATGCGGGAGCAGATGCGACAGTAGAGGCTGTTAAGAAAGCAGCTGAGGCAGGAATTCCTACTTTCCTGATTGACCGTGAAATTAATGAAGAGGGAATCGCCATTTCTCAGATTGTTGCAAATAATGACCAGGGCGCAAGAGCTATCGCGGAAAAATGGGTAGAAGCCATGGGTGAGGAAGGAAAGTACGCAGAGCTTCTCGGAAAAGAATCTGATACCAATGCACAGGTTCGTTCCAACGCTTTCCATGCGGTAATTGATGAATACGAGGGACTTGAGTGTGTTGCGACTCAGACTGCAAACTGGGATCAGACACAGGGATACGAAAAGACAGAGACAATCTTACAGTCCAACCCGGAAATCACAGGTATCATCTGCGGTAACGATACCATGGCAGTAGGAGCGGCAGAAGCGTGCGCGGCAGCAGGAAGAACAGATATCAAGATTATCGGTGTGGATGGTTCTGACGAGGCGGCAGCATTGATTAAGGAAGGCAAGATGGTTGGAACAGCTCTTCAGCAGTGTGCTCTGATTGCAGAGATGGCAGTAGAGCAGGCAGACGCTTATCTGAAGAACGGCACCACAGGCCTTGAGGAGAAGCAGCTGGTTGACTGTATCGCGATTACAGCAGAGAATGTTGAAAACTTAAAAACTTTCGTATATACGGAGTAAAGAATAGTTTGTAAGCGGAAGGGATTGCTTGAAAGCAATCCTTTCCATATATAGAGAGGAATAAGGCTGGAGAGGTGTCTGAAGCAGCAGATTTGTGCAAGGAAAGGAAACACACAATGAAAAAGAAGATTTTAACATTGGCAGCACTGCTTTCAGTAATAGCTATGAGTGCAGGATGCGTAAAAATAATTGATAAGGGGACAGAGGGCCAGTATACCGGAAAAACCGTATTCAGTGCCGAGGATACGGCGGAACAGCTTTGGGAAGACATTACAGCGAATATTACGGAGAATGCCGTTGAACTGAATACACTGCTGACAGAGGCGGACGGAAAGCTCACTTCTGTGGCGGAAACCTATGGAGTAAATGGAAAAGCAAATTATCCCGTGCACGGAACAGGCGTGGTGGAACTGGTGGACACATCAAAAAGCGCCGGTTATATGGTGGTGAAACTGGATGGATATGAAGGAGAAGAGGAAGTCCGGATTCAGGTAGGACCTACTTTTAAGAATAAGGACATGCTGGGCGATTCCCAGACTGTGACGGGATTTGGAGATTACACCAATCAGACAGAGTGGGGACAGGTAAAGGATGCCTTGATTGAGAAAGTAACAGCAGAGGTGATTGAGCCCATAGATGTGAATTCACTGGAAGGAAAGACAGTGGAATTTACAGGAGCTTTCGGAGCCTCCGTGGGCAGTTCCGACATTCTGATCATTCCGGTGGAACTGAATGTGAAATAGCAGGTGAGAGGAGGTAATTGCGTGGCCAGTATGTGTAAAGAAGGGGTATGCTTCCACGCTGAGGGAGTCAGCAAAATCTATCCGGGAACAAAAGCGCTGGATCATGTGAATTTTGATCTGCTTACAGGAAAGGTCAACGTTCTCATCGGAGAAAACGGAGCCGGAAAATCCACGCTTATGAAGTTAATAGCCGGAATTGAGCGCCCCAGTGAAGGAAAGCTTTACATGGGAGATCAGGAAGTAAGCTTTAAGGATACCAATGACGCCAGGAAACACGGCATCGGAATTATTCATCAGGAGCTGAATCTTTTCCCGAATCTTCCGGTATATCAGAACATTTTCATGGCAAGGGAACGGAAAAAAGGTTTATCCCTGGATAACGCCTACCACAGAGAGCAGGCGGAAAAGGTATTAAAACGTCTGGAGCATGAAATTCCGGTGGATACCCTGGTTGGAGATCTGCGGGTAGGACAGCAGCAGATGATTGAGATTGCCAGAAATCTGGTGGAAGATGATCTGAAAATCCTGATCATGGATGAACCCACATCCTCTCTGTCAGAACAGGAAGTACAGGTACTGTTCAAAATTATGAGGGAACTGACGGCCCAGGGAATTTCTATCGTATATATTTCTCACCGACTGGAAGAGATCATGCAGATTGGCGATCACGTGACCATTCTGCGCGATGGAAAATACATTGCGGACGCAGATGTGAAGGATATTGACGTTCCCTGGATCGTAAAGAAAATGACCGGAGAAGGAAAATCCTACCATAAGAGAGAGCGCACCGTAGACTGGGGCAAAAAGGAGACGGTTCTGGAGGTAAAGGATCTCTGCCTTCCCAAGCAGGGCGGCGGGTATCTGCTTGACCATGTGAATTTCAACCTGAAACGGGGAGAAATTCTGGGTATCTACGGACTGATGGGCGCCGGACGGACAGAGATTTTCGAATGTATTATGGGACTGCGTCCGGAGCATACAGGAAAAATATCTCTGGAAGGAAAAGAGATGGAGATCCGGTCCATTACAGAGCAGATAGAAAGAGGCTTTGCCCTCGTTCCGGAAGACAGACAGAGAGAAGGCCTTGTACAGACCATGGATATCGGGCGAAACTGTTCCCTTTCCGCGCTGTCATCCTACAGTAAATGGGGATTTGTAGACTTTAAAAAAGAAAATGCCATGGTGGATGAGAAAATCCGTGACATTCATATCAAGGTCGCAGACAAGCGGCTTCCCATCCTGTCTCTTTCCGGCGGAAATCAGCAGAAAATCGTAATCGGAAAGGGAATTCTGACAAATCCGAAGATTCTTCTGATGGATGAGCCCAGCAGAGGCATTGATATCGGAGCCAAGACGGAAGTGTTTGACATCATCAATCACTATGCGGAGGAAGGACTGTCCATTCTGGTCATTTCTTCCGAGTTAAAAGAGATTATATCGATTGCGGATCGCGTCATTGTATTGTCGAACGGAAAAATCACAGGAGAATTTTCCGGAGATGAGATTCAGGAACAGTCCCTGGTGCTTTCATCCTACAAGGGACACCATACATCAAATGCGTGAACGTGCATAGAAAAAGGAGAAGATTATGAACAATTTAAAAAAGAACTCAAATCATTCCCTGATGATGACACTTCTGAAGGGAAGAACATTCATTGTGCTGATTCTGCTGCTGATTTTCTTCAGTTTTGCGGCTGAAAACTTTCTGAGCCTGAATACAGCTCTTCTGGTAGGCAAGCATGTGGCTCTGTACGGGATTCTGGCAATCGGTATGACCTATGTTATTATTACGGGAGGAATTGACCTGTCGGTAGGCGCCATTGTGGGCCTGGGCGGTATGGTGGCCGGTCTGCTCATTCAGGAGGGACTGACCATTGGAAATAAGACTATCTATTTCAGTATTCCTCTGGTTGTACTGATTACCATCCTTCTGGGCGCCCTGATTGGCGTGATAAACGGTCTTGTAATCACCAGATTTAATGTGGCCCCCTTCATTGCCACGCTGGGCATGATGTATGTGGCGCGCGGAGCCGCAAACCTGATTTCCAACGGAGCCACTTTTTCTGATTTGAAAGGGTATGAAGGACTGGGAAACCAGGGATGGGATTTCTTTGGTTCGAGAGTGTTCGGCATTCCCGTAGGTCTGCTGATTCTGGTTGTGCTGGCCATTGTATTTTCCATTCTTTTAAAGAAAACCTCCTTCGGCTGGCATGTATTTTCCATCGGCGGAAATGAAAAAGCAGCCAAGCTGTCAGGCGTAAAAGTAAACAAGGATAAGATTCTTGTCTATATGATATCCGGTATCTGCTCTGCTGTAGTAGGAATCATCGCATCCTCACAGCTGGCAGCGTCTCATCCGGCTACGGGCGAGTCCTGGGAGATGAACGCCATCGCGGCGGCAGTTCTTGGCGGAACGTCCATGGCAGGCGGCGTAGGTACCATTGGCGGAACGATCGTGGGAGCCTTCGTTATCGGCGTTATTAACGACGGCATGGTTATGTGCGGCGTATCAGAATTCTGGCAGATGGTAATCAAGGGTCTGGTTATTGTGGTTGCAGTAGTGATTGACCAGTTCCAGAGAAAAATGCAGGCTAAGATGGCGCTTCAGGCCAGAAATGAAAATAAATAGAGCGTAAGGATAATACATAGCAAAGACAGAATAAAATCAGGACAGAGAAGGGAATAAAGATTGAAAATGAGAAGTAGAGGATATTCATTATCTTTGGCACACGACAAATAAGCCATCTTTCGGTGGCTGCTT
>CALWGE010000006.1 GCA_944378225.1 uncultured Merdimonas sp.
TTTTCTGAGTATGTCCTTTACGTGCCACAATACTTCCCTCCTTAACAAAAATATTAATTCTCAGGTACTCACATGTGTCCTCTACTGTGTTGTGCACGGCAAATCTATATACGACCCGCAGCCTAAGGGACGATATTTCATTCCGGCATGCAGACTGTTTCGTCTGCCCAACGAATAGTTCTGTTTGATCTTACCTGTACTGACCTTTTCTGCTTTCAGAAACTTTTAATTATTTCTTAGCGTCTTTCGGTCTCTTTGCGCCGTACTTGGAACGGGCCTGTCTTCTCTTCGCTACTCCTGCGGTATCCAGCGTTCCACGGATAATGTGGTATCTTGTACCGGGCAGGTCCTTTACTCTTCCGCCGCGGATCATAACAACGCTGTGCTCCTGCAGATTGTGTCCCTCTCCGGGGATGTAGCTTGTTACCTCAATTCCGTTGGAAAGACGTACTCTGGCAATCTTACGAAGAGCTGAGTTCGGCTTCTTCGGTGTAGCAGTCTTTACTGCTGTACAAACGCCGCGCTTCTGCGGTGCGGATGTATTGGTTGCCTTCTTCTTCAGGGAGTTGAATCCTTTCTGAAGGGCGGGAGCAGTAGACTTCTTTACAGATGTCTGTCTTCCTTTTCTGACTAACTGGTTAAATGTTGGCATTCCTTTCACCTCCTGTGATAAGTGGCAGGCATGATGCCGGCCCTGTCAGGCTGCTGTGTCATTTATTGACAGTCTTCAGCGCGCAAAAATACATCATGCATCTTCACGCACACGATAGTATTATAATGACGAAAAACCCCTGTGTCAAGGGGTTTTTCAGCAACTTTTCCTGTTCTTTCCGTACTTTTTACAAAACATCACAGGACATAGGTCCGACCGATTACATCACCAAACAACGGCATGGGAATTCCGTCCTCCGCACGTCTGCAGACTTTCTCTGCGCTTTCTCTCCAGCCATGTACATCCCGCTCCGGACGCGGCAGATGAAGAGCCAGCACATGGCGGACTGCAAGAGCCGCTGAAATTTTCTTACGTGACGAGGGAAGTCCCAACAGTGGAAAGGGACCTATCAGCCAGTCGATTGCCGGCGACCAGCCTGCGGTACGTTCAAAAAGCTCTGCATCCGGTCTGGCATCTCCCGGAATCATAATTTTCCGTTCCGATGTTTCCAGGAGACAAACCAGATTCTGAACATCCGCAAACTGCTCTCCCATATGAGGACTGTTAAACAGTGTCAGCCTCATCCCATCCGCAGGCTCTGACATCACCATTCCCGTTTCCTCCGGAGAGATTTCCGTCAGGATGCCGGCTGCGCTTTCTGCGCGTATACTGTGGATTACAGACCGGGTGGAAATGATGCGGAGCTGCGGGTTCATTTCCAGGGCTTCCAGTACATTCTGCAGGCAGAAATGGTCGTCATGTGTATGAGTAAAAACAAGAGTCTGAAGCTCTCTGCTCTCTATTTTCCCAAGCAGCATCTCTCTTTCCGATGGAGGCGTGTCCTGATAAAGTCCTTTCCGGTTCCGGCAGAAAACATCAATCCCTATGGAAGTTCCTGAATCCCTCTTTTCCTTCCCGGTCAGCGTCCTTTCTATATTAATGAGTACACCTGCATTTCCCGTATGACGGGCTGTCAGTCTCTCTGTCATAATATCACCCAGCACCTTCTTTTTCTTCATCTTAACGCTCTCCTCATTTCACTGTCAACCGTGAAACGTTGGTTCGCATACAGCACGGGACCGCGGCCTGGCTGAAAGGTTTCAGCAGACCGCGGTCCCCATACGTTAAATAAGGAACAAATATGGAACAGATAACACCTGCAGTTAGTCTACAATGGTCTTCTCTGTGATATTGTCAAAAATATGAATCTTGCTGGTATCCATGGCCAGGCGGATTTTATCGCCTACGGCGACCTTCTGGGATGTGCCAAGGGAAGCCACCCAGCCTGTCTCCTCGATATCGAAGTATACCAGAGCTTCGGCGCCCAGCATCTCGTATACGCGCACCTCTGCCTCAAAGCAGGATTTGCTGAACTTCTGAAGGCTTTCCGCATCTCCATGAATGTCGGAGGGACGGATACCCAGAACAACCTTGCCTCCTACATAGCCGCCCTTCTTAAGAGCCGCAGCACGATCTTCGTTCAAGGCAATCTGCTGTCCCGCAAATTTCAGAACCACTTCTCCGTTCTCTTCCACTGCGTCCGCCAGGATCATATTCATCTGGGGAGAACCGATAAAGCCGGCCACAAACTTATTACAGGGATGATCGTACAGGTTCTGGGGAGTGTCGATCTGCTGAACGACGCCATCCTTCATTACGACAATTCTCGTTCCCAGCGTCATAGCCTCTGTCTGATCATGCGTTACGTAGATGATGGTGCTGCCCAGTCTCTGATGCAGTTTGGAGATTTCCACGCGCATCTGGCCTCTGAGCTTTGCGTCCAGATTGGACAGCGGCTCATCCATCAGGAACACCTTGGGATTGCGCACAATGGCACGTCCCATGGCCACACGCTGTCTCTGACCTCCGGAAAGGGCTCTGGGCTTACGGTCCAGCAACTTTTCCAGATCCAGAATTCTCGCTGCTTCCCTGACCGCCTTGTCAATTTCTTCCTTCGGTGTCTTCTTCAGCTTCAGGGAAAAAGCCATGTTATCGTAAACTGTCATGTGGGGATAAAGGGCATAGCTCTGGAATACCATAGCGATGTCGCGGTCCTTGGGCTCCACATCGTTTACAACTTTGCCGTCGATAATCAGCTCTCCGGAGCTGATATCCTCCAGGCCGGCCACCATGCGCAGGGTGGTGGATTTGCCGCAGCCGGAAGGGCCTACAAAAATAATAAATTCCTTATCTGCGATATCCAGATTAAAATCCTTTACCGCCTCATAACCATTGGGATACTTTTTGCATACGTTTTTCAGCTGAACACTTGCCATAATTTCCTCCTATTATCATCAATCCGCTCTTTGTTAATGTGTTTGTCTATACGGTTTCATTCTTTATCTGAAGCAGCCATCTGGCCTGGAAGGGTTTCATCCATACATTCTTCCCCTCCATTCTTTCTCCGGACAAAAGATCTCCATAACTTCCTTCTTCGCTGATCCAGGCTGTTCTGCCATCGCTGCTGAAGTTAAACACTGCCACAAGCTTTTCCTCTTCAAGCTCCCGGACCAGACACAGAAGGGCCGGATCATAGGTGTCTGCCGTCCGGACTGCCGCCGCATTCAGGAAGACTCTGTGACGCTTTCTCAGCCTTTCCAGCTCTCCGACACCCTCAAACAGCCGCTGCTCCGGCATTCCCTGACAGTGTCTTTTTGCAGCCGCCTCCCAGTGGAATTTTCCTCTGTGCACATACCGGGAATCTGCAGCTTTTGCAGGATCCTGCCGATAGCTGTAATCATTTAGGGCACCAATTTCGTCCCCACTGTACAGCATGGGGATTCCCGACAATGTCATCATACAGGCGTGCAGCATCAGGTCACAGGACAGAGTCCGGTCCACAGCCTCCGGATCTCCTTTCTCCAGGGCCGACTCCAGACCGCACAGAGAAGCCGTGGTTCCGCACAGTCTTGCGTCTCCTGACGCAGGGTCATCATTGTACAGCTCCCCTCTCGCCATAGACCCCGGCCAGTTTCCCGTAAAATAGGCATTCAGGAATTTCTTGTGAGGCACCTCTTCCATATCCTCCCGCCTGAGCCAGGCATATTCCAGACCCCAGCCGATATCGTCATGACAGCGGAGGTAGTTCAGAAAAACATAATCCCTTGGCAGTCTGCTGATGACATCCAGCTGATGCTTCAAAAGAGAAACCTTTCCGGTAGCCGCCGTGTGCCAGATGGAAGCCATGGTCGTCACATTATAAAGCATATGGCACTCTGGCTTTTCCACCGTTCCGAAATATGGAACCACTCTGGCTGGTTCCATAACCACCTCTCCCAGCAGCAGTATGCCGGGGCAGACGACCTCACAGATCATCCGCAGCATCCGCACGATGGTGTGAACCTGGGGAAGATTCCGGCAGCTGGTTCCCAGTTCCTTCCAGATATACGGAACCGCATCAATGCGGAGCACATCCACGCCGTGATTGGCGAGATTCAGCAGATTGTCCGCCATGGTGTTGAACACCTCCGGATTCCGATAGTTCAGATCCCACTGATAGGGATAGAACGTGGTCATCACATACTTTCCTGCATCCTCCAGCCAGGTAAAATTGCCCGGAGCCGTGGTAGGAAATACCTGAGGACAGGTTTTTTCATACTGCGCAGGGATATCGTAATTGTCAAAGAAAAAATAGCGGTCCTGGTATTCCTTCTCTCCTGCCCGGGCACGTCTGGCCCATTCATGCTCCTCCGACGTATGATTCATGACAAAATCCAGACATACGCTGATTCTGCGACGGTGGCACTCTTCCGCCAGCTCCTTGAGATCCTCCATGGTTCCCAGGCTTTCCTTTACCTTTGTAAAATCGGAGACCGCATAGCCGCCGTCATTGTTCACAGCCGGAGAGTCCAGAAGGGGCATCAGGTGGAGACAGCGCACGCCGCATTCTGTCACATAATCCAGCTTTTCCTTTACTCCCTGCAGAGTTCCCGCAAAAGCATCCGTGTACATCATCATACCGACCATGTCATTGCGCTTATACCAGTCTCTGTCTTCCTCCCGCTTCCTATCCAGCCGCCGAAGTTTCGCGTCCCGTTCCCTGCTGCGCTGCTCCATCTTCCCGCAGAGCTCTTCAAATTTTCCGATTCCACCCTCGTAAAGCTCACAGTACAGCCATTTCAGTTCATCATAATGTCTGCTCAGCCTCTGGCTGAACAGGGTCTCTCTCCCCATCCTTCTTTCACCTGCCTGTTATTATATGGAATAATATTTTTTCATTTCACTGATAAAATCTTCTTCTGCTTCTATATAAATCAGTTCGCCCTTCAAGCGGACTGTGTATACGGGCGCTCCCGCCCGTCCGGAAGTAAAGTCTCTGCTCTGCATGCCGTCCTTCTTCACTTTTCCCGGAAGAATCTCCTGAAAGTCGGGGCGGAACGCCTGAAAGACGTCTTTGCGCTTTGCCTTGCGGATAATCTTTGAAATGGTAAAATCTCCGTTCACATACACGTATTCATACTCATACTTCCAGCTTCGAAACAGGAAAAAACCTGTCACTGCCAGAAACGCCGCCGGGAAAATCATTGCCGCCGCGAAAAACACTGCGTCGATAAAAAATACCAGGGCAGCAGACACCATCAGCGCCTTGATAAACTGTTGCTTCCTGCCGGGAATATAAGGCACATACCATTCAAATACCACGTCTTTCATCGTTCTTTTTCACCTCTCAAATCATGCGGAGTCTCAGCTGGATTCCTTCATACTCCTTCAGCTCCCAGGGAACCGGGATTCCTGCGTTCATCAGAAGATTTCCGGAATACTTTCCCTTCCATCCTTCAATCCGATAAAATCCGTCTTTGTTCAGTCCCTTCAGTTTTACAAATCTCTGGGGACCGTTGCCTTCTCTGTCTGTAACCACAATACTTACCAGCGATTTCTTCTGATCCTGAGATACCTGCTGCCAGGCTGTAAAATACGGATTCTCGTAGGGACTGGTCAGACGGTAATAGTCTCCATCCAGAATTACTTTAGAATACTTCTTATAAAAATCAACCTGCTGTCTGCATGCTTCCTTTTCTTCAGAAGTCAGTTTCAGAGGATCCAGTTCAAAGCCAAACACACCGTCCATGGCCACAATCCCCCGGGTGGAAAGCGGAACGCTCCTGCCCGTAATATGGTTGGGACAAATGGACACATGGGACTCCATACAACTCAACGGATAGGCAAAGGAGGTCCCGTACTGAATCTTCAGCCGGTTAATCGCATCGGTATTATCGCTGCACCAGATCTGAGGCTGGTAGTAAAGCATCGCCGGATCAAACCGTCCCCCTCCGCCGCTGCAGCCACAGAAAATAATGTCGGGATGCTTCAGGATCACCTGTTCCATCACATAATACAATCCCAGAACATACCTGTGAAGAACCTCCCCCTGCCGCTCCGCGCTCAGAAGGTCGGACCACGCCTCTGTGAGACTTCGGTTCATATCCCACTTCACATACTCGATCTGAGCCGATTCCAGCAGGCTGTTCATACTCTCAATGAGATATTCACATACATCCCGTCTGGAAAGATCCAGTACCAGCTGATATCGTCCCCGGACAGCAGGACGTCCCGGCTCCCTTAAGCACCAGTCTGGATGTCTGCGGTAAAGCTCGCTGTCCTCCGAGACCATTTCCGGCTCCACCCACAGGCCAAACTGCATACCCATAGCGTGGATTTTCTGCGATAATCCCTGGATTCCCGACCCGATCTTTTTCCTGTTCACGGTCCAGTCCCCCAGCCCCGTACTGTCATCGTCTCTCTTTCCAAACCACCCATCATCCAGCACAAACATCTCTGCGCCCATATGCGCCGCTTCCCTGGCGATAGTCAGGATCTTTTCTTCATCAAAATCAAAATAGGCGGCTTCCCAGCTGTTCAGCAGTACTGGTCTTGCTTTTCTGCGGAAGGGCGATCTGCAGAGATTTTCCCGGAAAATCCGATGGTAAATATGACTTAGCCTCGTCAGCCCGCTGCCGGACCAGGCAAGCACCGCCTGGGGCGCCTGAAATTCTTCTCCCGGCTCCAGCAGCCAGGAAAAGCCTGCCGGGTTGATTCCCGCGTTCAGACGCAGCTGGCTGTACTGATCCTTTTCCGCCTCTATCAGGAAGCTGCCGCTGTACATCAGAGAAATTCCCCAGCACTGTCCCTGATCCTCTCCGCAGTTTTTTCCGCATACAATCAGAAAGGGATTGTACTGATGAGAAGAGGTCCCCCTGCTGCTGCCGATGGAATGGATTCCCTCGCTTACCGGGATTCTCCTGAACTCCCTCTCCATGGCATGCCGCCCCGGGAAACAGATAAGATCATAATCGGAATTCTGGAAATCAATCGTCGCAGACATCAGCCTTTCCAGCCGAACCGCCTTCTCCCCCCTGTTTTCCAGTCTTACCGTTCTGGCAATCACATTCTTTTCCTCAAACACTGTATAGGAGAGTACCGCCTCCACACGGCTCACCGGATCTGCCAGCCGAATCTCCAGGGTATGCACCTGCTCCTGGGGCAGTTCCCGAAGCCCCGGCATTCCACTGATTCTGCCTGCACCGGCTTTGATCTCATAACCAGCCACCTTTCCACAAAAGGCAGAGCCTCCCTCACCCCATACAAGCTCCAGGCTTGGACTCCGGTAATCGCCGTTGCGGCCGCCAGAGAACTCCTGGGGCAGAAAATCCAGAGAAAAGGTTCTGTCATTTCCTGCCTCGTTGGGGTTCGGGGAAAAACCTCTGTCATGAAAGGTGAGAAGATAGTCCAAATCTTCATCCGGTATCCGGCTTCCGTAATACATATGCAGCAGATTTCCGTACCTGCTGACCTTCATGATATAGGAACTGTCTGCCGTCTCCAGTATGAATGTTTTTGTTTCTGCGTTATATCTTGCTGCCATCTCATATCATCCTGTCTCTTATTAATGTGCCGCTCTGCCGTGCGGATCTTCCACCCGGCATTTTCCGGTCTTACTTTCCTCCTGTCATGGCCACGCCTTCAATAAACTGCTTCTGGAAGAACAGGTACAGTACCACCATGGGAATCATGGCCAGCAGGGAACCCGCCATCATCACCGGGAAATTGGTGCTGAACTGTCCTCTTAAGGTAGCCAGTCCGGAAGAAAGGGTCATCATATTCAGGTCAGTATTTACAATCAGGGGCCACATCAGGTCTCCGTACGCAAACACTGCTGTAAATACCGCAAGGGCCGCCATGGATGCCTTGGTCAGGGGCGCCATAACCTTCACAAAGGTCTGCCACTGATTGCAGCCGTCCAGATAGGCGGCTTCCGCAATCTCATCCGGAATTCCCAGATATGCCTGACGCAGGAAAAAGGTTCCGAAGGCACTGACGATTCCGGGAAATACCAGGGCAAACACCGTATTGGTCAGCCCAAGTTTTGCCAGCATCTGATACTGCGGCGTAATGAAAATCTGGGACGGCAGCATCATCTGAATCAGAACCAGGGAAAACAGAACATTCTTTCCTTTAAATTTCAGCTTTGCAAAAGCATATCCTGCCATGGAAGAAAATACCACCGCACAGACTACCCGCCAGAATACCATCAGTGCAGTATTCTTGTACAATGCCAGGAAGGGCAGGGATGCCATGGCATCCGTGAAATTCTTCAGCTGCCAGCTCTTGGGCAGTATATCCGGTGGAATCATCATACTCTCTTCCACTGTCTTAAAGCTGGTGAGGAACATCCACACAAAGGGGAAGATCATAACGATACAGCCAATGACAAAAAAGGCATAGATCCCTGCAGTACGAATTTTTCTGGATCTTTCTAATGATGAACTCATATGCTCCTCCTTTCTATACCTCGTAATTTACCCATTTTTTCTGTCCCCAGAACTGAATGGCAGTCACAGCGCCGATCAGTGCCACCGTCCAGATAACTACAGAGGAGCCAAGCCCCCGGTTGCCCGTCACAAAGGATTCCCGATAGAACAGATACATCAGGGACTGCGCCTTATTCAGAGCGGGATTCGACTCTTCCACCAGCATATAAATCAAATCATAGACCTTGATGGAAGACATCAGTCTCATAATCATAACCACAAACAGAGTGGGGGAAACCATCGGCAGCGTGATATGGAAAAACTGCTGCAGTTTGGTGGCTCCATCCAGGCTGGCTGCCTCATAATAGGACTTGGAAATATTCTGAAGTCCGGACAGAAGCAGCACCGCGTCGTAGCCGATAGCGGACCAGACAGCCACAATCGCACAGGTTACCATGACGATATTGGGATCTGTGATCCAGTTTATCTTGCTGTGAAGCAGGGTATTGATAATTCCGTATTCTGTGTTGAACATCCACTTCCAGACCATTGCCACAGCTGCGGGAGCCACGACCATGGGAAGGAAAAATATCGCTCGGAAGGCTGTTCTTCCTTTGATCTTTGCATTGAGCATTACCGCCACCACAAGGGACAGGAACAGACCAATCGGAACAGTCAGAACACAGAAATACAGCGTGTTCAGGTTCGCCCTCCAGAATTCCGCGCTGGAGAACATTTCTATGTAGTTTTCCAGCCCCCGGAGTTCATACAGACCAAAGGGTCTGGTCTTGGAAAAGCTCAGCTTAATCGTATCCAGAAACGGATAAATATTGAGAACCAGCAGACCGATGACCGTAGGCGCCACCATCAGATAGGCCCAACGGCTCTCTGATTTTGCCCGTCTGCTCGCCTTTGCATTTATATTCTCCATAGTCTCCCTCCTCAGTCATCCTCAGCCGCCGTCTTCAGTGCCTGCTGCATGGCTGCCATACCATCATCAAAGGTAAGTTCGCCAGAATAAATCTTCAACAGAATCTCTGTAACTTCCGGTTTCCATACAGAACGGTATTTGTTGTTTACAGACTGTACACTGTAATCAAACATATCCACGAAGCATTCCACATTCAGGCGGTAATCAAATTGGTCAAACACATCGATCCAGGTCTGCTCCAGACCTTCGTATGCGGGAATCGCCGCGCCGGACTCTCCCTGAATTCTCTGTCCCTCCTCGGAGCCAAAGAACCGGAGCACATCTTTGACAGCCTCCAGATTCTTCCCGGAAGCGGAAGTGGCATAGCACAGTCCATTGGAAATCGTTGCCCGTCCGTCTCCGCTGGCCGGATCCTGACAGTACGGAAGAACGGCTACATCCCACTTTCCCTGCATGTCAGGATAGTTCTGCATCTCAGACAGAATGTTCCAGTTTCCTTCCAGGAACATGGCTCCCTGCTCAGAGAAGAAAGCCGTTCCCGGGGTAGTTTCCGCAAAGTAATTCTGATCCGGACACCAGTCCTCCTTCTGGAGATTAATATAAAATTCCATAGCGTCTTTAGTAGCCTGATTGTCAAATCCTCCGGTCACTCCATCCTCTGCCAGGATATAGCCCCCATTCTGATACACGAAGTTCCAGTAGCCCAGCTGATCGTCTCCATAGGCCATGTAGCCATACTTGCCGGTAGCATCATAAATCTTCTGAGACGCCTCGCACAGATCCTCCCAGGTCCAGCTCTCATCCGGATAAGCCACTCCTGCCGTGTCAAACATCTCCTTATTGTATACAAGGCCGACCGTATCCTTGTCCTTGGGCACTCCATAGTAGCGGCCATCACTTCCCTGGATATTTTTCAGCGACACCTCTGAGAAATGTTCCTCAAAATATCCAGGGTCCGTCTCATCATACAAATCTGTCAGATCTGCAATCTTCCCGTAATCCGCATACTTGAGAATCTCGTTGGTATGCATCCAGAAGATATCCGGCATCTGATTGGAAATGGCCGCAGCTTCCAGCTTAGTCCAGTACTCACTCCAGCTGGTAACCTGCACTTCGATCACCACATCCGGGTTCTGCTGCGTGTAGGCATCACAGATGGCCTGCATACCGTCTCTCTGAGCTACGTCCCAGATTTGAAACGTCAGATGAAGCTTTCCGTCAGACGTTCCTCTGCCGCATCCAGCAAGAGCCACAGCGGCAAGACACAGGGTCATGAGTAAAACTGCCTTTTTAACTTTCTTCACACCTTTCCCTCCTTTTGTCATTTTACACAGAAACCAAACTTAGTTTGTTCTCAAATTATATCAATTCACGAAAATATTCGATATAACTAAGTTTATTTTTTATATACCAAAATGTAAGATCTGTACATCTAATGTTTAATATGCTATCATTTTGGTATATTAAGAGGGAATTGAGGAGGGCATATGGAAAAAAATTTTAAGTTCGGCGTATTTCAGAATGACAAAAATATTGATCTTACCATTTTCCAGTATGGCTGGGAGCAGTGCGCGCCTCTGCATTCCTATGGCCCGGCCAAACGCAATCATTACCTGTTTCATTATATCTTTTCCGGAAAAGGTTATTTAAGCAGCAACGACTCCTCCGGCGTTACCCATCTGCACCGGCTGGAAGCGTGCCAGGGCTTCCTGATCTGCCCCGGGCAGGTGAACACCTATTATGCAGACGAACATCTCCCCTGGGAATACGCCTGGGTGGAGTTTGACGGAGTAAAGGCGCTGGAATTTCTGGAGATGACGGGGCTGAGCTATGACAATCCCGTGTATATGCCCAAAAAGAGAGAACTGGCTGCACTGATTCGGGACGAACTGATGAATATTGTGGACAATCCCGCAAAATCACCCATTTACCAGATTGGCCACCTATATCTGCTGTTTGACTGCCTGATCCGCTGCTCTTCCTTCGCAAAGCCCCTTTCCGCCGGAAAAATGAAGGATTTTTACGTAAAAGAAGCGATTTCATTTATAGAGCAGAATTACAGCCGCCCCATTACCGTGGAAGATGTGGCCGTCTTCTGCAATCTGAACCGGAATTATCTGGGAAAACTGTTCCGGGAAGCGACCAATCAGACGCTCCAGCATTTTCTCATGTATTACCGGATGAACCGGGCCTCAGAGCTTCTGAAATTTTCAGATATGAGCGTCAGTGAAATCGGGAAAATGTGCGGCTACCCCAATCAGCTGCATTTTTCCAGGGCCTTTAAGACCATCTTCGCTATCTCTCCCAACCACTGGAGGGAGCAGAACCGGCCCCTCCCCCGTTCCGGACGCTATTCCAGCGGCAGCAAAGAGCCGGATAAAAGCTGAAAAACCCAGTCCACGCAGGCGTCTAAAGGCGCAGAAAGGAGTTTTCCATGGCATCACCAGAATATTCCCGGGCCCGCCGGATGGCCCAGAAAGCCTATCGAAAGGATATGGAAGCCCAGCGCAATCCTTACCTCCCGGTGCTGGATGAAATTCTTCCACTCTGGGAAACAGTAGGAGAAACCGATCTGGGTCTGGTTGAAATTCCCATTTCTCAGATTGCAGGCACCAAAACGGCCGGGAGAACCCGCGCCTTCTCAGGAAATTTTCTCCCCCTTCTTCCGGAAACCTCCGAGTTTGCCGATAAATGGTCTTCCCTCTATCGCTCCCATCTTGAGGAGGGAATCCGTGAGCCTGTAATAGCCTGTGAATTTATGAATCACTATTATATCATCGAGGGTAACAAGCGGGTCAGCGTACTGAAATATTCGGGAGCGGTGAGCCTGCCCGGGTACGTAACCCGGATCATTCCCGCCCCCGGCGACACACCGGATCTTAAGATTTATTATGAATATATGGATTTTTACAAGGTATCCCGGATCAACACCATCTACTTTTCCAGAGAAGGGAGCTTTGCCCGTCTCTGCAGACTGCTGGGTCAGGATCTGAAAACTCTCTGGGGAGACGAACTTCGAAAGTCTTTCTCCTCTGCCTTTCTGCGGTTCAGTGAGATTTATCAGGAAAAAGGCGGAGAGAAACTTCCCCTTACCACTGGAGATGCTTTTCTGCTCTACCTGGGCGTCTATGGCTGGGAAGGCATGCTGGAAAAATCCATGGATGAGCTCCGCAGAGAAACTGCCCTGCTGTGGCCGGATCTGGAGGCTCTGGCTTCCGCAGGTTCTGTCCGCCTGGTTACGCAGCCTGGGGATGCGGAAAACAGCTCCCTGATCAAAAAACTGATTCCTGCTGTCCGTCCACGCCTTACTGTGGGATTTATCCATTATGAAACGATTTATACCTCCGGCTGGACTTATGCTCATGATCTGGGACGTCTGTATCTGGAGGAACGTATGGAAAACCAGCTCTTCGTAAAGGTCTACGACGGAATCCGAAACGGACAGCAATGCATGGATGCCATTGAACAGGCAATCACCGACGGCTGCCAGGTTATCTTTACCACCTCAGCCCGCTTTCTGGACTCCAGTATCCGTGCCTGTATCCTCCATCCGGATATTAAGATTCTGAACTGTTCTCTGAATACATACAGCGGTCATCTGCGCACCTACTATGGCAGGCTGTATGAGGCAAAATTTCTGGTAGGCATGCTGGCGGGCATTCTTTCCGACAATGGGCGTATCGGCTACATCGCTGATTTCCCTTTTCTGGGCACCACTGCCTCGATCAATGCTTTTGCGCTGGGCGTGCAGATGGTATATCCGGATGCCCGCGTATACCTTGACTGGTCCTGCACCAGAGAAGGGGACCCCCGGCAGCGCCTGCTGCATGCAGGGGTGGATCTGATCTCGGGCGCCGATATGCTGGCACCCTCCCACTCACCGAAGCCCTACGGACTTTATCGCCCCCAGGGAGAAGGCGGCATGAATCTGGCCTCTTCCATCTGGCACTGGGGAAAATTTTATCAGAGAATTCTTCAAACGATTATTAACGGAAACTGGAGCAAGACGGCTTCTGAAATGTCCGGAGATTCCATCAACTACTGGTGGGGCATCTCTTCAGGACTGATTGACGTAATCGTCTCAAAATCTGTACCTTCCCGCTCTGTGCAGCTGATGGAAATGGTGAAGCGGCAGATTATGAACGAAAGCTTTCAAATTTTTTCCGGCGATATACGGGATCAACAGAATCAGCTTCGCACTCCGGGCGGCATTACCCTCTCGCCTCCCCAGATTGTCCGTATGGACTGGCTTGCCTCTAATGTAGAAGGACGCCTGCCGAAGGAGGACGAACTTTCAGCTGAGGCGGCACAAATGATGCAGCTGCAGGGACTTTTCCCCGGAAAGGATGGAAGCTCATGAAAATCCTTGCCCTTTCTGACGCTGAGTCTCCTGCTCTGTGGGATTATTTCCAGCCGGAACGGCTGAAAGGAATCGATGTCATCGTTTCCTGCGGCGATTTGGATCCCTGTTACCTTTCTTTTCTGGCCACCTTCTTTTCCGGCCCCGTGCTCTATGTGCATGGAAATCATGACGCCTGCTATCAGACCACACCTCCCGAAGGCTGCATCTGTATCGAGGATCAGGTCTATGTCTATCAGGGGGTGCGGTTTCTGGGACTGGGAGGTTCCATGCGCTACAAGCCCGGTCCCCATCAGTACACAGAAACCCAGATGAGACTGCGCGCCCTTCGTCTGTGGTTCCGCCTGAAATGGAACCGCGGCTTCGATGTTCTGGTGACCCATGCTCCAGCCTATGGGCTGGGGGACGGCAAAAGCCTTACCCACACAGGCTTCCGGATATTCCGGACTTTGATGGAAAAATACCAGCCCGCGTTTTTTATTCACGGGCATATCCATCTCTCCTACGATCCCACTGCCCGCCGGGTCAGCCGCTATGGGAGCACTACCATTATCAACGCTTACGAAAAATATGAATTTGATCTCTAGATCCCTGCCTGCCAGGCAGCAGCAGGCCAAAGTCTGCCGGCACCGCCTGGCTTCTGCAAGCATTTTTCAGCCAAATCATTCCTGTCTGGGAACGGATCGGGGCAGACTTTTCTGCCTGGGAGACCCATTTAGCTGTCCCGTCTCTGTTTCCCTGTCTTTCAGAAAACTCTGCATTTAAAATCCCATATCATATATCCTTTTCCCGAAAAAAATGTTGTCCCCTGTCGAACTACTTTGTATAATGGAAAAATGAAAAGTAATGTAGATTCTGAGAATAACAATACAGAAAGGATAAAATGAATATGCCCAAAAAGAAAAAGAAGAAGACAAAGAGCGTTATGCCTCAGAAAATACTCCTACTTCTGCTGCTGGTCTTTGCCGTCATTTATATCGGCGGAGTATTTTACTATAACACTCATTTTCTGAGAGGAACCATAATCGATCAGATCAATGTATCCAATATGACCGTTCAGAAACTTGCGGAAGAAATACAGGAATATTCCCTGCAGATTACCGAATACGGTTCCGACGGAAGCAGCCTGGAAGAATCCATTACAGGAAAGGAAATTTCGCTGTCATACAGTTCCAAAGAACCGCTGGAAGAAATTCTGAAGGAACAGAATAAGTGGCTCTGGTTCCTGCCGGCGGGTGATTCCTATGAAACAGAAGAGCTGATAACATACGACAAAACAGCCCTTGAGGAACAGGTTCTTCAGCTTAAAGGATTTCAGGAAAGTTTTTTCGTATCTCCCACAAATGCACATATTTCTGAATACACGCCGGAAAATGGATTTCAGATTATTCCGGAGACAGAAGGAAATGAACTGGACTATGAACTTACACTGCAAACAATTACCTCGGCTGTAGACAGTCTGACAAATCAGATCGATCTGAAGCAGGAAAACTGCTATCTGAAACCCCAGATTACTTCTGATGACGAAAGGCTTCTGGGAACTCTGGAAAAGATACAGACTTATACCGGCGTGACTATTACATACACTTTCGGCAACAATACAGAAACACTGGATGGTTCTGTTATCTCTTCCTGGATTACTGCCGACGGACTGGAGGCTGAACTGAATCAGGAAAAAGTAGAAGAATACGTGGCTTCCCTGCGCAAAAAATACGATACCATTTTCCGTTCCAGAACATTTATGACCAGCTACGGAAAAGAAATTACCATTGATTCCGGAGATTACGGCTGGTGGATGAATTATACACAGGAAGCGCTTGAGCTGGCAGAAATGATTAAAAACGGAGAAAGCGGAGAACGGACTCCGGTATATTATCAGACTGCCGCCTCTTATGAAAAGCCTGATTACGGAACCACCTATGTGGAAATCAACCTGACGGCGCAGCACCTTTTTTATTATCAGGACGGCACGCTGATTCTGGAATCTGATTTCGTATCCGGCAACTCTGCCCGCGGCTACGACACACCGGACGGTGTCTACAGCATTACCTATAAACAGCGAAACGCTACTCTGACGGGTGAGAATTACGAGACTCCAGTATCTTACTGGATGCCATTTAACGGCAATATCGGTATGCATGACGCCAGCTGGAGAAACACTTTCGGCGGAGATATTTACAAGACGAACGGCTCGCATGGCTGTATCAATCTGCCCGTCTCTGTCGCTCAGGAACTGTATGGATATGTAGAAAAAGGTACTCCTGTAATCTGTTATTATCTTCCGGGAACGGAACCAGTCACGGAAGATCCTGCGGCGCCGGGAGCTGAAACAGCTCCGGAATCAGCAGAATAAAAGGCCGTGGGATGACGGTAGTAAACTACCGTCATCCCACGGTCTGTTTTTTTCTGTTCTGTTTTCCGTAAACTCAGCAGACTGCCCTTCGTGCCCGCCATCCGTACATTCCTCTGTATACCAGAGACGCTGCTGCCATGTAGCCGCCTGTCACCAGCGCCAGCCATCCGAAATACCCTGCAGGCAGCATCACAAGCCCAAAGCTTCTCCCAATCGGCAGGAAAGGCAATACCGTCAGTACTGCCACTGACAGAAGCGTGGACCAGAGTACCGGCGCAGAAGCTTTGCTCTGAAGAAACGGGATTTTTCCGGTACGGATAAAATGAATAATCAGTGTCTGCGTCCACATAGATTCCAGAAACCAGCCGGTCTGGAATAAAGCGGCAAAGGCTGCCCGGCCGGCCGGATCGAGAGCCCGGAAGCTGCCGCCGCAGGCTGCAGGACAAATCACAAAATACAGCAGTATATAAGTCAGAATATCAAATACGGAGCTGACCGGTCCCATACGGAACATGAATTTTTCCACGGAACGGGCATCCCAGACACAGGGTTTCTGCAGTTCTTCTTCATCCACATGATCCCAGGGAAGAGCAGTGCAGGCAAGATCGTAAACCATGTTCAGAAGCAGAATCTGAAGAGCTTCCATAGGAAGGAACGGAAGAAATACGGAAGCTGCCAGAACGGAAAACATATTTCCAAAGTTGGAAGCTGCCGTCAGACGAATGTATTTCATCATATTCGCATAAACTTTCCGCCCTTCCAGCACTCCCTGCTCCAGTACAGTCAGATCTTTTTCCAGAAGAATTACCTGTGCGCATTCTTTGGCAATATCTACCGCATTATCTACGGAAATTCCCACATCCGCCGCTTTCAGAGCCGCGCTGTCATTGATGCCGTCTCCGAGAAAGCCTACACAGTGGCCTTTGCTCCGCAGTGCCTCTACTACTCTTGCTTTCTGTTCCGGGGAAAGCTTTGCGAAGATGGATACTTCCTCCGCCCGTCCTGCCAGTTCCTCATCCGTAAGCCTCTCCACTTCTTCTCCCAGCAGCAGCTGTGCGGATGGGATTCCTACCATGTTGCAGATACAGCAGGCCACCTTTTCATTATCTCCGGTAAGAACTTTCATTTCCACACCGTGGCTGCGCAGGATCTCTACAGCTCCGGCCGTTGTGGGTTTCGGCAAATCAAGAAAAGCCAGATATCCGATCAGTACCATGTCTTTCTCATCCTCTGCCGTAAATGCGCCCACGGGAGACGGATTTGTTTTCTGAGCCAGTCCCAGCACACGCATTCCCTGTTCATTCAGTCTCTGTACGCTTGACAGAACTTTATCGCGCATCTCACCCGTCAGGGGAACCACCTGTCCGTGATCTTCCGCAAAGGCACAGGCCTCCAGCATTTCCTCTGCAGCCCCCTTGGTAATCATCTGACGCTTTCCGTTCTGATCCTCTACCACCACGCTCATGCGCCTGCGTTCAAAATCAAACGGAACCTCGTCCACCTTGACATAGTTTTCTTCCAGCTTGTACAGCTCCGGGCTGTCGGGCATCAGGGACTGGGTCCGCTCAATAATCGCCCGATCCAGCAGGTTTCGAAGTCCTGTCTGGTGCCAGCTGTTCAGGAAAGCATGCCGCAGAATCCGATCGTCTTCCTCTCCGTCAATGTTCAGATGGCGTTCCAGAACAATCTTATCCTGGGTCAGCGTCCCCGTTTTATCTGTGCAGAGAATATCCATAGAGCCAAGATTCTGAATGGCATTCAGATCCTTCATAATCACTTTACGCCGGCTCATGGATACAGCGCCTCCGGCCAGGCAGGCTGTCACAATCACAGGCAGCATCTCCGGGGTCAGGCCGATGGCAATGGAAATTGCAAACAGAACTGCATGCAGCCAGTTTCCTTTTACAAAGCCATTGAGAAGGAGCACGATCGGAACCATCAGAAGCATCAGGCGAACCAGTAGCCAGGATACGGAATTCATTCCTTTCTCAAACGAAGTCTCCGTCTTCTTCCCCTGCAGTTTTCCTGCCATCGCTCCCAGCATGGTATGATCGCCTGTGGCGATTACCACTCCTCTGGCACTTCCGCTGACTACATTGGTTCCCATAAAAGCCAGACACGTCCGTTCCAGCACAGGAACTTCTCTGCTGTCAGGAAGCCCTGTTTTTTCCACAGGCTCGCTCTCTCCTGTCAGGGCTGACTGGCTCACAAACAAATCTCTCGCTTCCAGAATTCTGACGTCTGCGGGAAGCATATCACCGGCAGCCAGGTGCACAATATCGCCCACAACAATCTCTTCCAGCGGAATCTCCTGTGCTCCGTTCTCCATCCGCTCTACACAGGCTGTCGTACGGAGCATCCGGGACAGCCGGGCAGCTGCATTGCCGCTGCGCGTTTCCTGAACCAGCCTCAGAACACCCGATACCATTACCATCACTGCTATAATAATCGCAGAGGCCGGATTTTTTTCTCCAGGGGCGGCCCAGATTACCTCTGTAAACAGAGAAACAAGAGCGAGAACACAGAGAATGAGTGAAAACGGATTCACAAACGCTTTCCACAGTCTGCCTGCCCAGGAGATTTTCTCCCCGCGGGAAATCCTGTTCTCACCATATCGTTCTGCCAGTTCCTCCACCTGCTTTGAAACAAGTCCTTCAGGACAGGTATCGAAGGCATCGTAGACTTCCGCCTCTTCCATTGCAGCGATTAAGGCCCGATCATCCTGCATCTCACCTGCCCGGTTCCGGGATTTTCTCATAGCTGTCCCGGAAATTTTTCTGTTTCCACCAATGTGTACCAACAGTTTTTTGAATACATTTTTCATGATTTTTCCCTCCATTGCGTGGCATGGAGGAAGCAGATCAGGCGAAAAAGCGCCTGCCCAGAGTACAAGAATCCCCTGCTTCAGAGAAACAAAAGGGCATAAAGATACCGCAGAGACAACTGTTTCTGCGGCGATGACGTGTCAAAGGAATCCGGAACAGCAAAAATCTGCCCTGCCGGAATCAGAATTCATGAAACCGGTAAACATCTCCCGTGGCTGCATTCAGCTTCCGTCCGGTTTCTTCCATATGACGCTTCATCGCTTTGTCTGCTTCCCGACTTCGGCCATTACAACCTTCCACGTGTGTTCACCTTCCTTTTCTTTCGAAAGCAACTTTATTTCTACACGGCTATTCTAGATCAATCCGGCCCGGGAATCAACCCCGGGCCTCCGACTTTTCTGTTAACTTTTTATGAACACGGTCTTCTGCATCAGGTAAGAAGAGCCTCCCGAATCACTTCACATACGGTAGGATGCGGGAAAACAGTACGCAGAATCCGATCGACCGGAACCTGCAGATCAATCATAAGTGCCAGGGAATAAATATATTCCGAAGCGTAAGAGGACATCAAAGCCGCGCCAACCAGCGTATTTTTCTCTGTGTTCACAATGAGTTTGCAGATTCCGTTACTCAGTCCATTTTCTGCCACGTGACGACCGCTGAAATTAATCGAAACTTTTTTCACCTGGCAGGGTATTCCGGAAGCCTTTGCCTGCTCTTCAGAAAGTCCTACAAAAGCAGCCTCCGGATTTGTATAAACTACGCCGCAGATAGCGTCATAACTCATGGCATCTTCTTTTCCCAGAATATGGTTCACTGCGACTTCGCCTTCCCGGTAACCCACATGCGCCAGCATCACTTTTCCATTAACATCGCCGATTGCATAGACGTGGGGAACATTCGTCTGCATGTGCTCATCTGTTACCACTGCGCCCCGTTCCGTCTGTACCCCCAGCTCCTGCAGTCCTTCCACTTCGCTGTTTGGACGGCGCCCCACGCACATCAAAGCCCTGTCGTAGGCAGCCACATCGATTTTCCCGTCCTTTTCAAATGTAACCACTCCGCCGGAAACCTTCTTTACACTGCTGGACAGATAAAAGGTTACGCCCTTCCTCTCCATCTCCTTCTGCAGAAGAGTGCTGATTTCCCGATCATTGGACCCCAGCACTTTGTCAAACATCTCGATTACCGTTACCTTTGAACCTGCCTCCTGAAAATATGCCGCCATCTCAAAGCCAATCACACCGCCGCCCACGATAAGCAGTTTGGCCGGGATCTCTGTCATGTCCAGAATCTCATCACTGGTCATGACCGTCCCATCTGCCAGTCCTTCTTTTACACCTTCAATGGGCGGAATAACCGGAGATGAACCGGAAGCCAGAATCAGATCCGTACCTGCATATTCTTGCCCGTCTACAGAAACCAGAAGTTTTCCGTCTCTTTTCCCTACGCTGGCTGTTCCGTTTACCACTTTCACCTTTGCACGACGCAAAGCCGACGCCACGCCCTGCACCAGTGTCTTCACCACTTCGTCCTTCTTTTTTACCGCGGCAGCCTGATTCAGTGAAACCGTTCCATCCGTCTCCACGCCATATGAAGTCCCCGCGCCGGCAGCATAATGGTACATTTTTGATGCATACAAAAACGTCTTCGTAGGGATACAACCCACATTCAGACAGGTTCCGCCCAGGCTTTTCTTTTCAACCAGCAGCACACTTTTCCCGTGATGCGCTGCATACTCCGCACAATTGTACCCGGCCGGTCCTCCACCGACAATGATTACATCAAATTCCTGCATTGTTCCGTGTCCTCCTCTTCTTTTATGTATTTCCGTTTTATTATACCTTTTGATTATACTGTTCGAAGAAGAGATTGTCAATTTTTTATCATGCAATTTCAGATTATTCTGTCTATTTGGAAGATGTATCCTCTTTTGCCCAGCCGTAAGCATATTTTACGGCTTTTTTCCATCCTTTTATTTTGCTCTGCCTTTCTTCTTCTCCAATGGAAGGTTCAAAAGTCCGATCGACAGCCCAATTATTTCTGATTTCTTCCTGACCTGACCAATAACCAACTGCCAGTCCCGCCAGGTAAGCCGCTCCCATAGCAGTGGTCTCCACACAGCACGGTCTGTTTACCGGTGCATGGATAATGTCCGCCTGAGTCTGCATCAGAAAATCATTGGCGCTGGCTCCCCCGTCTACTCTAAGAGCCTCCAGGCAGATTCCGGAGTCGGCTTCCATCGCCACCAGAACGTCATGAACCTGGTAAGCCAGTGACTCCAGAGTCGCCCGGATGATGTGGTATTTATTTACGCCGCGGGTAATCCCCACAATGGTTCCCCTGGCATACTGATCCCAGTAAGGCGCTCCCAGTCCGGTAAAAGCCGGCACCACATAGCATCCATTCGTATCTGCCACCTTTTTCGCCATATATTCTGAATCTGCGGCAGAATCAATAAGCTTCATCTCATCGCGCAGCCACTGAATAGCTGCTCCGGCTACAAAAATGGAACCTTCCAGAGCGTAGGTTACCTTTCCGTCGATTCCCCACGCAATCGTCGTCACCAGACCGTTTTCTGAAAATACCGGTTTTTCTCCTGTATTCATCAGCAGAAAGCAGCCTGTGCCATATGTATTCTTTGCCTCGCCCGGCCGGAAACAGGTCTGTCCGAAAAGGGCCGACTGCTGATCCCCTGCGGCGCCGGCAATAGGAATTGAACCGCCAAAAAAGGAGGGATCCGTATAACCGTATACACAACTGGAGGGTTTTACTTCCGGAAGCATGCTTTCCGGAATCTGAAGTTCCTCCAGAATTTCCTGATCCCAGGTCAGTGTATTAATATTAAACAGCATCGTTCGGGAAGCATTGGAGTAATCTGTTACATGGACGGCCCCCTTTGTAAGTTTCCACATAAGCCAGGTCTCCACCGTACCAAACAGAAGCTCTCCCCGTTCAGCCCGTTCTCTGGCGCCCGGCACATGATCCAGAATCCAGCGTATTTTAGTGGCCGAAAAATAGGCGTCTATCACAAGTCCCGTCTTTTTCCGGAATTTCTCTGTCAGCCCTTTCTCCTTCAGCATGTCGCAATAGTCGGATGTTCTGCGGCACTGCCACACAATTGCGTGATATACAGGCTCTCCTGTACGTCTGTCCCAGACAATCGCCGTCTCTCTCTGATTCGTAATTCCGATTGCGGCTATCTGCTGCGCTGAGGCTCCGATCATATTCATGGCTTCCACAGCCACCCCCAGCATACTGGCCCAGATCTCATCCGCATCATGCTCTACCCAGCCCGGTCTGGGAAAATGCTGGCAGAATTCCCTCTGAGCAACACTGCACATTTCTCCCTTCTCATTAAACAGAATACACCGGTTGCTGGTGGTTCCTGCATCCAGCGCCATAATATACTTTTTCACTTTTTTGTTCCTCCTCCCCGCAGATATGCCTCTATCCGCTCCTTTTTCATTCCTGTGCCTATGGCGATCAGGATTTCCTGCCCTTCTGCAATGGAAGTCGTCTCCAGCCCCCGCCTCGTGGCATTCAGTTCCATCCATCCCTGTTCCTCTGTCCTGAAAAATCCCTTCAGCCGGAAAACCTGACCGCAGCCGGCATCTGCCAGAATCTGTTCCGCAGCATGTTTCAGTTCTTTCTCCGGCAAGTTGACTTCAAGAAAAAACAGTGATTCAAAAAAATCCGAATCTGCGAAAATCCGCTTTTCATAATCTGCGGCTACATAACCGCAATCCGCCAGCCGCCGGAAATCTTCGTCCGTAAATCCGTCTCTGCCGCGGCATAAAATCTCCCTTCCCAGACGCAGTGTCCGCCCGCACCGCACTTTCTCCAGAGCATGGTTTAAAAATGCCTCTGTCTCCTGAAGCCGGCTGTCGGAAACCTTGTCCATTCGGCTGAGCACCACGCAGCCTGCGCAGGCCAGCTCGGATCCCAGAAGGTATTCCGCCTCAGAAGACAGTTCCGGTTCCGGCTCTGCATCTGCGACAGCTATGACGCTGCCAATCTCATACCAGCGGTCCAGCGGCTCTTCCCGGAGCACATCAAAAAATTCATCCACATCATAAATACCGGAAGGTTCTACCAGAACTCTGTCATAGCCGCTCATTCCCATGGCAATCAGTTTTGTCCGGAACCTTCTTCTGTGCGTCTCCCCATCGCATCCCCCGGATATCATTTCCAGCTCACAATGCTCCCCTTCCAGTTCTTTAAGAAGCATCATATCTACATTGACAGCTCCGAAGTCATTCTCCAGAATTCCGATATGCTGTCCCTGCCTCATCAGCCAGTCCGCATACTGCTTCAGAAATGTGGTTTTTCCCGCCCCGAGAAACCCTGTAATCAGATCAATTTTTATCATATTCTCCCAGACCTCTGCATTTTCAATCGTTTCTGCTGTACTGTCATTCTATCATTTCATTCTTTTGTTTTCAATGAAAAGAAGGATTGACGGGAAGGCAGATGCCGACCTAAAATAGAACCAGAATGCAGTACAAAAGGAGTGTGAACGAAATGAAAATGATAACCCTGGGATCTACCGGAATTACCGTACCTCAGAACGCTTTCGGGGCTCTGCCCGTTCAGCGGGTAAATATGGAAACAGCCGTACAGATCCTCAGAAGAGCTTACGAAGGGGGTATGCGTTTTTTTGATACGGCGCGGGCCTACAGCGACAGTGAGGAAAAGCTGGGAAACGCTTTTGAAGGAATACGTGAAAACCTGGTCATCGCAACCAAGACACAGGCGCAGACCCCTGAGGATTTCCGGGAACATCTCAAGACTTCTCTGCAGCTTTTAAAAACAGACTATATTGATCTATATCAGTTCCATTGTGCGGATACCTGCTTCCGTCCCGGAGACGGAACCGGCATGTATGAATGTATGCTGGAAGCAAAGGCCGCAGGTAAGATCCGCCATATAGGCCTTACCACTCATAAGCTGGGAGTTGCCAGAGAATGTATTACATCCGGTCTGTATGAGACTTTGCAGTTCCCGCTGAGTTATCTTTCCTCCGAAAAAGAGCTGGAACTCGTAGCTCTCTGCCGGGAGCACGGAATGGGCTTCATCGCCATGAAGGGACTGGCAGGAGGCCTGATCACAAATTCCAGAGCCGCTTCTGCTTTTATGGCGCAATTTGATCATGTACTTCCTATCTGGGGAATCCAGAAGCTGTCTGAGCTGGAAGAATGGCTTTCCTTTATGGATCAGCCGCCTGTTCTGGATGATGAAATTTCCCGCTTCATCGAAAAGGAAAAGAAAGAGCTGACCGGCGACTTCTGCCGGGGCTGCGGCTACTGCATGCCCTGTCCCGCCGGCATTCTGATTAACAGCTGTGCACGAATGTCCCTGATGGTCAGAAGAGCCCCCTCTGCCCAGTGGCTGAATGAGGAATGGCAGAGCCAGATGAAAAAAATCGAAGACTGCCTTCACTGCGGACAGTGTATGGAAAAATGTCCTTATGAGCTGAACACACCAGAGCTTCTGGAAAAGAACTATGAAGATTATAAAAAAATTCTGGCAGGAGAAACTTCTGTAGGATAACTCTGCAGAACAAAGCTCCCGTAATCAAAAGAGGGAATCGAAAAGCATCCATGATGCCCTGCGGTTCCCTCTTTTCTATACAATACTCTGTTTATTCCTTTTCTTCAAACTCCTCTGTAATCCCATATACGTCATTGCGCAGCAGTCTGTATGCCGCTGCAGAAAGCGGGACTCCCAGAAGCATACCCGGTATCCCCAGCACTCCGCCTCCCACTGTCACTGCCGCCAGCACCCAGAGAGCAGGCAGCCCCAGTGAAGATCCCACTACCTTGGGATAGATAAGATTTCCTTCCATCTGCTGGAGTACAACAATGAACAGCAGAAAAATCACAGCTTTCACCGGAGCTACCGTAAGAATCATAAACGCGCCCACAAACGCGCCGATATAAGCACCGGCTACCGGAATCAACGCAGTAAAGCCGATCAGAGCCCCAATCATAGTAGCATAGGGAAGCCGCAGGAGAAACATACCCAGCATACACAGAATACCCAGTATCACAGCTTCTGTACACTGGCCCACAATATATCTGTGAAAGCAGTCATTGACAATTCTGAGTACATACAGGACCTTTGCCCTGACCGTATCCTTCAGATACCGTTCCGCTATTTTCCGGGCCTGGCCTTTCAGCTTCTCCTTTCCAAGCAGAAGATAAATGGCGAAAATCAATGCCATGACAAACGTTACAAAACCGGAGACTACTGATGTGAGGGTACTTACAATCACATTTGCCGCGCTTCCTACTCCTGCAGTCAGCACTTTTGCGATATCGCTCATCCGGCTCTTCCAGTCAATTCCGGCAAGCGCATCCGCAACCGTCTCCGGCAGAATTCCCTGATTTTCACACCAGCGGGTAAAGCTGGCCACTACTTTGGGAACGCCTGAGATAATGACGTGAACACAGGAAACCAGTTCCGGAATCACCAGTACCAGCAGGAAAACAACTATGACCAGCAGAGTGGCAAACGCCAGAAGCATGCACACAGGTCTGCCTGCCCTCAGACGTACTTCTTCTTTTGCCCTGCCAAACAGTTTCTTTTCATAAAAAGTCATCAGAATATTGACCAGATACGCGATGATGACCCCCAAAAACAGAGGCATCGCCGCAGAGAAAAACATGGAGCCTATCCCGGCTGCCGCAGGCCAGTAATGAATCGCCAGGTACAGTAAAAATACAGTAATTCCAACCCGCAGACAGGTTTTCGCATCAAGTTTCATAATATTCCCCTTTCCAGCCGTATATTCAAAAGGACAGTTCCAATATATCAATTTTTATTTATCAGATCAATCCCTTTTCTTCTCCTGTGAGAACCTTTTCCAAAGGCGTTACTCCGTACTTTTTCTACCGGTTCAGAACCCATATTGACAGATTGAGATAGCCGGCAAAAGCCACCCAGACTGTGTAGGGCAGCAGCAGGTACGCAGCCGCTTTTGAAATGCCATAAAACAGTACCGCGGTCAGTACAACAAGAAACAGAAGCAGAAGCAGCCAGAAAAAAGCGGTCAGGTACATTGTCTGCTGAAAGAAGATAATGGACCAGAAAAAATTCACCTACGTTATGCAGCCGCCAGACCTGTTTATGCAGACCGGGAACCGATTGAGCTGCTGTACGTATTATTTTACCGCTCTTTTCCCTGCCGGCATCTTTCTCTCCACTCTTTTTCTTTTCTCTTAGCCTCCAGCGAAGCTAAATAACCATCAAAATTCCGGGATATTTTTTTCAGACTGATGGAACCGGTTATTTTTTCTTCCGGCCTGTCCATCCATTTATGCTGTTTCTCCTGAGGATAAATCGTTTCTATGGTATTGGCTCCTATGCGTAAGCATTCTCCGTCTATGTATATTTCATTTGTCTCAGCAGATACCGATGTACTCCATAACTCCCAGGGAATAAGACCGTCTCTGAGAATTTTTTTATCCTGAGTCAGGATATACCGGACACCACCCTCACCGGGAGATAAACAGAGACTTCTTGGTCCCTTCGGCTTTTTATATATCTTATCCAGAATTATATCGAGAGGTTTTAAAATCAGCGCTGTGAAAAAAAGGGCTGCTCCATAGGAAATACTCCCCACAAGACCTCCCCAGGCTGACATCCATGCTGCAAAATAGGGTTCATGTTCTCTTACTGAAAGAAAATAAATCGCGGTTCCTATAAGCACGATAACATCAATTACAATGGCAGTCACTGCAAACGGAATCAGAACTTTTTCTTTCCTGCATCCCCATTCTGCATATTTCCTTCGTTCTTCCTCAGTAAATAACACCGGAAGATCATATGTTTCCATAAAAGATCACCTCCGCAATTACATTAAAATAGGTACTCGTATTTTCTCATCTGTGCGTAAATAATTTTTTCTACCCGTTCTCTCTCTTTTTCACTATAGATATCTGCCTGTTCCAAAAGTTCCTTTACATCTTTCTTTGTAAAGCTAAACCGTAAATTTGTTTTAAACAATTTTTCAGAAATATCTAGCTGCTCATCGAAATCATGGCATATTGTTTTAGATTGCACCTGATCCATAAGTGTATAAACATCGCCCTGCATCGGATAATCCACAGAAGTATCTGCCAAAAGACCAGCGCCATTGTCAAATATCGGACAATAAGTAAACCTGCCTTCTCCATTCATCAAAACGGCAATATTATGCGTATGTCTGTCCTCGTTCAGGAAAAAGGCATCAATGGTAAAGAGTTTATTGATATAAATTCCAAACTGTGTAAGTCCTGTTATGCGCTCTGTTTGTTCCGTCAAAAAAGACAATCTTTTTTCATGATCTGTTATCATAAAAATCGATTGATAAAGACTTTTTCCAAAAAAAGTTTTAAACAACCGTTCAAGGGTAATAATCTGCCAGCCGTCCTCCAAAAAATTTTTACTTTTTGCTCCCTTATAAATGGACGTTTTATATTTTATAGTTTCCAAATCATACAAAACATATTCCTCTTCAGAAAGCGAAGATTGCCTCAGAAGATGAGATATCATATATTCTGCCAGTCCCTCATATCCTGTATAATCTGCCTTATACCAGATACCCTTATTTTCCCACTTCAGCTGATTTCCCTTTGAAGACTGCCTCCCATTTTTTCTTTCATCCTGTTCAAATAATTCTATCATTGTACTGCCTTTCTATCTTTATCCAGAAATCGTCTTCTGCCATGCGCCCTTCTGTTTTTTCAATAATCATCAGCGGATCATAAAATGGCAGCTCCAAATCACGCAGTACTAATTTTATCTTGTCCCTGCTTCTTGGAAAACACCTGGACTCCAGAAACTCCACATATGCAGAATAATCCGGGTGTTCCTCTGCTCCAAAAGCCCGCATTATGACAGAATTGGTAAAGTTGGTAATCTTAACTCTTTGGTTCATTTCGTCAACATCTATAATTGTACATACCTTTTGTTTATACATATACCAGAGTCTCAGCAATGTAGTTCGTTCCGGAATTCTGATCTCCTTCACATATTCAGGATATTTTTCCAGCATACTGAGTATGAACACAACAGGACCCGTGATGACCGTTTTACTTCTTTCCCATCTTTCAACAGTGGGCTTAGAACAGTTAATCAGACTTGCAAATTCCTTCTGTGTAAGTTTTAACTGCGTGCGTATCTTCTTTATCTCTTCTGCCGTAGTGTACTGCGGTGTCGTAAACAAATTTTCTTTTCTGTCACGCTCTCTGTTTCCCATATAGTACTCCTTAAACATAAATGATATACATTTATTTATATATTATTAAACCATCAATTTAATTGTTTGTAAATAAAAATAACCATTAAATTAATTGTTTTTAAACAAAATGGATAAATTACCGTCTACGGACAGCCGCAGATTTTCGCATCAGGCTTAAGCCGTCTCAACCGCCTGAGACACAAGTATACAGAAAAAGGCTTCTGCGCCTGGTAAAACACCAGACACAAAAGCCTTTGTTTTTTACTTTTATTAATACAGCTTTGCTCCTGCCGGAATATGATCATCTACCATCAGAAGATGAAGTCTTTCCTCTCCTTCCTCTTCGTGAACAGCGGAAATGAGCATACCGCAGGACTCAATTCCCATCATCGGTCTCGGAGGCAGATTCGTGATTGCAATACAGGTCTTTCCAATCAGTTCTTCCGGCTCATAATATGCGTGAATGCCGCTTAAAATCACTCTGTCGGTGCCTGTTCCGTCATCCAGAACAAACTTCAAGAGTTTTTTGCTCTTCGGCACAGCTTCACATTCTTTCACCTTTACAGCTCTGAAATCAGATTTGCTGAATGTCTCAAAGTCAACTGTCTCCTCAAAGAGCGGTTCAATATTTACATGAGAAAAGTCGATCTTCTCTGCCGGTTTTTCCTCTGCTTTCACAGCCTGAGCTGCATTATTCGCCTCATTCTTTGCCGCGCCCTGTGTCTTCATGGTCGGGAACAGCAGTACGTCTCTGATAGCCGCAGAGTCTGTCAGCAGCATGCACATACGGTCGATACCGAAACCAATACCTCCTGTAGGCGGCATACCGATTTCCAGCGCATTCAGGAAATCTTCATCCGTAGTGTTGGCCTCCTCGTCGCCCTGAGCCAGCTGTTCTTCCTGAGCTTTGAAACGCTCTCTCTGGTCAATGGGATCGTTCAGCTCAGAATAAGCATTCGCCATCTCCCATCCGTTCATAAAGAACTCGAAACGCTCCACGTACTCCGGATTCTCAGGTTTCTTCTTGGTCAGCGGAGAAATCTCAATGGGATGATCCATAACGAAAGTAGGCTGAATCATCTTCTCTTCTGCATATTTTTCAAAGAACAGATTCAGGATATCGCCTTTCTTATGACGCTCTTCATATTCCACTTCATGCTCCTTCGCAAGCGCACGCGCCTGCTCCAGATCCTGAACCTCATTCCAGTCTACGCCGGCATATTTCTTTACCGCGTCTACCATGGTAATGCGCTCGAACGGCTTTCCGAGATCCATTTCCACTCCGTTATATACAATCTTGGTGGTTCCCAGAACCTCCTGCGCCACGGTACGATACAGATTCTCTGTGAGATCCATCATGCCATGATAATCTGTATATGCCTGATAAAGCTCCATCAGGGTAAATTCCGGATTATGACGGGTATCCAGTCCTTCGTTTCTGAACACACGGCCAATCTCGTAAACACGCTCCAGTCCGCCTACAATCAGTCGCTTCAGATACAGCTCCAGAGAAATGCGCAGCTTGAAATCCTCGTCAAGAGCATTAAAATGTGTCTCAAAAGGACGTGCCGCAGCGCCTCCGGCATTCGCTACCAGCATCGGAGTCTCAACCTCCATAAAGCCCTGGCTGTCCAGATAGCGGCGGATACTGCTGAGAATTCTGGAACGCTTGATAAAGGTATCCTTCACCTCTGTATTCATAATCAGATCCGTATACCGCTGGCGGTACCGCACATCTGTATTTGTCAGACCATGGAATTTCTCCGGAAGGATCTGAAGGCTCTTGGAAAGAAGCGTGATCTCCGCAGCATGAATTGATATCTCTCCGGTCTTAGTCCGGAATACCTCTCCACGTACACCGATAATATCGCCAATGTCATATTTTTTGAAATCCTGATACGGCTCCTGTCCAATCGCGTCCCTTGCAACATAGCACTGGATATTTCCCTGCAAATCCTGAACATTGCAGAAAGAAGCCTTTCCCATAACACGCTTGGACATCATACGGCCTGCAATGGATACGGTCTTTCCTTCCAGTTCTTCAAACTGATCCTTAATTTCCTGACTATGCTGTGTTACATCATACTTTGTCAGGCGGAACGGATCCATTCCCCGCTCCTGCAGCTCTTTCAGCTTGTCCCTGCGGATCTTGAGCAGCTGATTGATGTCCTGCTCCTGCGCGTTCTGATTCTTCTGTTCACCCATTCTCGCGTACTCCTCCCGTTCCTGCGCTTACTTGGATCTCTGGATCTCAAGCACCTTGTATTCAATAACTCCTGCCTGGGTCTCTACCTGAATCGTGTCGCCTACGCGGGCACCGATCAGAGCTTTTCCTACCGGAGATTCGTTGGAAATCTTACCGTTCAGACTGTTTGCCTCAGAAGATCCTACCAGTTTGAATTCCTCTTCCTCATCAAACTCCACATCCAGCACTTTGACAGCGCAGCCAACACTGATCTTATCCAGATCAACCTCGTCCTCTACCACTACCTCAGCGTTCTTCAGAATTTTTTCAATCTGCTCAATACGCGCTTCGATATCACGCTGTTCATCCTTTGCCGCATCATATTCTGCGTTCTCAGACAGGTCGCCCTGCTCTCTTGCTTCTTTAATCTTCTGTGCGATGGCCTTTCTCTGTACCACCTTCAGATCCTGAAGCTCGTCCTCAAGCTTCTTAAGTCCCTCATAAGTCAGTAAATTTTTCTTCTCACTCATGCCCTTTTACATCCTTCCTGTTTCCTGTTTTCCAATCTATTTCATTATATCTTTTTCTGTCCCGTTTATTCCTGTCAGAAACATTCACAGTATTATATCTTAAGAGAATCCGATTGTCAAGATTTCTTCCAGTTCCTCAAAGCTCTCCACACTGTTAATCCGGGCCCGCATCCGGGCTGAATGCGGCATTCCCGCCGTATACCAGGAGATGTGCTTGCGCATCTCTCTGATTCCGGTATAATCCCCCTTGTATTCCACCTGCATCCTGGCATGGCGCAGCATCATGGCCCGTATCTCCTCAGCGGAAGGCCGCTCTGTTTTCTGACCTGTCTTTAAATATTCGCTGACTTCCCGGAAAATCCATGGATTTCCTCTGGCTGCCCGTCCAATCATTACACCGTCACATCCCGTCTCCTCCATCAGAGCCTTTGCCTTTTCAGGAGAATCCACATCTCCGTTTCCGATAACCGGAATTGATACAGCCTCTTTCACCTGCCGAATCACATCCCAGTCTGCTTTTCCCGAATAATACTGTTCTCTTGTTCTTCCGTGTACTGCCACAGCGGCTGCGCCGCTCGCTTCTGCAATCCGCGCAATCTCCACCGCATTCACATGAGCATCGTCAAAGCCTTTGCGAATTTTGACCGTAAGGGGTTTTCGAATCGCCCGCGCCACCTTGGTTACAATCTCTTCCACCAGCTTCGGATCCCGCATCAGCGCAGAACCTTCTCCGTTTCCCACAATTTTGGGAACCGGACAGCCCATATTAATGTCCAGAATATCAAACGGCCGTTCTTCTATCTGCTGAGCAATTTCTGCCATCAAATCCGGATCTGAGCCAAACAGCTGCAAAGATACAGGACGTTCCTCCGGGTCAATCTGCATCAGTTTTTCTGTATTCCTGTTATGGTAGGCTATCGCCTTGGCGCTGACCATCTCCATGCAGACCAGGTCCGCTCCCTGCTCTCTGCAGAGCAAACGAAATGGCAGGTCGCTTACTCCTGCCATAGGTGCCAGTATCACAGAGCCCGGAAGCTCTGTATTTCCTATTCTCAATGCCATGTTTCTTACCCTTCTGACGCCTTTTTGTACATTTTACTGTCTGTGTGCCTGCTGTTCCTTTGCCGCCTTTCGGAATAAAACCGCACTGACTGCAAAACAGCCTGCTGTCACAGCAATCCACAGGATATAAACCGCCTGTATAAACGGAAGCTCCAGCACAAAGCTTTCATTCTGAAAACGCTGCGCATACCACCACCAGTCCAGCGCAGCCAGAGTCAGCAAAACTCCAAAATACAGACACACCTTTGCTATTTTGTCATACTTATTCATCCTGCAATTCTCCCGAAGCTTCTTCCGGCTTCTCTGGAATATCTGCTGTCATCTCCGGCTTTCCATGTTTTCCTGCCCACACGAACAGCGCTGCTCCAAAGAGGAAGGCAAAAATCCCTATAAACTGAGAGGTGGATAAGGCGCCTACATTTCCGCGCTCCAGATCGCCCCGGAAAAATTCCAGAATAAAGCGTCCGGCACTGTACAATGCGAAATACAGACCTGCAACCTGTCCCTCTCCCTTTTTCCATTTCTTCGCAAACAGAATCAGGAGTCCGAAATGAAGGAAATCCAGAACACTGGAAATAATCTGAGTCGGAACCAGCGGTACGCCATTCGGAGCATAGACCGAATTCTGGAAAACAATACAGAATGCGCTGTCTGTCTCCTGTCCGTAGCAGCAGCCTGCCAGCAGACATCCGATACGTCCGAAGCCCTGGGCCAGCGCTACGGACGGAAGCGCAAGATCCAGATAAGAGAATATGTTTATTCTGCGCCACTGACAATAGAGTACTACGCCGATAAATCCCCCAATCAAAGCGCCGTAAATAACAAAACCTTCCATCAGATCCCGGTAAAGCAGAGTCGGATCTGCTGCTATCTGGGGAACAATCGTCAGGTAGTACATAATCTTTCCGCCAAGAATACCCCCTACCACAGCCCAGATAGTCAGGCCAAAGACTCTTTCTTCATCCAGCCCGATTTTTCTGGCCCGATACTCTGCCAGACAGTACGCCGCAAAAATTCCAATCGCAATCATAAGGCCGTAGCCATACACCGTAAAGGGTCCAATAGAAAACAGTTCGTTATGCATGTTCAATCTCCTCATTCAAGAAAAATACTTTATAGAACAGTTCCAGAGAGGCCAGCAGCTCTTCCTTGCTTTTCTGAAGCTCTTTAATTTTCAGTCCGCTTCCTATCTCATCAAAGAAAAAGTCATCATCCCGGCTGGACACCCGGAAAACTAATGTTCCGTCCTCTTCATATTCCAGAAGCAGAATTCCTCCCACCTCAGATACAAAAAGTACGCACATGATTTTCAGTTCCTTTTTTACTTCCTCCGGCAAAGCTGCAAAATCCTCATTAAAATAATATTTTTCTTCATAAGAATTTGCTCCGCAAAGCACTGTCTGATCCTGGTACATTTTTCCCTCCCGGTTATACATAGCCATAAATTCCGCGGACTGACACCTCTCCGGCATAGACCTTCTCTGTCCGTCCGTCTGCGAGCTCTACCAGCAGTTCTCCCTGCTCATTAATTCCCAGAGCAGTTCCCACATGTTCATTTCCCGGCTCCAGAACCCGCACCTGCCGTCCTTTGTTGACCAGCAGTTCTTCGTAATCATCTTTCAGTGTTCTCAGATCTTCCGTCTTTTCAAACTCACAGTAGTACTTTTCAAAATACTCCATACACAGAGCTATCAGTTCCGCCCTCATCAGACGTTTTCCCGCCGCCTGACGAAGTGAAGTTGCCTGAGGCAGCTCTTCAGGAAAGTCTTTTTCATTGACATTAATCCCTACTCCAATGATTACATAGTGAATGCAGTCAATCTCTGCGCTCATCTCTGTCAGCATTCCTGCTGTCTTTCTGCCATCCAGAACCAGGTCATTGGGCCACTTCACGCCTACCCGGGGCCGGGCCTGTTCCGAGCTGTTTCCTGCAGCCTCCTCTTCTGCCCGTCTCAGCAGTTCGTTGCACGCCCGCGCAGCGGCCATGCCCATAACCAGAGTCAGTACAGATGCATGCTCCGGCCGGATCCTCGGCCGAAGCAGCAGACTCATATAGACCGCATTTCCCCTGGGTGAAATCCAGGTTTTTCCCCGCCGTCCCCGGCCTTCGCTCTGGCTTTCCGCGCATACCAGTGTTCCGTGAGGGGCTCCTTCTTCCGCCAGCTTTTTTGCCTGAATGTTCGTGGAGTCCACATCCCCAAAGCAGACGCAGTGTTTCCCCATGACTTTCGTTTTAAGCCGGCTTCCGATTTCCGCCTCTGTCACCACATCGGCCAGAGTTTTCAGCAGATATCCCCGGTTTGAGATACTGTCTATCTCATATCCTTCCTCTTTCAGTTTTGTTACTGCCTTCCAGACCGCAGTCCGGGAAACGCCGAATTTTTCACAAAGCTCCTGTCCGGAAACATAATCTTCCGATTCACGAAGCACCTTTAAAATCTCTTCTTTTATCATAAAAACCACGTCCGCACTACATCCAGAATCAGAACCACAGCCAGAATACCGGCAAACACAGAACAGATATAGCCTACTGCTTTTTTATTTTTAGCCAGTTCCATAATACCGGACAGAGTGCACATAACCACGCCAAGAAAAAATGCCACAGGGCTCAGATACCTCTGTTCCTCACCAAACAGAATCAGAAGCGCCAGCACCAGAATTCCGCAGGCCAGCACCATATTCACAATTTTCCAGTAGTAATAAGGATCTCTTACCACCCTGCTCTGTTTTTTCTGCATATCAGTTATGCCCCCAGTGTAGCTGCCATTACCGCCTTAATCGTATGCATGCGGTTCTCTGCCTCATCAAATACCACAGACTGTGCGGATTCAAACACCTCATCCGTACACTCCATCTCTGTGATTCCGAATTTTTCAGCAATCTGCTTTCCTGTCGTCGTTTTCAGATCATGGAATGCCGGCAGGCAGTGTGTGAAGATCGCCTGCGGTCCTGCATTTTCCATTACCTTTTTGTTTACCTGATAAGGGGTCAGTTCACGGATTCTCGTCTCCCACACTTCATCAGGTTCTCCCATGGATACCCATACGTCTGTATAAATGACGTCCGCTCCTCTGGTTCCTGCTTCTACGTCCTCTGTCAGCGTAATTGTGGCGCCTGTCTCCTCTGCCACATGGCGGCACCAGGATACCAGCTCCTCATTGGGGAAATACGCCTTCGGAGCGCAGGCTGTAAAATGCATACCCATTTTTGCACATACAATCATAAGAGAATTTCCCATGTTGTAGCGGGCATCTCCCATATATACCAGTTTCACACCCTTCAGCCGTCCCAGATGTTCCCTGACAGTCAGCAGCATGGCAAGCATCTGTGTGGGATGGTATTCATTTGTCAGTCCGTTCCACACAGGCACATCCGAATATTTTGCCAGTTCTTCCACAATTTCCTGACCAAATCCCCGGTACTCAATTCCATCAAACATCCGGCTCAGAACACGTGCGGTATCTGCGATGCTCTCTTTTTTCCCAATCTGGGAGCCTGAAGGATCCAGATAGGTGGTTCCCATACCCAGATCATGGGCTGCCACTTCAAAAGCACAGCGGGTTCTGGTACTCGTCTTTTCGAAGATCAGGGCTATGTTCTTTCCTCTCAGATCTCTTTCCACAATCCCCTGCTTCTTCCTGGCCTTCAGCTCAGCAGCCAGATCTACCAGATATGTAATCTCCTCCGGTGTAAAATCCCGGAGTGTAAGAAAATCCCGTCCTTTTAAATTCATTTCACTCATCCTCCTCTTTAAGATCCCGTTTTTCCAGAATCAGCTTTCCGTAATCCGGAAACTCCTCAGGAATTCCCTTCTCCCGAATCCTGCTCCCAATCTCCCCCAGGAGTTCAGGAACAGTATATACTCTGTATCTGGGAATCTTCAGTGCTCTCGCAACGTTTTCCAGAACAGCAAGATACAGACTGCTGTAATTCCATTCCCTTCCGAGCTTCAGTTCTGATGCCAGAAGCGGCAGAAATACTTCCATGAACTCCCGCAGTTCCTGTTCAGGATCCCCGCCCAGTTCATAAGCTTCAAGAAGTTCTTTCCGTATCCGGGGCTCTGTTTGTATCAATTGCTTTAAATAATAACACTCTTCCTGTGTTTGTTCAATATAATAAATTTTTCCCTGCAGACCGTAAATCACACGCAGAGCGTCAAAATACCCCATCTTCATGTTTCGTCTGCTTTTTCCCGCGTCAAACTGAAGGGTGTTTCCCAGGTTTACCTGCGGAGCTATCTCTATTACAGTAACGCCTTCCGGAATACTGACTCTCTTTTCACGTCCCACCCCAAAAATACGCAGCAGAATCAGATCCTGATACCCCTGTTCCAGAAGTACGTCCATAGGAAGTACATTGGTTGCACCCCCATCCACATAAGTCTTTCCATGCAGCTTGGTATTCTTGAATCCCGGAAGGTAGGCGCTGGCAAGAAGCATATCTTTCATCTGTCCCTCCGGTACAGTCTTCATGTCTACATTCAGTTCTCTCCGGTCTGTGATGGAATAGGTAGAGCAATAAAACTGCACGGGGCTTTCCCTGATTAGTTTCTCATCGACATTTTCTTCAATCAGGTGGCGGAGCGGTCCGATATCCATACCTCCGTCCCCCATCATCCGGAAAACTTCTTTCATGGTTTCACGCCAGAGCTCTCCTGTCATCTGTGTTTTATCGAACAGTTTTTTCATGAGTTCATCATCCACATCCATGACCTGGGAATAAGATATGTTCGCCCAGAGATTTTCCGCTCTTTCCAGATCATCCATGCAGATCAGCGCCCCATTCAAAGCGCCTACCGATGTACCTGATACCCCTTTTATCCTGACGCCCGCTTCCCTGAGCGCCTTCCATGCACCTATCTGATAAGCTCCCTTGGCGCCGCCGCCCTCCAGTACGAGACCATATTCTTTTGTCAAATCAAGTTTTGTTTCCATCGCCCACATCTCCTGTATCAGAACAGAGTATTTTCTCTGTGACTGCCCAAAGAACCTGTTCTCCTTTACCGCAAGAAGGCTGCGCGCAGATTATCCTGCGCAGCAGCCCCCTTCGCTTTTCCAATCTTACATTTAATCTTCCTTCGCCACTTCTGTAATGGCCTTTACCATGCCTGCCAGACCCTGAATCTCTGACGGGATAATAATCTTTGTCGCCTGTCCGTCGGCAGCTTTCGCAAATGCTTCCAGGCTCTTCAGCTGCAGAACAGCGCTGTCTGCATTGGCATCCTTCAGCATCCGCAGTCCGTCTGCGTTTGCCTGCTGTACCTTCAGGATGGCCTGCGCCTGTCCTTCTGCTTCCCGGATCATAGCCTCCTTCTTAGCTTCAGCCCGAAGAATAGCCGCTTCCTTTTCAGCTTCGGCATCCAGAATTGCAGATTCCTTCTGTCCTTCTGCAACCAGAATCGTGGACTTCTTCTCACCTTCTGCACGAAGAATCGCTTCACGGCGCTCACGCTCTGCCTTCATCTGCTTCTCCATCGCATCCTGAATCGCTGCGGGCGGAATGATGTTCTTCAGTTCCACACGATTTACCTTAATGCCCCAGGGATCTGTAGCCACATCCAGAGAAGCACGCATTTTCGTATTAATAACCTCACGGGAAGTCAGAGTCTGATCCAGCTCCAGCTCACCAATAATATTTCTCAGCGTGGTAGCTGTCAGATTCTCAATAGCCATAATAGGGTTCTCCACGCCATAAGCAAACAGCTTGGGATCTGTAATCTGGAAAAATACCACTGTATCAATCCGCATGGTTACGTTATCTTTCGTAATCACAGGCTGCGGCGCGAAATCCACTACCTGTTCCTTCAGAGTGATACGTCTCGCAACCCGGTCAATAAACGGCGCCTTGAAATGGATACCCACACCCCAGGTTCCCATATAAGCGCCAAGACGTTCCACTACCAGCGCCTGGGCCTGCGGTACAATCTTAATGCAGGAAGCCAGAATCAGAAGCAGGAAAATAATTAAAATAATGACAAGTACGATTCCTATTATATTTGTCGGCATAAATCAGCCCTCCTCTTTTTCTTTTTCTTTGACAATCAGCTTTACTCCCTGTACGGCAAGAATCTCTACGAGTGTCCCCTCCGGTATCTGTACACTATCGTCTGATGACCGGGCCGTCCAGGTCATTCCGTTCACCACTGCCTCGCCCTGCGTCTCCAGGTTGGAAACTGCAGCCGTGATGACAGCCGTCTTTCCTATCAGACTGTCCACATTCGTCTTTACCTTTTTCTGGCTGTTGAAATAGCGCATCGCCCAGGGCCTGGTACAGAACAGAAGGATCAGGGAAACCGCACAGAATGCCGCCCACTGTATCACAGGAGAAACATCCAGCATAGAGAGAATAAAGCCTGCCAGCGCTCCTCCGGCAAACCAGATCGTTGTAAGTCCAAGCGTAATGATCTCCAGTACAACCAGCACTATAATCAAAATCAGCCAGTATATTGCGTTCATGCCTCACTGCTCTCCTTTCTTTCCCGTATTTATGATTAATGATACTATAATTATACCCGGATTACAAGTAAAGTTTCTTTCAGGAAAGAAGCTCCGCCTCCTCTATTCCCGCCGGGTTTTCATACACAGAACGGCTCCGGAGCAGGAGAAGAATTCCGGCCAGCAGCACAACCGTCACAGCCGCTCCGCCTTCCAGACCGAAGGCTCCTCCGTTAATCAGCCCTCTTCCCTCCACAGGAGTACTCACAAATAAGGAACAGTTTGTCACAATTCCGCTTACGCGGACTCCATAAACATTGCCCTGAGCCAGATTCCAGATGGAATGCAGCGCTCCAATCCCCCAGATACTTCCTCTTTTAATGAAATAAACAGACGCAAAAATGCCGAACAGCGTCAGATTCAGAATTGCCAGAGGACTGACACCGCTGTTGCCCAGATGCAGAGCAGCAAACAGAACGGAATTGACCAGAACTGCGGCCCACATGGAGTGGCGTCTTCCGAAGGAGACAAGGAAGTATCCTCTGCACAGCACCTCTTCTGCCATTCCCTGAATCAGAAAGCCCAGAACGAACAAAAGGAAAATTCCCGGCGCAAACCCTGAGGAAATGCCCTCTATCTGAAGAGAGCCTGTGATGACACACAGAAGCACAGCGGCTGAGAACATCAGAAAACCCAGCCCCAGTCCTCTTAAATACTCCTTTCCCATATCTTTCTTCACAAATCCCAGCGTATCCATTTTTCTCTTCTGCATTACCTTGCACAGCAGCATTACAACGCCTGTCATTGCCAGATTGGCAAACAGCATCCCCAGCGTTATACCGTCCGAACCTGACGCGCCGTATACAACCTCATTAAGAACCTGCGTGTTTCCGGACAACGTTGCCGTAAGAAAATTCTGATTTGTAAGCAGCACAGCAAAAATGATCGGAATCATCACGATGCTTTCCGCAAAGCTGGCAGCCACTAAAACCACTCCGAAAATCAGAAGTTCCAGGAACCAGTTCTTACCCTTCTGCGCCTCTCTTGCTTTCATTACCATGGGCGGCGTCTCCAGTTTCAGTTTCATCTGCGTATCCTCCGTACAAGCCTGCCCGAAAGGCAGTTTATCTGTTTGTCCTATATTTTATCACAGGCCAGTCATCTTTCACACGAAAGATTTTCTTAAGTTTGGTTTTCTGCCGCAATAAAAAACGGACCCGGAAGGGCCCGTTTTTCAGGATGGCACATACCGTGGCAGACTGCACAGCTGTCACAAATGCCACTGTTTTTATTAGTAAAATACATGATTTCCAATCACAATGTGATCAGAGCTTACAGAAGACCGGGAATTCTTAAAATGTGTGAATCCGCCGATATTCGTATAACCGCCGATGGCTTCCTGGGCTGCCTGTACGCAGCTGGCCTTGGGGTTGGATGTGTACCGCAGAATTGTGCCGTTGCTTACCACGCCAAACTGTCCCGGAGCGTAAATCACATCCGCGATAGTGCTGCCGTACCGTCCGCTTCTCACACGGTTCATAACTACTGCTCCGATAGCCACCTGCCCCTCATAAGGCTGGTTGCCTCCTTCTGCCTGAATCAAAGCCGCCAGCAGCGTTACCTCATCTCCGTTTGCCTTAAAAGTCTCCAGCTGCTGCTTCAGAGCTTCCTTTTTCTCCTCGGCTTCTTTCTTTTCAATCTCTTCCATCGTCATGGCTTCGCCCAGCTCGTACTGTACTTCCACATACTCCGCAGAGACAAAACCTGTTTTATCTTCAGCGTACTCTATCTGTACCCATTCAGAATCTACCGTATTTTCGTCCGCCACATCCAGCTTGGCGCCTTCTTCCACGTTTTTCAGAATTTTCGCCTCTGAGTTGGCTTCCTCGCGGATTCTCAAACCTCCCGTCAGAGAAGTAGCCACCAGTTCTGCTTCTTCCTGTGCCTGGTTATAGGCCTCCTCTCCGAAAAGCAGATACTCATTGCTCACATAACCCTCGACGTTTCCGGAGCTCACCTTGGTCCATCCTTCTGTCTGCTCCACAATATCTCCGCCGTTTCCTTTAAACATGCGTCCTACTGCCTCTGCTTCCTGACTGGGCTCTGAGCGAACCGTCACATAGTCCTCCACATTGGCAAGTACCTTGCCGCTCCATTCATCCTGTGCCTGTATTTCTTCAAAATCCTCGCTTGTCAGGTCGTCCATTACGGACTCGATACCAGCCGCCATCTCCACATTCAGTCCGGTAAAGCCGGAGCTGATCACCCAGAGAGCCACAAGGGCGCAGAGCGGAAGTATCTTTCTGCTGATAAAGCTCATAACAACCTCCCATATCGTGTCTGATGTAACATTTTTGTTTCAGTTATTAAACTTATTATTACAAATGTTACATTTCTGTTACAGTCCGTATTGTAGCAGAGCCTTATCCGTTTGTCAAGCGTTCTTATTTCCTCATCAATTCTTCCCACCGGCCGGAGTCTTTCAGGAAATCCAGACTGCTGTCCTGCCGCATATTTTCTTTTATCAGTTCCCGGACCAGTTCCTGAATTTCTTTTTCTGTCAGATCCTCCCGGAAGGACAGAAGCTCTTCCAGAGAAACCTGCAAAAGTCGTGCAATGGGCGCCAGAAGTGTAATATCCGGCATAGAATTTCCGGTTTCCCATTTGTTCACAGCCGGAGCTGTCACGTCCAGCCGGACTGCCATCTCTTCCTGTGTCATGTTTCTCTTTTTTCTGTATTTCCTTATCACTTCACCCGTCTGCATTTTGACCTCCCATACAGCCCGGGAAAGATCCGGTTTCTTTCCCGGGCCGCCATTTTTTATTCTGCTCAGGATCCTTTTGCTGTTTTTAGCTTATCATACCCTTCTGCCAGACACAATTGAACCAAAATTAACTTTCAGGAATTTTATTTAACTGCAATTCATATTCTGCACGCAAAAACACTGCAGGGCCGTATCAGCGGCGCCCGCAGTGTTTCTCTTACCCCAAAACAGATGGGGATATTTCTTTATCCTCTGTAATAATTGATAAGGCATCCTTTAAGGATAATCTCACGCTCATCATCCGTCAGGCCGCCCAGGCGCAGAGTCACCTCGCGCTCCTGATCACCGTTTACGTAAACCTTCACTTCGCTCTGCTTCTCCTCGATAGCCTTGCGGATCTCCGGAACAAACAGGAAATCTCCTTTCGTAAAGGGAAGCTCGCCCTCGTCGATCAGGAAGGGCAGCATACCCCAGTTGATCAGATTTGAGCGGTAGCGTTTGGTTGCGTAGGAATTGGCAATATTTGCCCAGCCGCCAAGTACTTTCTGGCAGGAAGCAGCCTGTTCTCTGGCTGAGCCGTCTCCCGGCTTCACTGCAAAAATGGTGCTTCCGACTCCAAGATTCGTCTTGTCCACTCCCGGATACCACGCGTTCAGCTTCTCAAAGATTCCTTTCAGCTCCGGAACAGCCTCTGCCGGGCAGTTGCCTGCCTCAATAGCCTTTTCTGCCTTCTGGATTTCCTTTGCCAGTCCCACGTAAGCCGGATCCTTGCGGGAAAGTGTAAACTCTGCCAGTCCCAGCGGATTGGAACGGTAAGAAGAGGTTTCACCGGAAGGAATCAGCTCGTCCGTCGTTGTAACGGGATCGTGAATCTCGGAAACCACCTTCAGAATCAGATGTTCCGGCAGAGCCGGCATCGCAGGCCAGTCCTTGATATTCGGTCCCATCTTGATGTCCACCGACGGATCGGCTACGCCCTTGCTGTCAAAGACACGGTTCTCATAAATCTTACTGTCAAAGTAATACCGGGGATTGGAATAGTTGGTATCCAGTTCTGTTGCCGCCGTCAGATATCCCTTGTTCGCCGCTGTCGCCGCAATGGAACGGGCATCCATCAGAGCTACAGAAGCAATCTGTCCGCTCTGAAGTTTGGAACCCTCGCGGTTCGGGAAGTTTCTGGTAGAATGACGGATACTGAAGCCGTTATTTGCCGGAGTATCGCCCGCTCCAAAGCAGGGACCGCAGAAGGCCGTCTTCATGACTGCTCCCGTCTCCATCAGAGATGCTGCTGCTCCGTTTTTCACCAGTTCCATGTAAACAGGCATACTTGCCGGATATACGCTTAAGGTAAATTCATCCGGGCCAATGCTGGAGCCCTTCAGAATATCGGCCGCGGCGCAGATATTCTCAAAACCGCCGCCTGCGCAGCCTGCAATAATTCCCTGATCCACATAGAGCTTTCCATCGCGAATCTTGTCTGTCAGATGATAATCCACTGCTCCGCCAAGACTTACAAGCGCCTTTTTCTCCACATCACGCAGAATATCGCCCAGGTTTGCCTTCACTTCTTCGATGGTATAGGTATTGCTGGGATGGAAGGGCATCGCGATCATCGGTCTGATCGCGCTCAAATCCACATATACCATTCCGTCATAATATGCCACCTTACCAGGCTTCAGTTCTCTGTAGGCTTCCGGTCTCTTGTGAATCTCGTAGAAATCTTTAATCGTATCGTCCGTCTGCCAGATGGATGACAGACAGGTAGTCTCTGTAGTCATTACGTCGATACCGATACGGAAATCCGCGCTTAAGCTCGCCACACCGTCTCCCACGAACTCCATGACCTTGTTATTTACATATCCTTTTTCAAACACTGCGCCGATGATGGCCAGAGCAACGTCCTGAGGTCCTACGCCCTGCTGGGGCTTGCCAGTCAGATATACACCTACCACATCCGGCATATTGATGTCATAAGTCTTATTCAGAAGCTGTTTTACCAGCTCCGGTCCGCCCTCTCCCATAGCCATGGTTCCAAGAGCACCGTAACGGGTGTGGCTGTCGGATCCAAGAATCATCTTTCCGCCCTCTGCCAGCACCTCCCGGGCGAACTGATGAATAACCGCCTGATGAGGCGGCACATAAATTCCGCCGTATCTCTTGGCGCAGGTCAGTCCGAACATGTGATCATCCTCATTGATCGTTCCGCCTACCGCACACAGGCTGTTATGACAGTTTGTCAGTACATAGGGAATCGGGAACTTTTCCAGGCCTGAAGCCCGGGCTGTCTGAATAATTCCCACAAACGTAATATCATGAGAAGTCAGCTTGTCAAATTTAATCTGAAGTTTTTCCATATTCCCGGAGGTATTATGCGCCTCCAGAATTCCATAGGCAATTGTCTGTTTTTTTGCATCTTCTTTGGACGGGGCAGTGCCAAGCTGGCTTTCCAGCACACTGGCCGCATCCCTGGTATCCGGAACAATCTCTGTTCCGTTCAGCAGATATGCTCCGCCTTCCAGTAACTGAACCATATATTTTCCTCCTGAACAGACGCCTGTTTTCCCGGCGCCGCGTTATTCTTATTATAAAGAGACCCAGAGAAGAATGCAAGCGGTTTTCTGTCCTGTATTTTACAGGCTGTTTACGTCTCAGAATTCTCTCCGGCAGTCTCTTCCGGCTCACGGTCTGCAGCCGGCGCTTCCGGAAAGATAATTGTTACCTTAAACAAATCTCCGTCCAGATAGATGTCAAACCTTCCCTTCTGCAGCTCTGTCAGATTCTTGGCAATAGAAAGACCCAGTCCGCTGCCCTCAGTGCTTCGCGCCACATCCCCCCGGATAAAACGCTCTGTCAGTTCATCCGCCTGAATATTCAGAGGCTGCTCGGAAATATTCTTAATACTGAAACGGACCATATGCCCTACAGTCGTCAGATCCACATAGACCCTGGTGTTTGGCATGGCATATTTGGCTGCGTTATTATAAAGGTTTTCGATAATACGCCAGAGCCTCCGCCCGTCTGCTTCGATTACCACCGGCTCATCGGGCATATTTACCACAAACTGCAGCCCCTTATCTTCAAATTTCTCGCTGAATTCCCCATTGGTCTGGTAAATCAGTTCCTGGAAATTGATACGGATAAACTCAAGTTTCACATTGCCGGAACTGATTTTTGAAGCCTCCACCAAATCATCCGTCAGATGTTTCAGACGCAGCGCCTTATCTTCCAGAATGGAAATATAGTTTTTGGCTCTTTCATTCTGAATATCTTCACGCTTGAGCAAATCTACATAGTTAATAATCGATGTAAGAGGCGTTTTAATATCATGTGATACATTGGTAATCAGATCAGATTTCAGTCTCTCATCCTTAATGCTTTTTTCCACGGCCATGGAAAGGCCTGCACCCATCTGATTTACCGCTTCTGCAAACACCAGATTATCTCCTCCAAGATTTTTCACCGGGATCTGTGCCTTCAGATCGCCCTGAGATATCCGCCCGATTCCGTCCAGAATCTTCTGTCGCTGCGCCGCCTGACGAATCAGGAACACGCCGGTTCCCAGATCAAAAAGCACAGCCAGAAACAGGCCGAATGCTCCCAGGCAGAGAAACAGAACATTCAGAACGAGGAAACTGCCGTAACTGATCAGAGTCTTTGTCGTCGCTTTTCTGTTGCGGAATGTTTTCCTGATGCAGCTGACCACCTGATACAGGACACTGTTGGTCCAAAGCGTCCTGCTGCGCATCCTTCTGACCAGACTCAGATATCCGCTCAGAAACAGAAGATTGAACAGCAGGGCAAGTCCTCCTCCGCTCAGGGCAAATTCTCTCATTCCCATATCCCCCAGCGACAGCAGGGAAACAGCCATCAGCAGAATCACTGCCGGCACTGCAATCAGAAGCACTGCCGCCTCCGTCCTGATACGATCAAACCAATTCAGACGAATCTGCGCCTCTTTCTCCGGCCCCCGCCCTGCGGCCATCGTAAGATATACCATGGTAAGGAGATACAGGATACCGCCCAGAACCGCTCCATATACGGCAAGCCGGCTCACAGGACGGATTTTCTCAAACTGCACCTTATACTGCTGCAGATTATCGCTGGCCATATATGCAGAATCCACAGCTATCGCCAGAATAAAATCACCTTCCACAGAAAACGGGTAACTCTTCACATAGCTGCTTAATTCACTCAGTGAAATAGGCATATTGCTGACATGGAAATCCATATTGGAACTGTCATAAATCAGGTAATCCTGAAATCCCTCCATATATGCAAGAAGCCCGTCTCTGTCCTTGAATTCTGTATTCCCGAAGGACATAATATTCGTATACGTTTTTTTCTCATAATCCTCCGGCGTTATGTCTGTCACTGATTTTGGGATCACCAGATAACGCATATTCGTCATGCTGGGGCTGAACAGCTCCAGATTCTCTTTATATGCGTAAAAATCATTGTAGATAACCGGAATAATATTTTCCAGATCATAATAAAGAGACTGCAGCTGAGCAGTACTCAGATTATGCTCCTCCGCATAGGCTGTCAGGCTTTCATATCCCACAGGCGAATAACGTTCATCCACTGCCTCAATCTGTTCAACGTTCTGAACCGTTGCCTGACCTGCGCTGAAAATTCCCAGCTCCTCCAGTGTTTCTGAATCAGCACCGTTGATGATATCTTCCCAGGGGACTCCGGTTTCCCCGTCCACAGTGACGTCCTCGACAGCTTCTTCCGTGTTTCCTGTCTCTCCGTCCGCTTCCTCAGACACAGTCTCTGTCTCCTGCCCGGGATCCGTTTCGGAAAATTCTTCGGCAAAACCTTCCTGCGGATAACTGTCTTCCCCTCCCATCATCGAGATGGAAGCCACTGCGGAGCCATCCTCGTATACAGACTGTTCCGTATAATTACGGGAACCCTTTGAAAGATAGCCAATGCTTCCGTCATCATAGGTCAGTTTAACCAGCGTAACAATCTCAACCCCGTCCAGGGACCAGTTCAGAAGGTCTGTAAGACGGTAATAAAGCCGTCCGTCAGAAATGTCTCCCTCCGGAATCGTGCTGCTCTGAGCATACTCCTCCACATCCACCAGCAGACCGGAGTCATAAACTCCATTCTTTTCAAATTTGCTTTCTCTGCTGGCCGCGCGCGCACAGCGATATATCTGCTCCAGCACCTCGCTCTGATAATAGGCAGTGCTCTCAAAATCTTCATCCCTGCCAAACAGGCTGAAACCGCTGCTGCCGGCAAAAAATGTACAGACTGCCACAGACAGAACCAAAACCACGGCACAGATCTGATTCAGCACAACAGCCAGAGCTTTCCAGGATTTCGCGTATTCCCATTTCATTCTACAGCTTCTCCACCTTATAACCGATTCCCCATACCACTTTCAGATAGCGGGGATCTTTTGCGTTAATCTCTATTTTTTCCCGAATATGGCGGATATGAACCGCCACGGTATTGTCTGCCCCTATGGCGTCTTCGTTCCAGATACTTTCATATATCTGATTGATAGAAAAGACCTTTCCCTGGTTCTTTACCAGCAGCAGCAGAATATTATACTCAATCGGAGTCAGCTTCACATGCTCTCCGTCCACTGTCACTTCCTTCAGGTCATCATTGATGATCAGACCTCCGGTCTGATACACTTTCTGATTCTCCCCGGCTGCCGTCCCAAGTTTCGTATAGCGGCGCAGCTGGGATTTTACCCTTGCCACCAGTTCCAGGGGATTAAAAGGCTTCGTCACATAATCATCCGCACCGATATTCAGTCCCAGAATTTTGTCTGCGTCTTCAGATTTGGCTGACAGAATAATAATGGGAATACTGCTCTTTTCCCGTATCTTCAGAGTAGCCCGCAATCCATCCAGCTTCGGCATCATAATATCAATCAGCAGAAGCTGTACATCCTCCTTCTGCAGCATGTCCACCGCCTGCAGTCCGTCATAGGCTTTCAGAATCCGGTATCCCTCCTGGGAAAGATAAATCTCTATGGCGTCTACAATTTCCTTATCATCATCACATACCAGAATTGTACTTTTCTTTTTTGTCATAATCTTCACCTCTTTACTCCCCATTTTACTTTCTGTCTTCAGTTATAACAAGGCTTTTTTAAGTTCCGTAAAAGGGAATTCTTAAGATTTTCTTGAGATAAAAGAAGTCCGCCTGCAGATTCCTTTGCAGACGGACTCCGGGTAAGCTATTTCAGATACTCCGCGTATTTTTCCTCACTGGCATTCATAAATACCACACCGATAATTCCCGGGCCTGTGTGCGCACCGATAGCGCATCCCACCCATGATTTAATGATACTGCGGCAGTGTGTCCGCTCCATGAGCATCTGCGACACCTTATCGCAGGTATCCGGGTCATTTCCGTGCACCACTCCTATGAGCTGCTTATCCAGATCCACACCTCGCTCACATACAATATCCACAACCCGCTTTAAGGACTTATGACGGCCGCGATTTTTTTCAATAGCCACCAGAGCCCCTTTCTCATCGACTTCAATAATAGGTTTTATATCAAGCACTCCGCCCAGTACAGCAGAGGTTTTGCTCAGACGTCCGCCTCTGTAAAGATACTCCAGAGTCTCCACCGTAAAAATATGCTCCATATGCTCACAGAAATACTGTGCAGCCTCAATAATCAGCTCTTTGGACGCACCATTTTCCTGCATGCGCAGACATTTATAGACTGCCAGTCCAAATCCCATGGAAGCACACTTTGTATCTATAATAGTAATATCAAAATCCGGATATTCCTCCAGAAGCTGTTCCTTTGCCAGGTTCGCGGCATTAAACGTCCCGGCAATGCCTGTGGAAAAGCACAGATACAGTACCTCGTCCCCTGACTGGGCATAGGGTTTGAAATTCTCATAGAACATATACTGGTTGATATGATAGGTCTTGATTTCCGCTCCCTCTGCCTGAATTTTATAAAACTGCTCCGGAAAAATTGTCTTTCCGTCAAAATAATCTGTTCCGTTAATCGTTACCGGCGTAGGAATCACATGAACGTGATATTTTTCAATAATATCCTGCGGCAGATCTGAAGCGGAATCCGTGATAATTTTAAAAGCCATAATTCTCTCCCCTGTTTTCCTTTCTGTCATTTCTTAAAGTTTCTCAAGCTCCTTTAACCAGACAGCTGCGCTGGCGTCGCTGGGCATCCTGAGATCTCCCCTGGGCGATACTGCCACAGAACCCACCTTCGGTCCGTCCGGGAGGCAGGATCTCTTAAACTGCTGCGCGAAGAATCTGCGGTAAAACGTCTTCAGCCATTTCAGAATTGTCTCATCTTCATAGATACCTGCAAAGGCTATGCGTGCCAGGCGGTATATCTTCGACGGCGCAAAGCCAAATCGAAGTACATAATACAGATAAAAATCATGGAGCTCATAAGGCCCTACCAGATCCTCTGTCTTCTGTGCAATCATGCCGTTCTCAGGCGGCAGAAGCTCCGGACTTACCGGCGTATCCAATACATCCAGGAGTACAGACGCAAGTTCCGGATCCCCGCAGGTGTCTGCACAGTAGCGCACCAGATGGCGCACCAGCGTCTTTGGTACTCCTGCATTCACGCCGTACATGGACATATGATCGCCGTTATAGGTGGCCCAGCCAAGGGCCAGTTCCGACATATCTCCTGTACCGATTACGAGACCTCCGCACTGATTTGCCAGATCCATCAGGACCTGGGTTCTCTCCCTGGCCTGAGAATTTTCATAAGTCACGTCATGCTTTTCCGAATCATGACCGATATCGCGGAAATGGGTCGTCACCGCCTCCCGGATATCCACTTCGCGAAGAGTAGCCCCCAGCTTTTTCACCATCTCACAGGCATTCCGGTAAGTCCTGCCTGTCGTTCCGAAGCAGGGCATGGTCACGCCAAGAATTCCTTCCCGGGACAGCCCCAGACTGTCAAAGGCGCGAACAGTTACCAGAAGTGCCAGCGTGGAGTCCAGGCCTCCCGAAATTCCCACTACCGCTGTACGGCTGTGCGTATGTTCCAGCCGTTTTTTGAGTCCCATGTACTGAATTGCAAAAATTTCCTCGCAGCGCCTCTGCCGGTCCCCGTGCGCATCCGGCACAAACGGCGCCGGATCCACAAAGCGTGAAAGCTTCGTCTCTTCTTTTTTCAGATGAAAGTCTATTTTCGTATATATCTCATCTGTTCTGGAGAAAAAGGTAGTCATTCGCCGGCGCTCGCCTGCAATTCTCTCAATATCCAGATCAGCGTAAATCGTCTCATTCTTAAAACGAGCGGAGCGGCTTAAAATCTTCCCGTTTTCCGCAATGATATTGTGGCCTCCAAACACCAGATCCTGGGAAGACTCCCCTTCTCCGGCATTCGCATAAATATATCCGCATACAAGACGAGCAGACTGTCCTCCAATCAGCGACTCCCTGTACACATCTTTTCCCGTGGTCTCGTCACTGGCTGAACAATTCACAATCACTGTCGCGCCGGCCAGCGCATGACGGATACTGGGCGGATCCGGGACCCAGACATCCTCACAGATCTCAGCGGCTACCGCAAGTCCCGGCATTTCCTCACAGGCAAACAGAATCTTTGTCCCAAAAGGAACAGACTCCATCTTTCCATCCCCCAAATCTATCCGGACTTCATCTGCTTCCCGGTTCCCCCGTGCAAAGTGACGAAGCTCGTAAAATTCTCCATAATTGGGCAGACAGGTTTTGGGTACCAGTCCCAGAAGTCTTCCTCCCTGAAAAGCTGCTGCTGTATTATAGAGCTTTCCGTCCTTTTCCCAGGGCAGTCCGGCAAAAATCAGAGCGTCCAGTCCTGCCGTCTCCCGAATAATCCGGAAAAGCGCCTCTTTTGCATTTTTTAAAAGAAGCTCCTGTAAAAACAGATCGCCGCAGGTATATCCTGTAATGCAGAGTTCCGGAAATACAATGATTTTTGCTCCGTTTTCCGCTGCTTCTGCCGCAAGCCGGATAATTTCATCTGCATTGGCATCCGGATCTGCCACCTGTATCTTCGGCGTGACTGCCGCCGTCCTGATAAATCCGTCTTTCATATCGTTTCCTCTCCCCGATCCTAACGCTTTGCCATCGTCAGGATTCGTTTCAAATCTTCCACATCAAATGTATATGCCCGTTCACAGAACTGACATTTCACTTCAATGGGTTTGTTCTCCTGAATCATATCCCGGATTTCTTTGCTTCCGATGCTCACCACGGCTTTTTCCACCCGCTCTCTGCTGCAGTTGCAGTAATAGGAAGCAGGAAGAGTATCCGTTATCTCCAGACCGAAATCTCCCAGCAGCTTCTCCAGCAGCTCCTCCGGTGTCAGTCCCTGATCGAGCAGGGCTGTTACAGAACTCATACCGGAAAGTTTCCGTTCCAGTTCATCAATGACTTTTTCATCTGTAAACGGCATCAGCTGTATGATAAAGCCTCCCGCCTGACGAATCGTATTGTCACGGTTCAGAAGCACTCCCAGTCCTACCGATGAGGGTACCTGTTCAGATGTGGCAAAATAGTACGTAAGATCCTCCGCGATTTCGCCTGTCTGAAGCTCAGTCTGCCCCACATAAGGCTCCTTCAGACCCAGATCCTTAATTACGCGCAGCATGCCGTTTCCCACTGCCCCGGCCACATCCAGTTTCCCTTTTGCATTTGCCGGAATCAGTACTGCCGGTTCATTCACATAGCCCTTTACTCTGGCTTTGGAATCCGCCGTCACCGTAATCCCGCCAATCGGTCCGTCTCCTTTAATCTGCAGCGTAAGAAGGTCGTTATCCCCCTTCATCATGGCGCCCATCATGGCGCCTGCGCTTAAAAGACGACCCAGCGCCGCTGTCGCTGCCGGGCTCGTATTATGGATGGAACGGGCTCTTTCCACCAGTTCCGCTGAAGTGACAGCAAAAGCCCGGATCTGGTGATCTGCTGCCGTTGCTCTTACAATATAGTCTGACATAATTGCTCCTTTATTCCTGTTTTTCGGCCATAGCCATCACAAATATTCTTTCTGTCTCCGTGCGGAGAGCTTCTCCCGTCTCTGCGTCCAGGAGCTTCTCTACCCGGAACCCTGCCTCTTCCAGCAGCCCTGTCACCGTCATGATGTCATAGGCTTTCTGAAAATGTGTTTCCTCGTAGCGGCTGTATCGCCCATCTTCCTCCCGGATATAAAGAGTCAGATCGTATTCATTTATCCTTTCCTCTGAATCGTAGTAATTCTCCCAGATAAAACTTCCTTCTTCCCGGTTCTCTGCAATCACGTTTTCTGCAAGTACCTTCTCATATTTATAGGGCGTATTCATATCAAAAAGAAAGATTCCATCCGGATCAAGATAATTATGCGCCAGTTCAAAGACTCTGCGCAAATCCTGTTCCTCTATGATATAATTCAGAGAATCACAGGCGCTGACAATAGCCCTCACTGTACCGTACAGTTCAAACTCTCTCATATCCTGCAGAAGATACAGGATGTCATGACCTGACTTTCTCTTCTTCTCATCCGCCAGCTCCAGCATTTCTTCTGAAGCGTCCACACCAATCATATCATAACCGGCTTCCGCCAGAAGCTCCGTCATGCTGCCGGTGCCGCAGCCAAGATCAAGAACCAGCCCCTCTTCGATCCCGCATGTTCTCAGTTCTTCCACAATCCGATCTGCCCATTCCCTGTAGGGAACCTCGTCCATAAACAGATCATAAACTTCCGCAAACCCCGTATAGGCGTCCATCTGCATTTCCTCTTACTTGTGCATTTCGATTTCACCCGGAACAGGAAACAGATACTTTCACCACCGTCTCTTCCGCCCCGAAGGCTTACCTCATCATAGCAAATTTCCTGTGAAAATACAAGGACTGCCGCTTGCATTTGCGGCAGTCCCGACTGGCTTTTTATTTACTGCTTAAGAACTTCTCTATATTCGCAAGAGCCTCTTCCTCGTCCTCACCATTAGCGGAGACTGTTACGGTCTCGCCGGCGTAAAGGCCGAGGGTCATCATTCCCATAATGCTCTTGGCATTTACTTTCTTATTATCGCTTTCCACATAGATTTCACTGCCGTACTGACTTGCAACCTGTACCAACAGGGCCACAGGTCTGGCCTCCAACCCATCCGGAATTTGAATCGTGATTTCCTGCTTAATCATAATATACTCTCCTCCTTGTGATCCCTTAACTCTTCTGCAATAAAACTCAGCTTCCTGAGTCTGTGATTCACTCCTGACTTGCCTACCGGCGGAGTAAGCAGCTGTCCCAGCTCCTTCAGAGACATTCCCGGCTGTTCCAGGCGCAGTCTTGCAATCTCAGCCAGATTCTCCGGAAGCTGTTCAAACCCCACAGTTTTCTGAATATACTGGATATCCTCAATCTGCTTCACCGCTGCAGAAACGGTTTTATTCAGGTTCGCAGTCTCACAGTTCACCTGCCGGTTCACAGAATTCCGCATTTCTTTGAGAATACGGACATTTTCAAATTTCATCAGTCCCACATGGGCTTCCATCACGTTCAGAATATCCGCTATCTGCGCGCCTTCCTTCACATAGAGAATGTAATTGTTTTTCCGAATCGTTACTTTTGCATCGACTCCGAAACTTTCCAGCATCCCGGACAACTGCGCTGCCTGAGACTCCTCCGGACATACAATCTCAAAATGATAGCCCTTCTCCGGATCACTGACGGATCCGGACATCAGAAACGCTCCGCGGATATAGGCACGTCTGCAGCACGGATTCTGAATCAGCACATGGCTGACAGCAGTCATATCCGTATAAGAATCAATCTCAAAAGTCCTGTTTCCACGGGGATTTCTATTCTGACGAACCGACACGTTCATGTCTATATTAAAGGTTTTTTTCATCAATGTAAAGTATTTTCTTGCAACCGCCAGATTTTCCGTGTGCATCCTCACACTTCCTGTTCCGTCTTCTTCTGTCTCCACATGGCTGCAGAAATTTAAAATAGCGGAAATTTCAGCAAGACGGCAATGTCTGGCGGCGGGGAGCTGATAAGACAGCTCCTGCTTGATTTCACTGGAAAAGGACATCTGTCACCTCATAGCCTTTCTCAATGGGATTTTACAATGGCATCCTTCTCTATATCTCTGTGCTCTATCCGGACTGCATAATCAGAATTTTCCTGAATCCGATCATAGAGCTTGTTTGCCAGCGTCACAGAACGATGCTTTCCGCCTGTACAGCCTATGGAAATCACCAGCTGGTTTTTCCCTTCCAGCACATAATTGGGAATCAGGAACTGAATCATATCAATCAGCTTGTCCAGAAAGCGATGCGATACCTCAAATCCCATTACAAAGTCCTGAACCTCTTTATCATTTCCGGAGAGGCCTTTGAGTTCTTCATAATAATAAGGATTGGGAAGGAATCTGACGTCAAACACCAGATCCGAATCATTCGGAATTCCATATTTAAACCCGAATGACAGTACAGTAATCACCAGGCTCTTAAAATCTTTATTCTGAACAAAGATTTTGTCCAGCTCCTGCTTAAGCTCTCTGGCCAGAAGACTGCTGGTATCGATAATGTAATCTGCCTGTTTTTTCAGAAATGACAGTTTCCTTCTCTCTTCAGCAATTCCTTCGATAATGCGTCCGTCCTGCGCCAGGGGATGGTTCCTTCGCGTTTCCTTATATCGCTTTACCAGCACCTCATCCGAAGCATCCAGAAACAGAATCTCATACTTATTTCCCGCTGCTGTCAGCTTTTCCAGAGCAGCCGTCAGTTCCTCCAGCGTCCGACCGCTGCGAATATCCAGACCGAGAGCTACCTTGGAGAATTCACTGGCCCCCGAATAGACAAGTTCCGCAAATTTCCCAATGAGGGAAATCGGAAGATTATCGACACAAAAATACCCTGCATCTTCCAGAATCCGAAGCGAAGTTCCTCTTCCCGCTCCGGAAATTCCAGTCACAATCACAAATCTCATTCGTACACTCCCTCTCAGAATCCCAGAGTCTTTATCTCCATCTCCAGTTTTACGCCAAACTGTTCCCGGACCTCTTTCTGCACGTGGGCAATCAGATCCATCACATCCTGTGCAGTAGCGTCGCCTGTATTAATCACGAAACCACAGTGCTTTTCCGACACCTGCGCGCCGCCCACACGGTATCCGCGCAGACCTGAATCCATAATCAGCTTACCCGCAAAATATCCTTCCGGTCTTTTGAAAGTACTTCCCGCACTGGGGTAATCCAGGGGCTGCTTTGTGGTCCGCGCCTCCTTCAGTTCCTGCATCCGGGCCTCTATCTCAGCTGCATTTCCTTCCCGGAGTTCCAGCAGAGCGCTCAGCACCACATAGCCTTCCCGGGCAATGATGCTGGTACGATACCCAAGCTCCAGTTCTTCCCGGCTAAGCCGAAGAAGAGTTCCATCCTGCTTCATGACGAGAGCTTCCCGGATCACATCCTTCATCTCTCCGCCATAGGCCCCGGCATTCATCACCAGCGCTCCTCCTATCGTACCCGGAATACCGGAAGCAAATTCAAGTCCTGTAAGTCCTGCCTTTGCAGCCAGATGAGCCGCTTTCACCAGCAGTACTCCGGCTTCCAGTTCCATCAGGCAGCCCTCAATCCGCACTGCTTCCAGATTGTGAAACAGCTGAATCACTACGCCATCATAGCCTGCATCACTGACCAGGGTATTGCTGCCATTTCCCAAAATATACCACGGCGTCTCCGCCTCTTCACATGCCCGAACCGTACGGGAAAGCTGTTCAGCCGACCCGGGCTGGCAGAAAAAACGGGCCGGGCCGCCAATACGGAATGTGGTGTGCTTTTTCATAGGCTCATCGCACAGCACATATTCAGCGCCGTTTATCTCACATAAGGTTCTGTAAAGCATATCGTTTTTTGTATTCTGCATCGTATACCGCCGTTTCCGTTTCTTTATTGTTCATCGTTTCCGGCACGCAGCATCTCTTCTTTTTCTGACGCACCGGGTTACGATACATTATATGCAAAATCCGTGATTTACACAACCCCTGCATTTTCCTGTTTCTTCGGCGCCAGATATTTTTTCAGATACTGTCCTGTATAGGAAATCTCCTGCCGGGCCACCTCTTCAGGCGTACCCGCTGCAATTACGGTACCGCCCCGATCTCCTCCTTCAGGTCCCATATCAATGATATAATCCGCCGTCTTAATCACATCCAGATTATGCTCAATAACTACCACGGTGTTGCCGCCTTCTGCCAGCCGCTGCAGTATCTCCGTCAGCTTATGCACATCCGCAAAATGAAGACCTGTAGTAGGCTCATCCAGAATATAAATCGTCTTTCCTGTGCTGCGTCTGGACAACTCTGTGGCCAGCTTGATTCTCTGTGCCTCGCCGCCGGACAAGGTTGTGGAAGGCTGTCCCAGCCTGATATAAGAGAGTCCCACATCATTCAGCGTCTCTATCTTTCTTCGAATAGAAGGCACGGACTCGAAAAACTCCAGAGCCTCTTCCACTGTCATATTAAGTACATCGTAAATACTCTTTCCTTTATACTTAACCTCCAGCGTCTCCCGGTTATAACGCTTTCCCTGGCACACCTCACAGGGTACATAGACGTCCGGCAGAAAGTGCATCTCAATCTTGATAATTCCGTCTCCGGAACAGGCTTCACAGCGTCCGCCCTTCACATTAAAGCTGAAACGTCCTTTCTTATAACCACGGCTCTTGGCATCCGGAGTGGCCGCAAACAAATCCCTGATCTGGTCGAACACACCAGTGTAGGTAGCCGGATTGGAACGGGGCGTACGTCCGATGGGGGACTGGTCAATGGCAATCACCTTATCCAGCTGCTCCACGCCCTCAATGCTTTTGTATCTTCCCGGAATTGTTCTGGCCCGGTTCAGCTTTTTCGCCAGAGTCTTATAAAGAATCTCATTCACCAGAGAACTCTTTCCGGAACCGGAAACGCCCGTCACACAGGTCATTACTCCCAGCGGGAAACTTACGTCTGCATTTTTCAGATTGTTTTCCGCCGCACCTTTAATGGTCAGCCAGCCTGTGGGCGTCCGGCGCTTCTCCGGAACCGGAATCTGAAGACGGCCGCTTAAGTAGGCCCCTGTTATGGATTCCGGACAGGCCATGATCTCTTCCGCCGTACCGGCAGCTACCAGCTGTCCGCCATGTTCTCCCGCACCCGGACCGATATCCACGATATAGTCCGCTGCAAACATGGTATCCTCATCATGCTCCACCACAATCAGCGTATTTCCAAGATCCCTCAGACGCTTCAGAGTAGCCAGCAGCTTGTCATTATCTCTCTGATGAAGACCAATGCTGGGTTCATCCAGAATATAGGCCACGCCTACCAGTCCGGAGCCTATCTGGGTTGCCAGCCGGATTCTCTGCGCCTCGCCGCCGGACAGCGTCCCTGTGGCCCGGGCCAGAGTAAGGTAATCCAGTCCCACATCCACCAGAAAACCAATCCGGGCACGAATCTCCTTGAGAATCTGTGCTCCAATCAGCTCCTGCTGCGGGGTCAGCTTCAGATCCTGCAGAAAATCATAGAGCTTACGCACAGACATAGCCGTTATTTCAGCAATATTCTTATCGGCCACGGTCACGGCAAGAGAGGTCTTTTTCAGACGCTGGCCGCCGCAGGTCTTACAGGGAGTGATCCGCATAAAGGTCTCATATTCCTGCTTCATAATATCAGAGCCTGTCTCACGATAACGCCGCTCCACATTTTTAATCAGACCTTCAAAAACCACATCATAAACTCCCTGGCTTTTCTGTCCTCTGTAGTGGACTTTTACATTGCGTCCGTCCGTTCCGTGGAGCAGCATATGCCGGATTTCCTGAGGCAAATCCTGATAGGGTGTGCTCAGGTCAAATTTATACTCTTCTGACAGAGCCTTCAGCAGCGCATAGGTAAAACTGGATGGATCCGTACAGGACTGCCAGCCCATCACTGTGATGGCTCCCTCTGCGATACTTAAGGATTTATCCGGAATCATCAAATCCTCGTCAAATTCCATTTTATATCCCAGACCATAACAGTCCGGGCAGGCGCCGAAAGGATTATTGAACGAAAAACTCCGGGGTTCAATCTCCTCCATACTGATACCGCAGTCCGGGCAGGCGTAACTGGAACTGAAGGTCATGATTTCGCTGTTCTCTCCAACCGTCTCCACCACCAGCAGACCGTCGGACAGATTGAGAACTGTCTCAATGGAGTCTGCCAGACGCCGTTCAATGCCAGGCTTCACCACCAGACGATCCACCACAATCTCAATCAGATGCTTAATGTTTTTCTCCAGTTTGATTTCCTCGGAAAGCTCATAAAGATTTCCGTCAATCTTTACGCGGACAAAACCGCTTTTGCGAGCCTGCTCCAGCACTTTTACATGCTCTCCCTTACGCCCCTTGACCACCGGCGCCAGAAGCTGGATTCGGGTCCGTTCCGGCAGAGTCATGATCTGATCGACCATCTGATCCACACTCTGTTTTTTAATCTCTTTGCCGCATTTAGGGCAGTGGGGAATTCCGATCCTCGCATAGAGGAGACGGAAATAATCGTAAATCTCTGTCACGGTTCCCACTGTGGATCGCGGGTTGCGGTTTGTGGACTTCTGATCGATGGAAATAGCCGGAGACAGACCTTCAATACTTTCCACATTGGGCTTCTCCATCTGCCCCAGGAACTGGCGGGCATAGGAAGAAAGGGACTCCATATACCTTCTCTGCCCCTCCGCATAAATGGTATCAAAAGCCAGTGATGATTTTCCGGAACCGCTCAGGCCCGTCAGCACCACGAATTTATCTCTGGGAATCTCCAAATCCAGATTCTTCAGGTTATGTTCATTTGCTCCTCTGATTCTGATACTGTTTTTCATAATACTCCTCTTTATCTTTTGCCTGATAGCCTGCACGGAAACACGAAAAATATTCCACTCCGGATCTGTCCTCAGACAGTCTGTATATTTTTACAGATCAGCAAGCTGTTTTTTCAGTTCAATCATCTTGTCACGCAGTTCTGCGGCCAGCTCAAAATTCAGTTCCGCAGCTGCCTTCTTCATCTTCTTGTCGATATCCGCAATCAGCTTCTCCAGTTCCTTCTTGCTCATGGACTCCGGATCCTTCTCGAACTGAAGCTCCTCCCTGGCGATTTCCTTTGAAATGCTGATCAGCTCCCGCACGGATTTCTGTATCGTCTTCGGCGTAATACCGTGTTCTTTATTATAAGCCTCCTGGATAGCCCGGCGTCGCTCCGTCTCGTCGATGGCCAGCCGCATGGAATCTGTAACGGTATCCGCGTACATAATCACATGGCCTTCACTGTTGCGGGCGGCGCGTCCGATAGTCTGAATCAACGATACCTCGGAACGCAGGAATCCCTCCTTGTCCGCATCCAGAATAGCCACCAGTGTCACCTCGGGAATATCCAGACCTTCCCGGAGCAGATTGATTCCCACCAGAACGTCGAACACATCCAGCCGCATATCCCGGATAATCTGCGTACGTTCCAGGGTATCAATATCCGAGTGCAGGTATTTGACCCGGATGCCAAGCTCCCGCATATAATCCGTCAGATCCTCCGCCATCCGTTTCGTCAGCGTGGTAATCAGAATCTTATGGCCTGCTGCCACCTCCTTGTTTACCTCTCCCACCAGGTCGTCAATCTGGCCTTCCACCGGACGTACTTCCACCTTCGGATCCAAAAGACCTGTGGGCCGGATCACCTGTTCTGCCCGCAGCATCTCGTGGTCCGCCTCATACTCTCCCGGCGTCGCCGATACGAACAGGATCTGGTCAATTTTACTTTCAAATTCCCCGAAGTTCAGGGGCCGGTTATCCATGGCTGACGGCAGCCGGAAACCGTAATCCACCAGCGTTTTCTTTCTGGACTGGTCTCCGGCGAACATGCCCCGGATCTGGGGAACCGTCTTATGAGACTCGTCGATGATAATCAGGAAATCATCGGGGAAATAGTCCATCAGCGTATTGGGCGGTGTCCCGGGCGCATACCCTGCCAGATGGCGGGAATAGTTCTCGATGCCGGAACAGAAGCCTGTTTCTTTCAGCATTTCTATATCAAAGTTTGTCCGCTCCGCGATCCTCTGAGCCTCCAGAAGCTTATCCTCGCTCTTAAAATACCGGACCCGCTCCTCCAGTTCCTGCTCAATGGCGGCTGCGGCCCGTTTAATCTGCTCCGCAGGCACCACATAATGAGAGGCCGGGAAAATGGCAACATGGTTCAGCTCTTCCTTGATTTCTCCGGTCAGAACATCTATCCGCGTAATCCGGTCAATCTCGTCTCCAAAGAACTCCACACGAACCGCCGTGTCTGCCTCGTTGGCAGGAATGATCTCCACGCAGTCCCCCCGCACCCGGAAGGTTCCGCGCTTAAAATCCATATCGTTCCGGTCATACTGAATATCCACCAGCTGCCGCAGTACCTCATCGCGATCCTTCTCCATGCCAGGGCGCAGAGAAACCATCATCTTCTCAAAATTCTCCGGCTCACCCAGGCCATAGATACAGGACACGGAAGACACGATAATCACGTCCCGCCGCTCGATGAGGGCGGCTGTGGCCGACAGCCGCAGCTTGTCAATCTCATCATTGATGGAGGAGTCCTTGGCAATATAAGTATCCGTGGAAGGCACATAGGCCTCCGGCTGGTAGTAATCGTAATAGGATACAAAATACTCCACTGCGTTCTCGGGGAAGAACTCCTTAAACTCCCCGTAGAGCTGCGCGGCGAGGGTTTTATTGTGGGCAATAATCAGGGTCGGCTTGTTCAGAGCCTGGATAATATTTGCCATGGTAAACGTCTTGCCGGATCCCGTAACCCCCAGTAACGTCTGGGCCTGATTGCCTTCCCGGAACCCTTCCACCAGCTTTTCAATAGCCTGGGGCTGGTCGCCGGTAGGGGCATATTCACTGTGTAATTTAAACTCCATCTGCTGCTTTTCCTCCCTGAAAACCGTAACCAAAAGTTCGTGTATTAGACAAAAATTCATAAAAAGAGCCATTTTTGTCTTGCCTAACGGGCAAACTTTTTTATTTTACGAATGAAGGTCACCAAAACGTATTTGTCACGCTCAGAACCCGCGGTTCTTCGCTGCCGACCAGAGACAAGCAAATGCTTCCTTCGGTCGCGCTTGCTTTTCTTCCAGTCAGGCAAATTATAGCATGGAAAATAAAAAAAGTATAGCCACAGTTCAGAACATTCGTTCTTTTTTCTACTGCTATACTTTTTAGTATGTTCATCATTCTAATAGATAGTCATCTTCGAAAATGACCATATCTATATTTTCTGTCTGAATTTCATCGTTTTGCATCGCCCCGTCTATTTAGATATCAATTATATAGATGACCAACGATTAGCCAACTCTACAGTTTCCAGACGTTTTCTTAATACGGAAATGTTATCATGGCTTCTTTTAGTTTTCTTGTATAAAGACATTCTGATTTTTCAAAAATGTATTCTGGACTTCCTTCATCCAGAATCTTTCCATCTTTCATGACAAGAATTCGATCTGAGATTTTTCTGACTACGGAAAGATCATGTGTAATAAAAATCAAACTCATATTCCGTTCTGTCTTCTGCTTCATCAGAAGCTCAAGTATTTGTCCCTGCACAGAAACATCCAGGGCCGACACGATTTCATCAGCCACAAGAACCCGGGGTCTGAGGGCAAGAGCCCTTGCAATGGCAAGACGCTGAAGCTGTCCTCCAGAAAATTCGCAGGGATAACGATCCAGAAATTCCGGCTGCAATTCACAGCTTCTGAGTATTTCTTCCAGATAACCCCGCAAAGATTTTCCATTCGTGGAAATATGATGACAGCGAATCCCTTCTGAGAGAGTATCTATCAGTTTCTTTCTCGGATCCATACTTCCAAATGGATTCTGTCCTATAAGCTGAATATAAGGCCGCAAGCAGCGAAATTTCTTTTCTTTCATATCCAGGATATTCTGCCCCTCAAAATAGATTTCTCCTGCATTTGGCTTTACTAATTTTACGATCATTTTTGCCAGCGTTGACTTTCCGCATCCGGATTCTCCTACCAGTCCCAGTGTCTCTCCCTGATACAGTTCAAAACTCACATCTCTGACTGCTGCAAAAGTTTCTGTTTCCTGAAGCCAGCTGCGTCCGCATATATATTCTTTTCTAAGATTTTTTATACTTAATACAGATTCTTTCATATCTCTTTTCTATCCTCACTGCATGCCTGCAAGCTTTCGTGTTCCTTCTATCAGCTGTCTGGTATAAATTTCTTTTGGATTTGAAAAGACATCTTTTACCGATCCCCGTTCTATAATTTCGCCCTGGTTCATGACCAGGACATCATCACAGAGCATATCAACAAGTCCCAGATTATGACTGATAAACAGAAGAGAAGCCGGATATAACTTTGCTGTCCCTCTTTACGAAGGGATATGTATTTTCCTCGTTTACAACAATACCCCTCCTGCTCCAGAAGACAGAGGAATGTTTCAAAATCTTTTGGTTTCTTTTCAAACCACATGCTCCACATTGTGTTTAAAAGTTAAGCCGACAGAACAGTGTCCTGCCGGCTTATCGCCATATATATAATTACTCCTCTGTCAATAAATTACTCATGCTTCTCAAACTAATCGCAAGTGTAGACGTATTGTGCAGCAAAGCAGATGTTGTTGGTTGAATCATCCCTGCTGCACCCAGAAATATCAGTGCTCCGTTAATGCTTACAATCCCTTTGTAATTTCCCTTAATACGCTGCATCATAGCATCGGACAATCGTTTCAGCATTACTATTCCACGCAAATCTTCTGCAGCAATCGTAATATCCGCAATCTCCCGGGCCAGCTCTGCCCCGTCGCTGATCGCAATTCCTGCATCCGCAGCCGAAAGAGCAGGCGAATCATTGATCCCGTCTCCGATCATCACAACTTTTTTCCCCGCAGCTTTCTCTTTTTCAATAAATTCTGCTTTATCTTCCGGAAGTACTTCAGCATAATACTCGTCCACCCCAACACGTCTTGCAATCGAAGCAGCAGTACGTTCACTGTCTCCGGTCATCATAACGATCTTAGAAATTCCTTCTTCCCTCAGCATCTCCACCATATCTTTTGCTTCATTCCTGAGAGGATCTTCAATACAAATCACCGCTGTCAATTCTCCGTCAATGGCAAGATAAAGATGAGAATATTCCTCTGGAAGCATATCAAATTTCTTCTGGTATATTTCTCGTATTTTACACTGTTCATCTTCAAACACAAAATGACTGCTTCCAATCACTGCCTTTTTCCCATCAATATAAGAAGAAATCCCATGCGCCACGATATAATTCACTTTAGAGTGCATTTCCTCATGATATAACCCTCTTTTTCTGGCAGCATCTACTACTGCTTTTGCCATAGAATGCGGAAAATGTTCTTCCAGGCATGCTGCAATGCGGAGTGCTTCTGTTTCCGAATAATCGCCAAACACAATAATTTCCCTTACTGTTGGTTTAGCTTCTGTCAGCGTTCCCGTCTTATCAAATACAATGGTATCTGCTTCAGCAATTGCTTCCAGATACTTACCTCCTTTCACTGTAATTCCCAACTGTCCAGCCTGCCGAATCGCGGAAAGCACAGTGATCGGCATAGCCAGTTTTAATGCGCAGGAAAAATCCACCATAAGAACCGAGAGTGCTTTTGTTGCATTACGGGTCAACAACCCTACAATACCTGTTCCAAGAAGTGTATAGGGAACCAGACGGTCTGCCAAGTGTTCCGCTTTGCTTTCCAACGAGGATTTCAATTTTTCTGAATCTTCAATCATCGCCACGATCTTCTCATATCTTGTAGAACCTGATACAGCTCTAACTGAAATTTCCAGCTCGCCTTCTTCCATGACTGTTCCGGCAAACACAGCCCGTCCTTTTGTTCTTCGTACCCGACTGGATTCCCCTGGCAAAGCTGCCTGATTAACCATTCCCTCTCCCGCAGACACCTCTCCATCAAAAGGAATCACATTTCCCATATGTATCACAACAGTATCTCCCGGCATGATATCCGAAGAAGGAACAAGAATTTCTTGCTCTCCTTTTTTCAACCATACTTGTTGCGCATTCAATGTCATGCTACGTGCAAGATCTCCAACAGATTTTTTATGTGTCCACTCCTCTAATAATTCTCCAATTCCCAAAAGGAACATGACTGACCCTGCAGTATTAAAATCCCCACGCAGCATGGATACTCCGATCGCTGTAGCATCTAATACCGGAACTTCGATCTTCCTTCTTGCCAGGCACCGAATCCCCTTTCCAATATACTGGACAGCCTTGAAAGTAAGCCAAATTTTTCTTACTGGATTTGGAAGAATCAATTTCCCTCCGTAATGAAGAAAAATTTTTGAGATCAACTTTTCTCTGTACGCAGAACTTACGGAACGTCCAGAGCAAGATAATACATTTTCCGGCACATCTTTTTTCTCAAAAGAAAACTTTCTTAATCTGTCAATCAGTTCTTCCCTGTCTCCTGTATAATAGATCACAGCGTCAGCGGTGCGTTCATATACTTTGACACTGGTAATATCTTTCTGCTTTTCAAAAGTCCAGCAAAGAATATCCGCCTCCGCACATGTTATCCTATTTCGGATAACATGAATGCGGAGACGGCCTTTCACTTCATGTTTAATAATAAATTTCATTCTTATTCGTTCTCTTCCTGCTCTGCCGCACCAACTTCATCAAGAGCATCGTCTTTTACCTTCTCCGCTTCTTCTGCTGCACGCTTTTCATTAATCTGCTGTGCCTCTGCAAGAATATCTTCTGCATTCTCCTGTATAACAGTAGCTATCTCCATTGCACAATCCTTTGCCCGCAGCGCTGCTGCCGTACAATATGTATACACTTTCTTCGCGTCTTTACTGGAAAGAACTTTTACGCCCACTGTTCCAAACAAAACACCTCCAAAAAAACAGCCGATTTTCTTTAACGCAGAATCACTAAACATAATACATTCCTCCTGATTATTTGTGTTTATAGCCTGTATAGAATAGCATAAAAAAGCAAAAGACAGATGCCCATGCCCAAAACTTATGTTGTTTCATGATTATATCACTTCCTTCTATAAGACTTTTTTCTAAAAATACAATTTTATTTTAAGATAGTCAATTCTAATCGTTCTTATTGATAAATTTTTTCAGTTTCACTTGCTATTTGTAAACAATCTCTCTACTGAGAGCACCAATCTCTTCCAGTTCTTTTACCATACGATAAACCGTTGCTCTCCCAATATTCTGATCTATCTTTGTTGCCTGAACATAGATTTCTTTACAACTGGAACACCTATTTTGCAATATAATATCCAAAATTATCTTCCGCTGTCTCGTAATCCTGCAACCGTTATTTTTCAACTTTTTTAATATATTTTCTTTTTCGCTGTTCATCCTGTATTTCTCCCAATATCGTTACCCCTTAGCTTTACAGATTACTAAAGCATCTGATTTTGAACAGAATCAACGGAAAATCCTTCTTTTTCCACTGCAGCGATCAAAATAGCTTCCTCTACTTCACGATCAAGAAAGACTTCTGCCCGCCCTTTTACAAGATCTACTTTGGCAGAGACCCCCTCAATCTGATCCAGACTATCTGTCACGCTTTGCACACAATGTTCGCAATTCATTCCTGAAATAACAATGGTTTTCTTCATAACGATTGGTCCTGACAGTTTTTTTCTTTTCCTTTTTCTTTGGCCAGAACAACTGCCCCCTGCCGGGCACCCCACACATTTGACTCCATTTCTTTTTGCCCTGATCAGATACACTGCTGCTCCCCCTATTAAAACAACCAGGATAATTACTGCGATTATATCTGTCATGATCGAATCACATCCTTTCTTTATATAAATGAAACGGCGGACAAAGTTACTCTCCTCTGCCCACCGTCTGTTTATGGTTGTCTCTCTTATGATCTCACAGAATGCAAATTGTATTCTGAAGCAAATTCTTTATCAGACTTGCGAATCCTCCAAAGGATAATCATAGCAAAAATAATGACTGCAATCAGCCCCGGCACAAATGCAGTACCGAGAGAACCTGTAGTGATCAATGTACCAATCTGGTATACGCCGAAAGCTACAGTATATCCTGTCGCAAGTTGGAGACATATTCCGCCAAGCAGCCATTTCCCACTCTTCATTTCAGAATTCATCGCTCCAAGAGCTGCGAAACAAGGTGGTGTATAAAGATTAAACATTAAGTAAGCAAGTGCCGCAGCTTTTGTAAGTCCCATTATCGTAGCAACTTCGCTTCCGCTTCCAATCAACGCAAGCTCATCTGTGTCAATCAGATTCGTAACGCCATAAACAACTGCCAGAGTTCCTACTACATTTTCTTTCGCAATAAACCCTGTCACTGCTGCCGCTGCAAGCTGCCATACGCCAAAGCCTAATGGGATAAACAGGAACGCAAATGGATGGGCAATGGATGCCAGAATTGATGTTCCCTCTGCGCCTTCTTCCACAAGCTGGAACTGCCAATTAAAGCTCTGCATGATCTGTACAGCTGTGTTACACACCAAAATAATCGTTCCTGCTTTTACAATATATGCCTTACCACGTTCCAGCATAGATCCGCAGGCTCTTTTTAAGCTTGGAACTTTGTATTCCGGAAGCTCAATAATAAAGAAAGATTTTCTGTATTTCTGTCCTGTAATCTTTTTAACCAGTAAAGCTCCTAATAGAACTAACAGAATACCTACCAAGTACATGGTTGCAGAAACCCACCAGGCATCTGCAAAAAATGCTCCGGCAAACAATGCGATCACTGGAATTTTTGCCCCGCATGGCATAAACGGTGTAAGCATAGCTGTTGTACGTCGCTCTCTTTCATTGCGGATCGTACGACACGCCATAACTCCCGGAATCGCACATCCAGTTCCAATGACCATTGGAATAACGGATTTTCCGGAAAGTCCAACCCGCTTGAAAATAGGATCCAAAACAACCGTAGCTCTTGCCATATATCCACAGTCTTCCAGCAATGCAATCAGGAAGTACATGACCATAACAAGAGGAAGAAAGCCAATAACTGCTCCAACTCCACCGATGATGCCATCTACAAGAAGTGCATATAGAAGCGGGTTCGCGTTTTCCATCAATCCGCCAACCCAACCCTGGAAGGTCTCAATCCAAGCCACCAGCCAATCTGCAATCCAGGTGCCAAGAGTTGTCTGAGATATGTAGAAAACAAGAAAAATAACAGCAGCAAAAATCGGAATTCCGATGATCTTATGCGTAATGATACTATCAATCTTATCCTGTACATTCTTATCTTTTGTAAAAACTTTTCTTTTTTCTACTTGTTTCACAATATCATTTACAAATTCAAAACGCTTCCGGTCAGCAGCTTCTACAACGGCTTTATCTTTCAGATCAATATCTGCCTGTATGTAAGGTGCTTTCTGTCCTTTTCCTTTTAATTCGGCTGCAGCATGGACAGCTTCTTTGAGCCCTTCATGGCCGGAAGATGTGGAAACAGTTTTTATTACCGGACACCCCAATTTTTCAGACAAAAGTTTTTCATCGATTTTCGTCTGTTTCTTGTTGACGATATCACTTTTATTCAGTGCAACAACTACCGGTATTCCAAGTTCCAGAAGCTGTGTGGTAAAGAATAGACTTCTGCTGAGATTTGTAGCATCTACGATATTAATAATCGCATCCGGTTTCTCGTTTTTAACATACCCACTGGTAATGCTTTCTTCCGATGTAAAAGGAGACATAGAATAAGCACCCGGTAAATCTACCGCAATTAATTCTTCTGTTCCTTCATAATACCCTTTCCTTATCTGACTTTCTTTTCTTTCGACCGTAACACCCGCCCAGTTTCCGACACGTTCATTCCTGCCGGTCAGTGCATTGTACATGGTCGTCTTTCCACTGTTTGGATTCCCTGCAAAAGCAATCCTCATAACTCTCCTCCTTCTTGCCGCGCGTAATTATGCGCATCTAATTTTAATTAGCACAGACTAACGCATGTGCAAAAAAAATAGTGCTTCCACTATTATTATATTGAAATGGCTTTCGCCAAATCAGTATCCATATTATAACGCCCATCTTTAATAGAGACTACGCAACCACCTTTCAAATGGGCGACCACTGTAATCGGCTCACCGCTATAACACCCCAAAGAAAACAAAAAAGCGTTCAATTCTTCATCATCCGTCAAAATTTCCTTAACGATATATTCCTGCCCTTCTTTCGCTTCCAGTAAATTCATATTCTATCACTCCTTATAACGATCTTTGTGAGTGTACCTAATATTTTTATAATTATTAGATCATATTTCTCATTTGCTCATCGTTAGTATATCCTTATCGCAGTAAGTTGTCAATAACTTTTTACTCCAGCTTGCTATACGATTTGTAAATATGTCTGGCTGAATCCTACAATTCATGATACAATAAGTACACAATTTCTATAAATATCAGCTAAGAGAAGAGGTAATATTATGAATATAAATCCGTCCGGTGAAAACTATCTGGAAACCATCCTGATTCTAAGCAAAAAGCTCCCAGTTGTACGTTCTGTAGATATCGCTACAGAATTAGATTTTAAAAAGCCCAGTGTAAGTGTAGCTATGAAGAAACTACGTACAAGCGGACATATTACTGTATCTCCAGAAGGCTATATCCAGTTAACGGAATCCGGGAAAAAAATTGCAAACGAGATTTATGAACGACATCTTCTCCTTTCTTCATGGTTGGAACGTTTAGGGGTCGATCCCAAAATTGCAGCACAGGATGCCTGCCGGATCGAACATATCATCAGTTCCGAAAGCTTCGAAGCTATAAAAAGGCATATCAAATAATATATTGATTAGCAAGAAAAAATATGCATATTAAAAGGAGTGTCGCAAAATCATCCATATTAGAAGATATCCCTACGGGTCCCAAATATATCACCGGCATTACGAATATGATGTTGTCACAATCGTTAAAACAATTGGAAGAATATGGTGTAATTATCAGGAAACAATACAATGAAGTTCCAGTGAGAGTAGAGTATCAGCTTACAGAAAATGGATTTTCTTTGCTATCTAAGATTCGTATATTCGTAAGATTCAAACTACAGAAATAGCAGTAAACTAACTGCCATGACAACCATACCGGATATTAATCCGTAAATCGAAAGATGATGCTCCCCATATTCTCGCGCTGCAGGCAGCAGTTCATCAAAAGAAATAAAAACCATGATTCCCGCAACGCCTGGTTCCTGCAAAGCAGATACAAAAGTAGCGAGTCCTTCAGGAAAGTTATGGATAGCAACGGCAAGCGCCGTAAACACACCCATCCGCATCAAACGTTTCGGCTGAGACAGAAAGAAATTTTCGATTGGTGTGCCGGCACAAAAATGCAATGCAGCTGCCGATACCTGTACTGAGCCCCGCCAGCAGTGTAAGTAAAAAAGCAAGAAAAACGTTATAATTCAAAGTATCACTCCTAATGTAACAGATTTAGTTAGTTATCGCTAATCGATGTTGCCATATATAAGTATATATGGCAATACAAACAAATGTGTGAACTAAATTAATCATATTCATCAGATGCTTGTAAGCAGAAGGACTCATATCTTTAAAAAGAGAGCATGGTGTTTATCAACGTGTTGAAATTCTTGTACTTGTCAATCAGGGCAATAAACTTCTCCGCAGATTTCCGGCTCTGCTCATAGCCGGTAACGGCCTTTTCCAATTCTTTGATTTCCGCATTGCGGGCGTCCTGCTCTTTGGCATACTGTGCGTCCAGGGCTTCATACTGGGCATCCGGCAGCTTGCACAGGGCGTTGTCCTCATAAATTTTGCAAATCAGCCGTTCCAGTTCTCCGGTCCGCTTTTGGGCTGCAACCAGCCTATTCCGCTTCTTAGAGATGTCGGCTGTCTGCTGGACGGCTTGCGTTTCACCGGATGCGCTGTACATTGTCAAAGAAAAGATACGGCATACCACCTCAACTTCTTCCATCATCACCAGAAATCCGGAGCGGTCAGAACGGGTGCTGGAGCCCCCGTCATCAGTGAAATGTCAGGGATTGGGCAGGTTATTCCGGCGGGCAAACTCCTCTAACATCTGCTTTTGAGACGAGATTTGTCAAGGATATATTTTGTTTATCAGAATGCTATGAATCGCGTGAAAAATAAAACGAGTCTCTTTCATTGTAAAAAGCACTTAGAACGCTCCGGTTCTAAGTGCTTTTTCCTGTTATGTCCCTCAAAGCCGCATCTTGCCTCTCTTTTGCCGACTCTAAATCTTCAAAATCTCCCAAATCGGTCAATTTAACTACTGAAGCGTCAACCTTGGCATCCGGGTTTTCCTGCTGGCCCCGGATGGTGGCGGG
>CALWGE010000007.1 GCA_944378225.1 uncultured Merdimonas sp.
CTTCAGATGTATGTTTTTTTAAATTTTTTGCATAGGTTTCTGGAATAGAATATTAATTGACAGAAAAGCGGACTCTGTACTATACTACATCTATCGGTGTGCCGTCTGCAGCGACCGTAAACATGCAGAAGAAAACCACGGGAGGAATGTTATGAAATGCCCATTTTGCAGTCAGGAAAATACACGGGTGATTGATTCACGTCCGGCGGATGACAATTGTTCCATCCGGAGAAGGCGGCTTTGCGACGCCTGCGGAAAACGCTTTACTACTTATGAAAAAATCGAGACAATCCCCGTGATTGTCATAAAGAAAGATAATAACCGGGAGCCCTATGATCGCAGCAAAATCATGGATGGAGTACTCCGTGCCTGCCATAAGAGGCCGGTACCCCTTAAGGATATCAATACAATGATTGATACCATTGAAAGCGATATCTTCAATCGGGAAGAGCGGGAGATTCCCAGCAATGTTATCGGCGAGATGGTTATGGATAAGCTGAAAAGTCTGGATTCGGTGGCTTATGTACGATTTGCCTCGGTATATCGGGAATTCAAGGATGTGAACACCTTTCTGAGTGAACTGAAGAAAATGCTGGATAAGTAGAGAGGATCCTACGGAATGACGATGAAAAATGACAGGGCAGCGGGTCATCTGCTTGCCCTGATTACAATTACGATCTGGGGAGCTACTTTTGTTGCTACAAAGACGCTTCTCAGAGATTATGACGCGCTTCAGATTATGCTGATGCGCTTCTTTCTTGCCTGGGTGGTTCTTCTTCTGATGACACGGAAAATTGAAAAGCCCGTAAGTCTGAAGGATGAGGCGGGAATTTTTGCCCTGTCTCTTTTTGGCGTATCATTGTACTATTTTTTTGAAAACACGGCACTGACTTATACCCTTGCATCCAATGTCAGCATTATTCTGGCAGCGGCCCCTATTTTCACTGCGGTTCTGGCTCATGCTTTTACGAAAGACGAAAAACTTACGGGGCGGATCTGGGCAGGATTTCTGATAGCCATTGCGGGCGTTGTACTGGTAGTGTTCAATGGAACGTATGTACTGAAACTGAATCCGCTGGGAGACGCTCTCTCCATACTGGCAGCTCTTTCCTGGGGAATTTATTCTGTGCTGCTGAAAGGATTTGTAGGACGTTATAACGGCCTGTTTCTGACCCGGAGGATGGTATTTTACGCGGCTCTTGTAACAGCGCCTTTTACAGTCTGGGAGAAGGGACTTCCGCCGCTGGCGCCTCTGGCAAAAGGAGAAAATCTTTTCTGTCTGCTGTTTCTGGGAATTCTGGGAAGCGCTCTGTGCTATGCTGCCTGGAATGCGGCTATCTGCCGCATTGGTCTTGTAAATACGAATAACTATATTTATCTGAATCCTTTTGTTACTATGGTGACGGCAGCTGTTGTGCTTCATGAGAAGATTACGGGAGCAGGCTTTATAGGGGCTGTCCTGATTGTGGGAGGTATTATTGTGTCGGAATACAGAGGGAGAAAATCACCTTTGGCATGTTTTTATCCAAAAGAATACCGAAACTCGACATATGAAATAGATTTTGAGGAGCTCTACAGCAGAGGATACAGAGGAATTCTCTTTGATGTTGATAATACGCTGGTGCCTCATGATGCTCCGGCTACCAGGGAGAGCGCGGAACTGTTTAAGCGGCTTCACGCCATAGGGTTTGAAACCTGTCTGATTTCCAATAATAAGGAGCCGCGGGTAACGCCCTTTGCCCAGGCGATGGACACTCCCTATGTATATAAGGCAGATAAGCCTTCGAGAAAAGGATTTCTGGAAGGGATGAAGCGGATGGGTACAGACCTGTCCGATACACTGTTTATCGGGGATCAGCTTTTTACAGACATCTGGGGGGCAAACCGGACAGGTATCTATTCGATCCTGGTGAAGCCCATGAATCCCAAGGAAGAAATTCAGATTGTACTGAAACGATATCTGGAAAAAGCAGTACTGTATTTTTATCTGAAAGAACAGAAGAAAGGATGAAGCGGAATATGAGACTGGAAGCAGCAAGAAAGCTTATGAGAGAACGTCAGATGGATGCGGTTCTGGCAGTGCGGCCGGCAAACATCCGGTATCTGAGCGGATTTGTAGGGTCAGAAAGCTATCTGTATATATCGATGGATCGATGTGTTATTCTTACAGACAGCCGTTACACACTGCAGGCGGAAGAAGAGGGAAAGGGCTGTGAAGTACAGACTATCTCAAAAAATGCCGGTTACGGCACACTTCTGTCGCGTCTGTTTCAGGAAGATGGAGTGCAGGTTCTGGGATTTGAAGAGGATGCGCTTTTGTATGGAACTGCAGCAGCGCTTCAGAGGGAAACAGGACTTCCGGCAGAGCAGTGGAAGATGCTGAATGGATGCCTTTCTTCTCTGCGTGCCGTAAAAAGCGAAGAAGAAATCCGCTGTCTGGAGCAGGCAGAACGAATTGGGGATGATGCTTTTTCCTTCATTTTGAATGAACTGAAGCCGGGTATGACAGAGCTTCAGGTTGCGGCGCGCCTGGAATATTTCATGAAAAGTAACGGAGCGGAGGGAACAAGCTTTGATACCATCGTGGCTTCCGGTATTCATTCTGCCATGCCTCATGCGATCCCGGGAGATAAGCCTCTGGAAAAGGGAGATTTTGTCACTATGGATTTCGGTTGCAAATATCAGGGGTACTGTTCAGACATGACAAGAACTGTTGTGATTGGAAAAGCCACTGAGCGTCAGAAAGAAATCTATCAGGTGGTGCTGGAGGCACAGCAGGCTGCGCTTTCCGGATTGCGCCCGGGGATGACCGGCTCAGAAGGAGACCGTCTGGCCAGGGATGTGATTGAAAAAGCAGGATACGGAAAATACTTCGGACATGGACTGGGCCATTCAGTAGGGTTTGAGATTCATGAAAAACCCGCGCTTTCCATGCAGGACGATACGGTGCTTTGCGCAGGCATGATCGAAACGGTGGAACCGGGAATCTATATTCCGGGATTTGGCGGAGTGCGTATTGAGGACATGGTAGTTCTTACAGAGACGGGAATCCGCAACCTGACATCTTCACCCAAAGAGTTGATTGAGCTATAAAAGGGCTTGAAAATCCGGGAGTTTTATTATAGAATAAATTCAGGTAACTGTTGATTGCAGCAGTTGCAGGTTAAAATAGGATGCGCAGAAAAGAAGAAGAGCTGCGCCAAGGACAGTAGGAGGAAGAGTTAAGAATGATTTCAGCAGGAGATTTTAGAAACGGTGTAACGCTTGAGATCGAGGGAAACGTATATCAGATTCTGGAGTTTCAGCATGTAAAGCCGGGTAAGGGCGCTGCCTTCGTAAGAACAAAGCTTAAGAATATCATCAATGGAGGTGTGGTTGAGAAGACATTCCGTCCCACCGAGAAATTCCCGCAGGCAAGAATTGATCGTGTAGAGATGCAGTACCTCTATTCTGATGGAGATCTGTATAACTTTATGAATACTGAGAATTATGATCAGATTGCCCTGAATGCAGATGATATCGGAGATTCTCTGAAATTTGTAAAAGAGAACGAGATGGTTAAGGTATGTTCTTATAACGGAAACGTATTCGCAGTAGAGCCGCCTCTCTTTGTAGAGCTGGAGATTACGGATACAGAGCCGGGATTCAAGGGCGATACCGCTACAGGAGCTACCAAGCCGGCTACTGTAGAGACCGGAGCAGTCGTTTATGTTCCGCTGTTTGTAGATCAGGGAGATAAGATCAAGATTGATACCCGTACAGGAGAGTACCTGTCCAGAGTATAAGCAGTGACAAAGTATTGAAGTGTTAAAAAGAGCCGTCTGCATGGATTGAATGATGAATCCGTGCAGGCGGCTTGTTTGCTCTTGCCGGCGTTTTTAACCGGAGCTTTGTGTCCGGTATCAAAAATAAAAGAGCTCCGGATCCGCACAAACGGAATCCGGAGCTTTTATTCTGCATCTGACTAGATTCGAACTAGCGGCACCTGGCGTCGGAGGCCAGTGCTCTATCCACTGAGCTACAGATGCATATCAACTACCTGAACTATTCTACAACAAAAAATAAAATAGTGCAAGCAAAATTTTCCCGCGCAGTTCTATCCATACAAAAGATATGGAAAAATTTATAAAAAAATACTTGAAAAAGTAAAAATGCACGTCTATAATGAAAATATCTTCTAAATCAAGCGGCATCTCGCCGCAGGAATCCCCAATGAAGAACAGACAAAAGAACAGAAAACAGAATAGGTGTAAAGAAAGGATGATGAAATGAATTATCAGGAATTTGTTGGCACAGTTACGGGCTTTTTGAGGGAGTCTCTGCCCTGCGGTACAAAACTGGAGATGCTTCCTCTGGAAAAAAATAATGGTGTAATCCTGGATGGCTTGTCTATCCGCCGGCAGGGTCAGAAGGTGGCGCCTGCTATTTATATGGACGCCTGTTATCGTGAATATCTGGGTGGACGTTCCCTGAAAGGGATCTGCGATCAGATTCTGGAATGCTGTCAGGAGACGGATTTCGAAGCAAAGTTCGATACAGATTTTTTCACGGACTATGAAAAGGTAAGAGCTACTCTGGTATACAAGGTGATTAACGCAGAGAAAAACAGGGAACTTCTGAAAAAGATCCCTCATCTTCCCTATCTGGATCTGGCAATTGTATTTTATTGTCTTCTGACAGATACACCGGTGGGGAATGCGACAGTTCTGATTCATAACAGCCATTTGAATCTCTGGAATATCAGATGCGCAGATCTGTACCGGGATGCGAAAGAGAATACGGAAAGGCTGCTTCCGGCCAGGCTGTCGGGAATGGCGGAAGTGATACGGGAACTGTCGGGCGGTATGGAGGAACCGGAGGATACGGGAGTACCTATGTATGTGCTTACAAATGTGCAGAAATCACTGGGGGCTGCCTGTATTCTGTACAGAGACATGCTGAAAACCTGTGCAGACAGGTTTGGGGAAGCTTTTTATGTTCTTCCGAGCAGCGTGCATGAAGTGATTCTGGTACCGGCCTCGGCAGTCGAAAACCAGAAGGAACTTATAGCGATGGTTCGCGATATCAATCAGACACAAGTTCGTGATACGGAAATACTCTCTGATAATATTTATCTGTATTCTCCCGTTTCCGGGAATCTTACCCTGATAGAAAACGAATAAAAGTGGTAAAAACGCCTTTTGCTTAAAATGTTCACAAATTTGTCATAAATTAAGGTTGCCTTTTCTGCGTAAGTCTGCTACAATCGGTTTGTTACGAAATTGTTACATTTGTTAAATGAATATGATTATTGTGTTTTTGTAAATAGAATTACGTCAGGAGGCAGATATGAAATTTTCCATGGAAAATCTGAAAAATGTTTTTGATAAAGATAAGCTTGGTGACTGGATAGTGAAATACAAGCGCCAGACGGCAGTAGGATGTGTGGCTTTCTGTCTGGTGGTATTTGCGGGAATCAGTCTTGCGGGCGGAGAAAAGACAGAGGGAAAAAATTCTCCGGCGGCTGCGGATACCGCTCAGGGAACGGAAGAGCAGCAGGGAGCTTTGGTTGCTGCGGGAGGAGCTGCTGAGGCGGCGGCCACTGCAGGGGCGAATCCTCTGGAGCAGGATGCTTATCCTGAAGTAAATGAACTGATACAGAATTATTATAATTATATGGCAGCCGGAGATATGGAAGGACTGGCATCCGTTGAAGATTCCATTACAGAAGAGGAGCAGAACCGGATTCTGCGTTCCAAGGATCTGGTGGAAGGATATCAGAATATTTCCTGTTATACGAAAAAAGGTCTGGAAGATGGGGCTTATCTGGTATTCGTGTATTATGAGCTGAAATTTGCCCAGATTGACACGGCAGCTCCGGGACTGTCTGCTCTCTATGTTTATCCGAATGACGAGGGGAAGCTTGTGATCTTTAATGGAGAGGCCGGAGATGAACTGAATGCATATGTGGAAGCTATGGCTCAGGAAGATGATGTGCTGGCTCTCAGAGAAGAAGTGCGGGTGAAATATGAAGAGGCAAAGTCAGCGGATGGAAATCTGGCTGAGCAGGAGGCTCGTTATCTGCGGATTGCAGAAGGGGGAGCTGAGGAAGAGGTAACAGAGGAACAGCCTGCAGAGGAGACGACAGAAGAGCAGCCTGCAGAGGAGACGACAGAAGAGCAGCCTGCAGAGGAGACGACAGAAGAGCAGCCTGCGGAGGAACCGGCAGAAGAGCAGCCTGCAGAAGAAAATACCGCAACGGCGCAGAACAGAGAAACCCGCTTTACAGAGAGCGTTCGTCTTCGTTCTGAGCCCAGCACAGAAGCAGAATATCTGGGAACTGCTTTCCAGGGAGAGCATGTGACACAGATTGAAAGCTATGAGGATGGCTGGAGTAAAATTAATTACAATGGCACAGAGTGCTACTGCATGACTCAGTATCTCGAATAAAAACGGAAAACAGAAATTTTATCAGAATTATTCAGGCGTCGGCGTGGAAAGAAAGAGGTTTTCTTTGCATGCTGGCGCTTTCTGTGTATAAACAGCAGAAAAGAGTTCAGGTCATCTGCATAAAAAGCTGAAAATTCCACATGCTATAACCAGGTTTGAATAGCCGGAAACAGCATCAGGAGGAATTAATATGCTTACGACCGCAGATTTAGCAGTTTTGAATGAGGCCTATAGAAATACAAAGGCCGGCCTTGAAGCCATTAATGCAGTAATCAGTAAAGTTTATGACGAAGATCTTGCGCTGGATTTGAATCGCCAGGCAGTACGTTTTCTGACTTTGGAGGATAAAGTGACAGATAAAATCCGGGAAGGCTGCAGACGCCCTGAACAGGCTTCGCCGATAGGAAAGGCTGTGCGATGGACTTCTATGCAGGCCAGCACGCTTCTTAATACAAGTACGGAGCATGTGGCTGATCTGATGATTCAGGGGAATGCAAAGGGGATTACAGATTTGATGAAAGCAGTGAAGACAAATAAAGGGGCGAGAAAAGAGTACTGCGAGCTGGCTGAGGAAATTATGGATTTTGAAGAAAAAAATATTGAACGTCTCAAGAACTATCTGGGTGATTGAAAACAAAAATATTAGTCTGCCAGGGGCTCTGAAAGAAAAAAATTTCATTTTTTTTCAAAAAAACACTTGCAAATTGGCGCAGGCCGTGTCATAATAGCCCATGACAAAGGCGTCAGAAAAGGAGCGCGGGAAGTTTTAAAATGCGTTCTCCTGTTTTTGGTACGCTTTTTTTGTTTTCCCGGAGATGCGAAAACTGAGAATGGAGCATCGATGGTGAAAGATAAAAGAGAAAGTAAACAGAGAAAAGGGCAGAGGAGGAAACAAAACATGTCTTACGTTGATGAGATTATCGAGGCAGTAGTAGCAAAGAATCCCAGTGAGCCGGAGTTTCATCAGGCTGTGAAAGAGGTACTGGAATCCCTGCGTCCGGTAGTAGACGCAAATGAGGAGAAGTTCCGCAGAGAAGCTCTTCTGGAACGTCTGGTAGAGCCGGAACGTCAGCTCAAGTTCCGTGTTCCGTGGGTAGATGATAAGGGTCAGGCTCATGTAAACACCGGATACCGCGTACAGTTCAACAGCGCAATCGGACCCTACAAAGGGGGACTTCGCCTTCATCCGTCCGTAAATCTGGGTATTATCAAGTTTCTGGGATTCGAGCAGATTTTCAAGAATTCTCTGACCGGCCTTCCCATCGGCGGCGGCAAGGGTGGTTCTGACTTTGACCCGAAGGGCAAGTCTGACAGAGAGATTATGGCATTCTGTCAGAGCTTTATGACAGAGCTTTACAGACATATCGGAGAAAATACAGATGTTCCGGCAGGAGATATCGGAACAGGTGCAAGAGAGATTGGTTATCTGTATGGACAGTATAAGAGACTGACCGGACGTTATGAGGGCGTTCTGACAGGAAAGGGACTTTCCTACGGCGGATCTCTGGCAAGAACCGAGGCTACCGGTTATGGTCTTCTGTACCTGACCAAGGAGATGCTGAAGATGAACGGCATCGACATCGCAGGCAAGACGGCCGCTGTATCCGGTTCTGGAAACGTGGCAATTTACGCGATTGAAAAGGCACAGCAGCTGGGCGTGAAGGTTCTTACCTGCAGCGATTCCAACGGTTGGGTATACGATCCGGAAGGAATCGACGTGGCAGCTCTGAAGGAAATCAAAGAGGTGAAGAGAGCACGTCTGACTGAGTACAAGAACTATCGTCCGAACTCTGAATATCATGAGGGACGCGGCGTATGGAGCGTAAAGGTAGACCTGGGTCTTCCCTGCGCAACCCAGAACGAGCTCCTTCTGGAGGACGCAAAGCAGCTGGTTGAGAACGGATGCATCGCAGTGGCGGAAGGCGCGAACATGCCGACCACTCTGGAGGCTACCGAATATCTGCAGCAGCACGGAATCCTGTTTGCTCCCGGGAAGGCTGCAAACGCAGGCGGTGTGGCAACCTCTGCTCTGGAGATGTCCCAGAACAGCGAACGCCTGAGCTGGACCTTCGAAGAGGTAGACGCAAAGCTTCAGGGCATCATGGTAAACATCTGCCACAACATGGCTGACGCTGCAGAGCGTTACGGCTACGCAAAGAACTACGTGGTAGGAGCCAACATCGCAGGCTTTGAGAAAGTAGTAAACGCTATGCTGGCACAGGGAATCTGCTAATTGAAGGCTGGATCCGAATACACAAATTTTTTGCAGAGATAAAAAGCATAAATACAGCGGGCCGCTGTCAGCGGCACGCAAAAAGAAAAAGCAGTCTTTATGACTGCTTTTTTCTTGCGCCTTTCTGCCGGATCCACTATAATAAGTCCTGCGGAAGAAAACGCAGAACAAATGATGGAAAGGACAGAAGAATGGAAGAAATTCGTCTGAATAAATACTTAAGCGAGTCCGGCGTATGTTCGCGCCGGGAAGCGGACAGACTGATAGAGCAGGGCAAGGTTCTGGTGGACGGAAAACCTGCCGTCATGGGAATGAAGATCCGGCCGGATCAGGAGATCCAGGTGGGCAAACAGATCATAGGCGGACACCGGGAAGAAAGAGTGCTGCTGGCGGTATACAAGCCCCCTGGCGTCATCTGCACCACGGATCCAAAGGAAAAGAGGAACATCGTGGACTATGTGGGTTATCCTGTCCGGATTTACCCCATCGGAAGGCTGGATAAGGATTCGGAAGGTCTGATTCTGATGACCAATGACGGAAGTCTGGTGAACAGAATTATGCGCTCTTCCAATCATCATGAAAAAGAGTACCTGGTGACAGTGAATAAACCGGTGACGGATGCTTTTCTGGCACAGCTGCGAAAAGGCGTGCGGATCCGCAAAGTAGAAAAGGGAGAGGTCCTGATGGATACGGTGACGCGTCCCTGTGAGGCGGAAAAACTGGGGAAGAACAGCTTCCGGATTATTCTGACTCAGGGCCTGAACCGGCAGATTCGCAGAATGTGTGAGACTCTCGGATATCAGGTAGAGCATCTGAAGCGGGTGCGGGTACTGAATATTGAACTGAAGGGCATGAAACCGGGTACCTGGCGGAAGGTAACGGATCGGGAGATGGAAGAGCTTCTGGAGCTGATCCGGGATTCACGGGGATAGACAGAACACCGGAAAATGCCGGAGCAAATGAGAGAATCAGAAATAGTGGCTGGAATGAAAATGGAAGAAAAAAAGAAAAGAATGAAAGAACTCGTGGAGCTTCTGAACCGGGCCGGCCGGGCCTATTATCAGGAAGCCGACGAGATAATGAGCAATTATGAATATGACGCCCTTTACGATGAACTGGTGCGGCTGGAGAAGGAAACGGGGACAACCCTGGCGGCCAGTCCTACGGTTCGCGTGGGATATGAGGTCTTAAGCGAACTTCCAAAGGAACGTCACGAGCGCCCCATGCTGTCGCTGGACAAAACAAAGGATGTACAGGCGCTGAAGGAATGGGTAGGCAGCCATCGGACTCTTCTTTCCTGGAAAATGGATGGCCTGACCATTGTACTTACCTATCAGAACGGGGAGCTTTTTAAGGCTGTCACAAGAGGAAACGGAGAGGTGGGCGAGGTTATCACCAACAATGCCCGGGTATTCCGTAATATTCCGCTGCGCATTCCCTTTCAGGGCGAGCTGGTGCTGCGCGGAGAGGCAGTCATCGGATATCAGGAGTTTGAACGCATTAACGAGGAGATTCCCGAGGCTGACGCCCGGTACAAGAATCCGCGGAATCTCTGCAGCGGCTCGGTCCGTCAGCTGAATAATGAGGTTACTGCGGCAAGAAATGTACACTTCTTCGCTTTTTCCCTGGTCAGGGCAGAAGGCGTGGATTTTGGAAATTCTCATGAACAGGAGTTTCTGTGGCTGAAGGATCAGGGATTCGAAATTGTGGAGTATCAGGTGGTAACTGAGGAGAATCTGGAGGAGGCGGTTCGCTGGTTCTCCGGCCATATCGAAAGGAACGAGTATCCCTCCGACGGGCTGGTGGCTCTGTATGACGATATCGCATACGGGCGTTCTCTGGGTCAGACAGCCAAGTTTCCGCGGGATTCCATGGCATTCAAGTGGCAGGATGAAATCCGTGAGACGATCCTGCGGGAAATCGAGTGGAGCCCTTCCCGGACGGGACTTATTAATCCGGTGGCTGTTTTTGACCCGGTGGAACTGGAAGGGACTACGGTAAGCAGGGCTTCTGTACACAATATCAGCATTATGCGCGGGCTGGAGCTTGGTATCGGAGATACCATCGAAGTCTACAAGGCAAACATGATCATCCCTCAGATTGCGGAAAACAAAACGCGCAGCGGAGTAAAGGATATTCCGGAAGTCTGTCCGGTCTGCGGCGGGGCTACGGAAATCCGGAATGTGAATGAGGTGGAGTCTCTTTACTGCACGAATCCGGATTGTCAGGCGAAGAAAATCAAAGCCTTTACTCTTTTTGTAAGCCGGGACGCCCTGAATATTGAAGGACTTTCAGAAGCGACTCTGGAGAAATTTATTGCCAGAGGCTTTCTTCATGAATTTTCCGATGTTTTCCGGCTTTCCCGTTTCCGGGACAGGATTGTGGAAATGGAGGGCTTTGGAGAAAAATCTTATGAAAATCTGATGTCCAGTGTGGAGAAATCCAGAAAGACTACCCTTGCCCGTGTCGTTTACAGTCTGGGAATTCCCAATATCGGTCTTTCCGGAGCGAAACTGATTTGCCGCCGTTTTGATGACGAGGCGGATAAACTTCTGGAGGCCGATGAAGAGGAGCTGGCAGACATTGACGGCGTGGGACCGGTGATTGCCTCCAGCTTTACAGGATACTTTGCAGATGCGGAGAAGAAGGAGAGCTTTCTGCGCCTTCTGTCTGAGCTCGTGCTGGAGAAGGAAGAGACGGCGGAGGTACAGGATCTGAAGGGCAGGGTTTTTGTGATTACGGGAAGCCTGAACCATTTTTCCAACAGGGCAGAACTGAAAGAACTGATTGAAAAACGGGGAGGAAAGGTCACGGGCAGTGTGACGGGAAAGACGGATTATCTGATCAATAATGATACCACGTCTTCTTCCTCCAAAAATAAAAAGGCCGGGGAGCTGGGAATCCCGGTGATTTCTGAAGAGGAGTTTCTGAAATTATGAATACCGGACAAAAGATAGTATTTTTTGATGTGGATGGAACAATTTATGAAGGGGGGAAGGGAACGCCGGAGAGCACAAAAGTGGCTCTGCGCAGACTGAAAGAGAATGGTCATATTCCGGTTATGTGCACAGGAAGACCAAAGTCCTCCCTGTTCTCGGAAATGCTGGAGCTGGATTTCCCGGCTTTAATCTGCGGGGCGGGAACCTATATTGAATACCAGGGGCGGGTTCTGCGGAACATCCTTCTTCCCAACGCTCTCCTTATGCAGCAGGTGCCGCGGATGGAAAAGGCGGGCTGCTGCATGGTTCTGGAAGGTCCGGACTATCTCAGCTGCAGAATGGACGAGCAGGTTTTTGCATATTTTCCCATAGTGGACCGCCTGCAGAAGGAATATCCGGAGCGGCTGAAAGAAATGGATCTTCTCACAGATGAAGCAAGCAAGCTGACAGCGGGGATATCGGATATGCAGGCTTTTGAAAGGCTGGTTCCGGAGCTTTCCCGCGCCTTTGAACTGGCCAGATATGAGAATTATCCCTATGTGGAACTGATGCCCAAAGGCGTTTCCAAGGCGGACGGAATCCGGATTCTTCTGGAAGAACTCGATATTCCCCTGGTTAACACCTATGCATTTGGGGATGGACCAAACGACCTGGAAATGTTACAATATGTACAGTACGGTACGGCCATGGGAAATGCTGAAAAAAGTATCCTCCAGTCAGCGAAATACAGGACAGAGGGGATCTGGGAGGACGGTGTGTTCCGGGCACTGGAACGGTACGGACTTATCTGAAGGATCTGAATAAAAAAGAGGCGGATCCTGAAAGCGGAGCCGGATACAGGAGAGGTCCGGAACCGAAAAGGAGGAGAAGGGTATGGAAAACAGGTTGTATGAGCTTATGAACTGGCCGCGGATAGAGGCGCTGGTGTATTCGGAGGAGGATGAACCCCAGGAGATCCTTGGACCGCATAAGACAGAGGAAGGAATTCTTGTACAGGCATTTCTTCCTACAGCTGTGAAAGTGACTGCAGTGATCAGAGGGACAGGAAAAGAATATGCCATGGAGCTGGCCGACGAGGGCGGCTTCTTTGCGGCGCTTCTGCCGGGAAAGACGGTTCCGGAGTATTTTTTCCGGGTGGAATATGACAATGGAGCGGTTCAGGAACTGGAGGACGCCTATCGTTTTCAGCCGAAGATGTTTTCTGAAAAGGATCTGGACAAATTCCAGGCGGGAATCCACTATACCCTGTATGAGAAGATGGGAGCCCATCCTATGACCATCAAGGGCGTTGAGGGTACATATTTTGCGGTGTGGGCGCCGAACGCCTGCCGGGTCAGCGTGGTGGGAGACTTTAATCTCTGGGATGGCCGCCGGCATCCCATGCGCCGTATAGAAGAGGCAGGGATTTTTGAACTTTTTGTTCCCGGCGTGGGACCGGGATCCTGCTATAAATATGAAATAAAGACCAAAAGCGGTCTTCCGATGCTGAAAGCCGATCCTTATGCAAATGCTGCGGAACTGCGCCCCAATACGGCTTCTGTGATTACAGATTTGTCCGGTTTTACATGGACAGACAGCAGCTGGATGGAAAAGCGGAAAAAGACAGATTATAAGACAGAGCCGCTTCTGATTTATGAGGTTCATCTTGGATCGTGGAGAAAACCGGAGCAGGAGAGCGCAGACGAGTCCGTAACTGAGGCGGCACGGGAGGAAGAAACAGCTGCAAAAGCCATGGAAACTGCTTCTGCCGGAGAATCACGGGAGTTTTACAATTACCGGGAAATAGCGCCTATGCTGGCGGAATATGTGAAGGATATGGGTTACACGCATGTGGAACTGATGCCGATTATGGAGCATCCGCTGGACGAGTCCTGGGGTTATCAGGTGACTGGTTATTATGCCCCCACTTCCCGCTATGGCTCTCCGAAAGATTTCATGTATTTTATGGATTATATGCACAGCCAGGGAATCGGTGTGATTCTGGACTGGGTTCCGGCCCAATTTCCACGGGACGCTTGCGGACTGGCAGCCTTTGACGGAACCTGCCTGTATGAGCATCTGGACCCCCGTCAGGGCAGTCATCCCCATTGGGGCACTCTGATTTATAATTACGGCCGGCCGCAGGTGACGAATTTCCTGATTGCCAATGCTCTGTACTGGACGGATGTATACCATGCGGACGGTATCCGTATGGACGCGGTAGCCTCCATGCTGTATCTGGATTACGGAAAAAATGACGGGGAATGGGTGGCGAACATTTACGGAGGCAAGGAAAATCTGGAAGCCATAGAGTTTTTGAAACATCTGAATTCCATCTATAAGAAACGGAAAGACGGTGCCCTGCTCATCGCGGAGGAATCCACAGCCTGGCCGAAAGTGACGGGATCTGTAGAGGACGACGGACTTGGTTTTGATTTCAAGTGGAATATGGGCTGGATGAACGATTTTCTCGGATATATGCAGTATGATCCGGTATTCCGTTCCTGGCATCACGGAGAACTGACCTTCAGTATGATTTATGCGTACAGTGAGAACTTTATTCTCAGCCTTTCCCATGACGAGGTGGTTCACGGAAAAGCCACTCTGGTAGGGAAAATGCCGGGCGATCGGGATTCCAAACTGAACAATCTCAGGGCAGCCTATGGCCTGATGATGACACATCCCGGAAAGAAGCTTCTGTTTATGGGGCAGGAATTTGCCACCTTTGATGAATGGAATGAGAAAAAGAGTCTGGAATGGGATCTGCTGCAGTATCAGGATCACGGGAATATGCGGGACTATGTAAAGGCTCTGAACCATTTCTGCCTGGAGCATCCTGCGCTCTATCAGCTGGATCACGATCCGGAGGGCTTTACCTGGATTAATAATATATCTGCCAATGAGAATATGCTGGTGTTTGTCCGCCGTTCAAAAAAGCCGGAAGAAACCCTGCTGGTTGTCTGCAACTTCTCGCCGCTCGTTTATGAGAAGCATAAAATCGGAGTTCCCTTTGAAGGGCGCTATAAGGAGATTTTCAACAGTGACAGCGAGATTTTCGGAGGCAGTGACGTACTGAACAGGCGTGCGAAACGTTCGAAAAAATCAGAATGTGACGGTCTGGAAAACTCCATCGAGATTACCGTTCCGCCCATGGGCGTAACAATATTCTCCTGTACAAAAGAGAAGGCGCCTGCCAAGAAAGCTTCAGCAGGCAAAAAATCTGTTCCGGAAGAAGTTCCTGTTGTTAAAGGTAAGAAAGGACGCGGTAAGAAGGTATGAATCATCTGCTGACTACGACATCAGAAATTACAAATGAACTGCAGACGGAGATTTCCGAGGTAACAGAGCATATCAGTAAAACTCAGGAATACCTGGATAAAATTCTTCCTTCGCTCATTAATTTCGGAATACGGCTTGTACTGGCTGTAGTTGTATTTCTGATCGGAGGCAGAATCATTAAAGCATTCCGTAAATTTATACGCCGTTCCATGGAGAGGGCAAAAGCGGACATTGGCGTGATACAGTTCCTGGATTCCATGCTGAAGGTGCTGCTGTATTTTGTCCTTATCATGCTGCTGGCCTCCAGCTTTGGCGTGGATACCACATCTGTCCTTGCGCTTGTAGGATCCGCAGGACTGACAGTAGGTCTGGCCTTTCAGGGGAGCCTTTCCAATTTTGCGGGAGGCGTGCTGATTCTTCTGATTAAGCCTTTCCGGGTCGGTGATTATATTATTTATGTAAATGATAACCTGGAAGGTACTGTCACGGAGATTCAGATGTTTTATACGATTCTGCTCACAGTGGATAACCGGACAGTTGTGATTCCCAATGGGGTTCTGTCAAATAACAGTCTGATTAATGTGACAGCCCAGGATAAACGTCGCCTGGATATCGATGTGGGAATCGGCTACTCTTCGGATTTAAAACTGGCGCGGGATCTTTGTGAAAAGCTGATGAATGACAATGAGAACATCCTGAAGGATGAAGAGCACATTGCTGTAGTGGACAGTCTTGCGGACAGCGCAGTAATGCTGAAAATGCGTTTCTGGGTGCGCCCCGGCGATTACTGGGCCACAAAATGGCAGATGACAGAACAGGTAAAGCTTCTGTTTGACGCCAACGGAATTGAAATTCCTTTCAATCAGATGGATGTTACAATTCGTCAGTAAAAGAATTGATAATTGACCGCAGGATGTACAGTCCAACTTGTATCTATAAAAATGATACAAGTTGGACTGTTTTGTTTCAGAAAAAATAAAATGTATTCACGGGAAAATGTTGACAGCTTATGCAAAGTGATGTATAAGTAAATTACAGAGAATAAAAAATTGGTTAAAGAGATATAAATTCTGATTAGAATTGATGAGAAAATATAGCAAATAGTAATATAACAAATAGTAATATAACAAATAGTAATATAACAAATAGTAATATAACAAAATACAAGTCCTGGTTTTAAATAAATACAAGTTGATATGTAAATGAAAAACGGAAAAATTGCAGAATGGTCGGAGGAATGAAATGCCAAAGTATCAGAAAATAGCAGAATGGCTGGAATGCAGAATTGCAGATGGAACCTATGGTCCTGGTCAGAAACTTCCTTCCGAACAGGAATTGCGTGAAAAATTTGCTGTAAGCAGACAGACTGTACGCCGGGCGCTTGCGTTGCTGGAAGAACAGGGAATGGTATACGGCCGTCAGGGAAGCGGAAACTTTGTACGGGATCGGGAGAAAGAGGAAGAAGGAAAGAGCCGTCGTATTGCAGTAGTCACTACTTATGTGGACAATTACATATTTCCTAAAATTATCAAAGGCATCGAGCAGGTGCTGTCCGGAAAGGACTTTCAGGTACAGATATCTTTTACAAACAATCGTGTACAGAGAGAGTGTGAGATCCTGGAAAGTCTGTTGGAACAGGAACTGCGGGGCCTGATTATTGAAGCAACCAAAAGTGCTCTGCCTAATCCGAATCTTCCCCTGTACAGAAAGCTTCTGGAAAAGGGTGTGCAGATTCTGTTTCTTAACAGCGGATATCCTGAGCTTGACTGTCCGGTTGTAGCTTTGAATGACAGAGAAGCGGGAAGATGTGCAGCCAGATATCTGCTGGAAATGGGACACAGAGATATAGGAGGATTTTTGAAGTCTGATGACGGCCAGGGCCTGCTTCGATATGAGGGGTTTTTGTCAGAACTTCGCTCAGTTGGCGTGTATCCGGATGACCATCGATTTGTCTGGTACGATACAGGAGATCTGGGACATTTTGACTGGATGGAAAAGAAAATTTTAAATCGTTTTTCCGGCTTGAGCGCAGTGTTCTGCTATAATGATGCAGCGGCTCTGGAACTGGCAGAGCTCCTGAAAAAAAACGGAATAGGGATACCCGGGGATATTTCCATAGTGAGTGTGGATGATACGGATCTGGCATCTTATGGAGACGTGGAACTGACTTCTGTTCATCATCCCAAGGAAAGACTGGGAGAAAAGGCAGCAGAGATAATGCTTGCCATGATTGGGAAGGAGGTATATCCGGAAGACAAGAAAGGTTTTGAATTTGACGCCTGGCTGGCAAAAAGAGAGTCTGTCAGGCGTGTGGTTCCCGGCGAGTGACATGGGATGTTTTACGCTGATGGAACTTTGTGAATAAAAAGTAATGAAAATATGGAGGTAAAAAAGTGAAAAACTATCAGTTCTGGTTTGCAACCGGATCTCAGGATCTGTATGGAGATGAATGTCTGGAACATGTGGCGGAACATTCAAAAAAAATTGTGGAATATCTGAATCAGTCGGGAATTCTCCCGTATGAAGTAGTCTGGAAACCGACGCTCATTACCAATGAGCTGATTCGAAAAACTTTTAACGAAGCCAATGCAGATGAAATGTGTGCCGGCGTGATTACCTGGATGCATACGTTTTCTCCGGCAAAATCCTGGATTCTGGGCCTTCAGGAATATCGCAAACCCTTGCTGCATCTCCACACCCAGTTTAATGTGGAGATTCCCTATGATACCATTGATATGGATTTTATGAATGAGAATCAGTCAGCTCATGGAGACAGGGAATATGGCCATATTGTGACACGTATGGGAATTGAACGTAAGGTGATTGTGGGACATTGGGCGGACGATAAGGTGATTGGCCGTATCGCTTCCTGGATGCGTACAGCAGTGGGAATTATGGAAAGCAGTCATATCCGCGTGGTTCGCGTAGCTGACAATATGCGCAATGTGGCTGTGACGGAAGGCGATAAGGTAGAGGCTCAGATTAAGTTTGGATGGGAAATTGACGCGTACCCTGTTAACGAGATTGCAGAGTATGTACAGGCGGTGTCTCCTGCAGACATTAATACCCTGGTAGAGGAATATTACAGTAAATATGAGATTCTGACGGAGGGACGGGATGAAAAAGAGTTCCGGGAACATGTGGCGGTGCAGGCCGGAATTGAAATCGGATTTGAACGTTTCCTGAAAGAAAAGAATTATCAGGCAGTTGTGACGCATTTTGGTGATTTGGGTGCTCTCAGGCAGCTTCCCGGACTGGCCATTCAGCGACTGATGGAAAAAGGCTACGGATTCGGCGGCGAAGGAGACTGGAAGACTGCAGCTATGGTACGCCTTATGAAAGTGATGACCCAGGGTATGAAAGATGCAAAGGGTACATCTTTTATGGAGGATTATACCTATAATCTGGTTCCGGGTAAGGAAGGCATTCTGCAGGCCCATATGCTGGAAGTATGTCCCACTATTGCGGAAGGTCCCATCGGAATCAAGGTACAGCCGCTGAGTATGGGAGACAGAGAAGATCCTGCACGTCTGGTGTTTACCTCCAAGACAGGTCCTGCAATTGCGGCTTCTCTGGTTGATCTGGGAACACGGTTCCGCCTGATTATCAACAGCGTGGACTGCAAAAAAGTAGAAAGACCTATGCCGAAACTTCCGGTAGCGACTGCTTTCTGGACTCCGCAGCCAGATCTGGCAACGGGAGCAGAAAGCTGGATTCTGGCAGGCGGTGCGCATCATACAGCTTTCACCTATGACCTGACAGCGGAACAGTTGGGAGACTGGGGCTCAGCTATGGGAATAGAAGTGGTGTATATTGATAAGGATACGACGATTCGGGGACTGAAAAATGAACTGCGCTGGAATGCAGCGGCATTTCGCTGAGAGAAATAAGGAGGGTTTTACACGATGAGTACGGTAAAAGAAGCAATTATGAACGGAGAGGCTGTCCTTGGAATTGAACTTGGATCCACAAGAATCAAGGCGGTTCTGATCGATGAAGATAACAGACCTGTAGCTTCCGGAAGTTATGACTGGGAAAATCAGCTGGAGAATGGAATCTGGACTTATGCGCTTGATGAAGTATGGAAGGGGCTGCAGGAAAGCTACGCAGCGCTGAAGGGCGATGTAAAACAGAAATACGATGTGACACTGAAACGGCTGGGAGCTGTGGGAATCAGTGCCATGATGCATGGTTATCTGGTATTTGACAAGGAAGGAAAACAGCTGGTGCCTTTCCGGACCTGGAGAAACACAATTACAGGAGAAGCAGCGCAGGAACTGACAGAACTGTTCCGGTTTAATATTCCGCAGCGCTGGAGTATTGCCCATCTGTATCAGGCTATTCTGAACAAAGAAGCGCATGTGCCGGAAATTGATTATATGACGACGCTTTCCGGTTATATTCACTGGAAGCTGACAGGAGAAAAGGTTATGGGAGTCGGAGAAGCTTCCGGTATGTTCCCGATTGATTCCAATGTGAAGCAGTTTGACGCAAAAATGCTGGAACAGTTCCAGGAACTGATTGTTTCGAAAGGATATCCCTGGAAAATCAGTGAAATTCTTCCCAGAGTATTATGTGCCGGCGAGGATGCAGGCAGGCTGACGGACGAGGGAGCAAGACTGCTTGATCCTTCAGGAGAACTGGAAGCAGGCATTCCCTGTTGCCCGCCGGAAGGAGATGCGGGAACGGGAATGACAGCTACAAACAGTGTGCGTCCGCGTACCGGAAACGTATCGGCAGGTACTTCGGTATTTGCAATGATTGTTCTGGAACATGCTCTTAAGAAAGTACATCCGGAACTGGATCTGGTAACTACACCGGATGGCAGTCCGGTTGCCATGGTACATTGCAATAACTGTACTTCAGATCTGAACGCCTGGGTGGGATTGTTCAGAGAGTTCGCAGAATGCTTTGGTATTCAGACTGACATGAACAGACTGTTCGGCACTCTGTATAACAAAGCACTGGAAGGAGATCCGGACTGCGGCGGACTTCTGGCTTATAATTATTTCTCCGGAGAACATATTACAGGATTTGAGGAAGGACGGCCTTTGTTTGTCCGGACGCCGGACGCCAGATTTAATCTGGCAAACTTTATGCGGGTTCATCTGTTTACCTCTCTTGGGGCTTTGAAAACGGGACTGGATATTCTGTTCCGTGATGAGGGCGTAGAGGCAGACGAAGTTCTGGGTCATGGCGGTCTCTTTAAGACCAGGGGCGTAGGACAGAGAATTATGGCAGCAGCCATGGATGTGCCGGTTACAGTAATGGAGACAGCAGGAGAAGGAGGAGCCTGGGGAATTGCCCTTCTTGCATCTTACATGAAGCACAAAGGGCAGGGAGAGAGTCTGGGAGAATATCTGTCAGTTCATGTATTTGCGGATGAGAAAGGAGAGACTCTCAAACCGGATCCGGAAGATGTCAGAGGATTTGACGCTTTTCTTACGCGTTATACAAAAGGACTGGCAATTGAACACGCCGCGGTGGAAAATCTGGATTAACAATTCCGTTGCTGCCTGAAAGGATTTTGGCAGCATGGAAAAGATTCATACATTTGTTTTATGGTAACCTTGCGGAAAAGGGATGCTGCCATCTGCGGCATCCTTTTTCCGTGAAGACGAGTCAGGGCATATGCGGAAACAGACGTCTGTGTCCGGAAACACGAGGGGTCAGATTATGCTGAAAGTTTTTCTGGTAGAAGATGAGGTCGTGATGCGGGAAGGCATCAAAAACAATATCAACTGGGAACAGGAAGGATTTTCCTTTGTGGGAGAGGCCAGTGACGGGGAACTGGCTTATCCGCTGATTCAGAAGACAAAACCGGATATTCTGATCACGGATATCAAGATGCCGTTTATGGACGGCCTTGAACTTTCCCGCCTGGTAAAGCAGGAACTGCCGGATATTAAAATACTGATTTTGAGTGGATATGATGAATTTGAATATGCCAAGGAGGCTATCGGTATCGGAATTACGGATTATCTGGTTAAGCCGATTGCAGGAGCCGGACTCCTGGAGACTGTGAAGAAGGTAGGAAAGAAAATCGAAGAGGAACAGCAGCAGAAAAAATTTCTGGAAACCTTTGAACAGGAGCGGATGGAGAACAGACAGCTGGCACGGCAGAAGTTTTTCCGAAAACTTGTATCCGGTCAGAGTCCGGTGTCGGCATTGCTGAAAGAGGGGAAGGAGGAGGGCTTTGACCTGGCGGCCAAAAGCTATAATATTATTCTCTTTCAGATTTTTGGCAGAGAGGGGGAAACCGGATATTCTGAGGAACAGAATGAGCTGACCCGTTCCATTGAGGAAATGACAGAGAAAATGTCTGAAGTGCTGATGGTAGAGCTGGGTCTTGAAGGCTGGGCTTTTCTCCTGAAGGGAAACGAAGAAAAATCTGCGGCAGAGGTGGAGCAGGAGCTTTTGAATAATATTTTTTCCGCACTTTCTTCCTGCAGCGATATCCATTACTTTGGCGGTGTCGGTGAAGAAGTGGAGCGTTTAAGCGAGCTCAGCCGATGCTTCGAGGAAGCCAGCAGGGCATTTGCGTTCCGGTATCTGAATAAACGCAGCCGGATTGTAAGAAGCTGTGATACTGCGGGGCGGGATCCGGAGCAGGAAGTGATGGAACTGAGTACTTTGAGCGCAGGCCATCTTGACAGAAGAGTAGTGGAGAATTTTGTAAAGACCGGGCTGAAAGGAGAAGTGACGCATTTTGTGGAGGAGTATTTTGCCAGCCTGGGAGAGAAAAATATTCATTCGCTGATGTTCCGGCAGTATGTAACAATGGATACATATTTTGCGGCAGCAGGGGTACTGGAAGAACTGGGCTGTGAACCGGGAATTCTTGCAGAACGCTGCGGAGACTTTCAGAAGACGCCGGGTATCTTTGCGTCACTGGAGGGTACAGAAAATTATCTCTGTGTGCTGCTTGGGACAGCTGTGGAGCTTCGGGAAGGAGTTTCCCGGAAAAAATACAGCTCTCTGCTGAAAGATGCCAGAAACTATATCGAGCAGAACTATGATAACGAGGATATCTCGCTGAATACAGTGGCAGCTTCCGTAAATCTGAGTCCCAATCATTTCAGCACAATTTTCAGCCAGGAAACGGGACGTACTTTTATTGAATACCTGACCTTTGTGCGCATGGAAAAGGCAAAGGAGCTTTTGCGCACCACTTCCATGAAGACTGCGGAGATTGCATTTGCAGTAGGATATAAAGATGCCCATTATTTCAGCTATCTGTTTAAAAAGACACAGGAATGTACGCCCAGGGAATTCCGGGCCAGGGTATAGAGAGCAGGATATTCAAACTGTAAATAAAAGGAGAAGGTATGAAAAAAAGGGGATCTACCATTAAAAACCGTCTGAACATACTTTTGCTGATTTGTCTGATACCGCTGACAATTCTGGTTTTCTATCTGGTTTTTATTATGCGGAGCTTTTCAGATCGTTATGATGATGTTGTACAGAATATTACAAAGGCAAATGCATATAACATCGATTTTAAAGACGATCTGGATTATCTGATGTATATCATTGTAGCGAATTCCGAGAGGGCGGATGAACTGATTGATACAGAAGAGCCACGGCGTATGATTGGAGAAGCCCGGGAGGTTTTTCAGGGGCTTTATGAATCTGCGGACGCAGAGTATGGAAGACAGCGCCTGAACCGTATCCTGAAAAGTCTCAATATTCTGGAAGACAGGGTGATAGAAATAGAATCGGATGCGAAGGTCAGCGGGTCTTATGATAAAAATATGGAACGCCTGGATCTGGATATCCGTGTTTTGACAGAACTGATTCAGGAACAGATTCAGGAATATATTTATTATGAGACAACAAATCTGGAAGCTTTGCGCGGAGAAATCCGCGGAGACGTAGAGCAGACTCTGAAAATGAGCAGTTTTGTTTTCCTTCTGATTCTTGCGGGAGCTTATCTTCTCAGTCAGAAAGTAATGCAGGGGATTACCGACCCCATACAGAGGCTCTGCCGTGTAACCCGGGAAGCAGCCAGCGGTGATTTTACAGTGCGGGCGGAGGAAAACAGCGAGGGAGAAATGGCGGTTCTGAATGACAGTTTCAATCAGATGATTGAAAAAATCGGAAATCTGGTGGAAGATATCCGCATCGAACAGCTGAACCTGCGGGCAACGGAGCTGAAGCTTCTGCAGGCTCAGATTAATCCTCATTTCCTTTATAATACTCTGGATACCATCATATGGCTGGCTGAAGCAGGAAGAAAAGAGGAGGTTGTGATGATGGTCACTGCCTTATCAGATTTCTTCCGTACGACTCTGAGTAAAGGAAGAGACTATATTACGGTGAAGGAGGAGGAGGCTCATATCCGCAGTTATCTTCAGATTCAGCAGTTCCGGTATCAGGATATTCTGGAGTCCTCCATTGATATTCCGGAAGAAATGTATGGATATCAGATTCTGAAGCTGACCTTGCAGCCTCTGGTGGAGAACGCCCTTTATCACGGAATTAAAAATAAGCGGGGACTGGGGCATATACGTGTATCCGGCCGCAAAGAGAATGGATGTCTTGTATTCCGGGTCTGGGATGACGGCAAAGGTATGGAGCCGGAACGTCTTGATAAAGTACGCCGTCTGATAGCAGGAGAAGAGGAAGTGGATCGGAGTGATCCGTCCGGCTTTGGACTCTTTAATGTAGCGCAGCGTTTAAAACTGAATTATGGGCCAAAATACGGAATTTCCGTGGAAAGCGTATATGGAGAATGGACAGAAACCAGAGTGGTGATTCCTGCTGTACCGGACTGACGTAAAAAATTAAACTTTTTTCCAAAAAAAACAAACTTTGTTCACGGTTTGTTCAAAAATCAGTAAAAAAACGTACTTAATTCAAAAGGATGTCCGTATCAATTCCTCCCTTTCTGTTATAGAATCTGTACATAGCCAAACGAAATGGCAACAAAGATAAGGGAGGTTCCAAAATGAAGAGAAAACTTGTAAGCGTACTGGTATGCGCGGCAATGGCAGCAACTGTTCTGGCAGGATGCGGCAACAAAGCAGCTGAGACAACGACTACAGATACAGCTGCAGAGGAGACAACGGAAGAAGCAGCAGATACAGCTGCATCCGGAGATCTTATCAAAGTCGGCATCATTAACAATGACCCGAACGAGTCCGGATACCGTACAGCAAATGACGCAGACATGAAGGCAATGTTTACGGAAGAGAACGGATATGAGGCTTCCTTCGCATACAGTCTGAAGAATGATGAGCAGATTACAGCAGCTCAGAAATTTATCCAGGATGGCGTTGATTATCTTCTGCTTTCCGCAGCAGATACAGCCGGATGGGATACCGTGCTGATGGATGCTCAGGCAGCCGGAACCCGTGTAATCCTGTTTGACCGTACCATTGATGCAGACGAGAGCCTTTACGAGGCTTCCATCGTATCCGATATGGAGGCTGAAGGACAGACTGCTGTAGACTGGCTGGCAGGTCAGGGACTTGAGGAGTATAATATCATCCACATTCAGGGCGTTATGGGTTCTGCCGCACAGCAGGGACGTACCGGAGCTCTGGATGCAATGGTAGAAGCAAATGATAACTGGAATCTGGTAACCCAGCAGACTGCTGAGTGGAATGCTGAGAAAGCACAGCAGATTGTACAGTCTGTAATCGATTCCGGTGAAGAGTTCAACGTAATCTATGCTGAGAACGATGACATGGCTAAGGGCGCCGTAGCTGCTCTGGATAAGGCCAACATTTCTCATGGTGTAGACGGCGATGTTATCATCATGGGCTTCGATACCAACACATGGGCACTCGAAGAGCTGCTGGCAGGCAACTGGAACTATGACGGACAGTGCAACCCGTTCCAGGCTTCTTACATCGATGAAGTAATCAAGACCATCGAGAGCGGCGGCACCATTGAGCAGAAAGTTATCATCATGGAAGAGAAAGGCTTCGATGCTGAGACTATCACACAGGAAGACATTGATACCTACGGTATCTAATCTGAATGAGGGATCCGGACAGAATCCGGAATCCAGACGGAACGTAACGTTATAAACAAAGCGCGGCGCAGAAAGCATGGCAGTTACAGGCCTTAACTGCACCGCGCTTTTATTCTGGAAGAAAATTTTCAGGAGGTGAACATAAGCGTGGAAGAAAATGCTGTATTACAGATGAGAAATATCCATAAAAGCTTTCCGGGCGTTAAGGCGTTGTCAGGTGTGGATTTTACACTTCGCAAAGGTGAAATTCACGCGCTGATGGGGGAAAACGGCGCCGGAAAATCCACACTGATTAAAGTTCTGACCGGAGTATATACGAAGGATGAAGGACACATTTATCTGGACGGACATGAGAAGGAAGTGGCGATTCGTTCTCCGCAGGAAGCTCAGAAACTTGGAATCAGTCCGGTGTATCAGGAGATTACACTGTGCCCGAATCTCTCTGTTGCCGAAAATATGTACATAGGGCGAACACCGGGAGCTATGCAGAACTGGAGAAAGATGAACAAAGATGCCGACAGGCTTCTGAAATCTCTGGATATCCCGGCAAAAGCCACTCAGCAGCTGTCTACCTGCTCCATTGCGGTACAACAGATGATTGCCATCGCAAGAGCCGTAGATACAGACTGTAAGGTACTGATCCTGGATGAGCCCACTTCTTCTCTGGATGAGCAGGAAGTGGAGAAACTCTTCAAGCTGATGAGAGACCTGCGTGAAAGAGGAGTGGGAATTATTTTTGTAACCCATTTCCTGGATCAGGTATATGAAGTTTGCGACCGTATTACGGTTATGCGTGACGGCTGCCTGGTGGGCGAGTATGAAATCAAGGATCTGCCCCGGGTACAGCTGGTATCCAAAATGCTTGGCAAGGAACTGGACGATCTGTCTGATATTCATGGAGAATATAAATCCTATGAGAAAAAAGAAGGTGAGCTTCCGGTCTTTGAGGTGGAGAAACTTCACAGCAATGCAGGAATCAAGCCATTCAACTTCCATATTGATAAGGGAGAGGTTAACGGATTTACGGGTCTTCTGGGTTCAGGACGAAGCGAGTGTGTACGCGCTATCTTCGGCGCGGATCATGTGGTGGGCGGAACCGTGAAGAAAAACGGAAAGACGGTCAAAATCACAAAACCCATCGATGCCATGCGTCAGGGTATCGGATATCTGCCTGAGGACAGAAAACGGGACGGAATCATCGGAGACCTGTCTGTACGCGATAATATTATTCTGGCACAGCAGGTACTGCGAGGCTTCCTGAAGCCCTATTCGAGAGCGGAGGCAGACAAAATTGCAGATGAGTACATTAAGCTTCTGAATATTAAAACAGCTTCGGCTGATACGCCGATTAAATCTCTGTCCGGAGGAAATCAGCAGAAGGTAATTCTTGCCCGCTGGCTTCTGACACATCCGGAGTATCTGATTCTGGATGAGCCGACCCGCGGTATTGATGTGGGAACTAAGGTGGATATTCAGAAACTGGTGCTGAAGCTGGCGTCCGAGGGAATGAGCGTAACCTTTATTTCCTCCGAAATGGATGAGATGCTCCGCACCTGTTCCAGACTGATTGTAATGCGGGATCGCAGGGTTGTGGGTGAGCTGACCGGCAGCGACCTGAACCAGACCAGCATTATGAGTACGATTGCCGGAGGTGACAAATAATGCAGACAAATGAAACGAAAAAAACAGGAGCGTCCGCTTTTCTGGGAAAAATGGTCCGGAAGCAGGTAATGATTCCGCTGGCTGCGCTTCTGATTCTGTTCCTGTTTAATCTGATTATGGATCCTTCTTTCTTCAAGATTGAACTGGGATACAACAGTGCAGGAAATCCGGTTCTTTCAGGTTTCCTGATTACGATTCTGGACAGCGGCTCTGAGCTTGCAATTCTGGCCATTGGTATGACACTGGTGACAGCTGCCACCGGCGGACAGGATATCAGTGTAGGCGCTACTACAGCTATCGCAGGCAGCGTACTGCTGCGTGTGCTTTGCGGAACAAACTCCCGGCCGGAGACTTTACAGGCTCCTATTATTGTAGCCTTCCTGGCAGCCTGTGTGGTAGCCATGCTGTTCGGAGCCTTTAACGGTGTTCTGGTAGCAGTATTCAAGATACAGCCTATGATTGCGACTCTGATACTTTATACGGCAGGCCGTTCCATCGCCGCCTGGATAAATAACAATGAACTTCCTGTTGTCAGCGATAAGACCCTGACATATTTCGGAGAATTTATTCCGGGGATTCCGATCCCGACGCCGTTCTTTATCGCAGTTGCCTGCATGATTGTAATCGGACTGGTTCTGAAATTTACGAATCTGCGTCTGTACACTCAGGCGGTTGGTATCAACGAAAATTCATCCAGACTGAATGGTCTGAATCCGGTTTTCATCAAGATTCTTTCCTTTGTCATTCTGGGACTGTGCGTGGCAGTGGTAGGACTTATCAAGGTAAGCCGTATTTCCACCATTAACTACTCTGTTATTGCAAAGGATATCGAGATGGATGCCATCCTGGCGGTTGCTCTGGGCGGAAATGCCTTAAGCGGCGGTAAATTCAACATGACTGCTTCTATCATCGGCGCTTATGTTATTCAGTGCCTTACCACAACGCTTTATAAATTCCAGGTGCGTTCAGACGCGCTTCCGGCATACAAGGCAATTGTGGTTATTGTTCTTGTAATTGTCAGCGCACCGGTCGTAAGAGAAAAGTTCAACGCTTTTATGGCGAAACGCAAGGTAAAGGAGGCGGCTTAAAATGTCAAAGGGATTTGGAAGCAAAATAAAAAATATAAGCGATACGAACCTGCTCCTTACCATTACTGTTGTCGTATTCTTTCTGATGTATATCGGAGCGATGATTTTTCAGGGAGAGGGATTCTTGAAAGCGCAGGCTCTGTTTAATATTCTGAATGCCAATGCAGCTCTGATCATTCTGTCCTGCGGTATGAGCATCGTAATGATTACAGGAGGAATCGATATTTCTGTGGGCGGCGTGACAGCTCTCATCAGTATGTGTTGTGCTGTTTATCTGGATAAGGCAGGCGGAAGCGTTGCCATGTCTGTTGTGATTGCCCTCCTGATTGGCTTAGGATTCGGTCTGGTGCAGGGGTTCCTGGTAGCTTATCTGGAAATTCAGCCGTTCATCGTATCGCTGGCAGGAATGTTCTTTGCCCGCGGCATGACAACGATTGTCAATACGGAGCCGTTCAACGTGTCTAACGAGGCGTTTGTGGCTCTGAAGAATACACGTATCATTGTACCTGGCATGGGTTCCGTGAACCGTCTGGGAAATTATGTGGATGCATATGTGGAAATCGGAGTTCTTGTAGCTCTCCTGGTTGTGATTGTTCTGTTCTGTGTGTTAAAATGGACGAAACTGGGACGCAATTTCTATGCGGTAGGCGGTAACAGCCAGAGCGCTCTGATGCTGGGTATCAATGTAAAGCGGACGAGATTTATTGCGCACCTGCTGTGCGGTGTACTGGCAGGCATTGGTGGATTTGTATACTTCCTTCATGTTGGATCCGGTTCTCCGTCTCATGCGAGCGGCGCAGAGATGAATGCAATTGCGTCTTCCATTATCGGAGGAACCATGCTGACCGGAGGAGTAGGAAATATCATCGGAACCTTCTTTGGAGTACTTTCATTAAGCACAATTCAGAATATTGTTTCTTCTGCCGGTCTGGATCAGGCATGGTGGACAGGAATTACGGTAGCAGCCATGCTGTGTCTGTTCCTGGTGGTGCAGAGTGTAGTAATGGCAGTCCGGAAGAAAGGAAATGCAAAATAGCATAATTAATATGAAAAAAATAGTCGTGGGAATCGGTGTTCTTCTGTGCATGCTGCTCTGGTTTTCCAGCTGCGGCACCAGAATGAGCGAGTCGGAACAGCCTGTTGGCACAGACCTTCTGAAAGAGGAGAAGGAGCTTGTGGAGGAGGGAGACAATTACATAGTAGTAGGAATTTCCCAGGTTGGGTCTGAGTCTGACTGGCGTATAGCCTGTACAGAGTCGCTGCGGAATACCTTTACCCAGGAAAACGGATATTATCTGATTTTCGAGGATGCCCAGCAGAAGCAGGAAAACCAGCTGAAGGCACTGCGGGATTTCATTCTTCAGGAAGTAGATTATATCGTACTGGATCCCATTGTGGAAACCGGCTGGGACGCTGTTCTTCAGGAAGCCAGAGATGCCGGAATTCCTGTGATTCTGATGGATCGCCAGGTTAAGGTATCGGATGAGAGCCTCTATACAGCCTGGGTAGGCAGTGATTTTCGCGGTCAGGGAGTCCTGGCAGGAAGCTGGCTCAGCGATTACCTGGAAGAGCAGGGGCGCGGTTCAGAAAGAATCAACATTGTAACACTTCAGGGGACACTGGATTCCACGGCACAGCTGGGGCGTACATCGGGTTTTGCGAGCGTGATGGAGCAGCATGACAACTGGGTTATGCTGGAGCGCCAGGATGCTGATTTTACGCAGACCAAGGGGCAGGAAGTCATGGAAGAGTTCCTGAAGACATATCCGGATATTGATGTAGTAGTCAGCGAAAATGACAATATGACTTTTGGCGCTATCGAAGCAATCGAAGCGGCCGGAAAAACCTGCGGCCCGGATGGTGATATTATTATTCTTTCTTTCGATGCGGGGCGTGCTGCACTGCAGGCTATGGAAGAGGGAGAAATCAACGCAGACTTTGAGTGTAACCCTAATCTGGGTCCGCTTGTCTCTGAGATTATTCAGAAACTGGAGCAAGGCGAAGAAACGGAAAAACTTCAGTATATCAAAGAGACATATTTTGATACGACCATGGATCTGGAGAGTCTGATAGAAGTGAGAACATACTGAGCAGATGATGGGCTGCAGTAAAAATTTACAGAATAACAATAACAGGAGGATTGGTAACATGAGCAATATCCCAGTAGTAAAAGCAGGTATTGTGGCAGTCAGCCGTGACTGCTTTCCGGAATCTCTTTCCGTAAACCGCAGAAAGGCCCTTGTAGGTGCGTATGAAAAAAAATATGACGCAGCAGACATCTATGAATGTCCGATCTGCATCGTGGAGAGCGAAATTCATATGGTGCAGGCCCTTGAGGATATTAAAAAGGCAGGCTGCAATGCTCTCGTAGTATATCTTGGAAATTTCGGACCCGAGATTTCCGAGACACTGCTGGCAAAGCACTTTGACGGACCGGTGATGTTCGTGGCTGCGGCAGAGGAGACCGGAAAGGATCTGATTCAGGGACGCGGCGACGCCTACTGCGGCATGCTGAACGCCAGCTACAATCTGAAGCTGCGCGGCGTAAAAGCTTATATTCCGGAATACCCGGTAGGCACGGCAGAGGAATGTGCAGACATGATTCATGAATTCATGCCGATTGCGAGGGCTCTGGTGGGACTGTCCAGCCTGAAGATTATCAGCTTCGGCCCGAGACCCTTAAACTTCCTGGCCTGCAACGCTCCCATCAAGCAGCTTTATAACCTGGGCGTGGAGATCGAGGAGAACTCCGAGCTCGACCTGTTTGAAGCCTTCAACAAGCACGAGAACGATCCGAGAATTCCGGATGTGGTTAAGGATATGGAGGCAGAGCTGGGCGAGGGAAATAAGAAGCCGCAGATTCTGGCAAAGCTGGCTCAGTATGAGCTGACGCTTCTGGACTGGATCGAGGAGCATAAGGGATACCGGAAGTATGTGGCGATTGCCGGAAAATGCTGGCCAGCCTTCCAGACACAGTTCGGCTTTGTGCCCTGCTATGTGAACAGCCGTCTGGCGGGACGTGGAATTCCCGTATCCTGCGAAGTGGACATCTACGGTGCTTTAAGTGAGTTCATCGGAACCTGCGTAAGCCAGGATGCAGTGACGCTGCTTGATATCAATAACACGGTTCCGGCGGATCTTTATAATGAGGATATTGCAGGAAAATTCCCGTACACCCAGAAAGATACCTTTATGGGATTCCACTGCGGCAATACCTGCTCCGGCAAACTGACTTCCTGCTCCATGAAGTACCAGCTGATTATGGCCAGAAGTCTTCCGGAAGAGGTAACTCAGGGAACCCTGGAAGGCGATATTGTACCGGGAGACATCACTTTCTACCGTCTGCAGAGTACTGCGGACTGCAAACTCCGCGCTTATGTTGCCCAGGGCGAAATTCTTCCGGTGGCGACGCGTTCTTTCGGCTCTATCGGCGTTTTCGCAATTCCGGAGATGGGACGTTTTTACCGTCATGTGCTGATTGAGGAAAACTTCCCGCACCATGGCGCTGTAGCTTTCGGCCATTATGGAAAGGCGCTGTTTGAAGTATTTAAGTATCTGGGAGTGGAACCGGAAAAGATTGGATTTAATCGTCCCAAGGGAATGATGTATCCTACAGAAAATCCGTTTGCCTGAGTTGTATTTTTATTGAAATGAAATACTGATTTCGAAAATCTGCCGGAGAGAAAGCCTGAAAAAGGATATCTTCGGCAGGTTTATTTTGTTTATGTTTTACTTGACATTCGTAACAGTAACAGATAAAATAAATTTAGAATAATTCTAAAAAGAGTGATTGCCTATGACGAAATATGAGAAACAGATCTATGAAATTGTCAATACATCTGAAAGCCATCTGACGGCGGAACAGGTTTTCTGGAAACTGAAGCAGATATATCCGTCAGTCTCTCAGGCTACAGTGTATAATAATCTGAATAAGCTGTATGCGGCAGGTCTGATTCGAAGAGTATCCGTAGAAGGGTTTCCGGATCGTTATGACTGCATTGCCAGACATGACCATTTTGTGTGCCGGAAATGCGGCAGACTGACTGATATCTGTCTGGAGGATCTGACTCCTTCCCTGAAAAAACAGATTGACGGTGAGTTTTTCTCATATGATTTGAAAATTTTTCATATTTGTACGGAATGCCGGAAAAAGGAATCTGAAACGGAGAAATAAAGATTCTTTCGGAGGATTGACAAGAACCGGCTGCCGAAATAAATATTTTTCAGAAAGGAGGATGCGAATGAAGTATATCTGTTCCGTATGTGGGTATATCTATGATGAGGCACGTGAAAAGATTCCTTTTTCGGAGCTGCCGGATTCATGGAAATGTCCCGTATGCAAAGCGCCCAAATCGGTTTTTGTCCCTGAGAAAAAGGAACAGCCGAAAGCAGAGGTTTCGCTGGAACCTGTGCCTGAAGCAGTCTCTGAAGAAGGAGATATGGTAAAACTTTCTGCAGGGGAACTGGCGGCACTTTGTTCAAATCTGGCCCGGGGATGCGAGAAGCAGTATAAGCCGGAGGAAGAGGCCTTGTTCCGGGAACTGGCAGATTATTTCACAGCAGTGACGCCTGCAGTTTCTGATGCGAATCTGGAAGAACTTGCGGCGCTGATGCAGGGTGATCTGGAAAGAGGGTATCCCGCAGTGAACGCAGCAGCTGACAAGGCCGGAGACCGGGGAACGAAACGAATCTGTGTCTGGGGAGAAAAGGTTACGAATATGCTGAATTCCCTGATTCGGCAGTACCAGGAAGAGGGAGAAGCTTTCCTGGCAGGTACGGAGATCTGGGTCTGCACAGTCTGCGGATTTGTCTATGTGGGAGATAAACCGCCGGAGCTTTGTCCGGTATGTAAGGTGCCTGCGTGGAAATTTGAGAAGACAGAGGGGAGGAGCGTCGGATGAAACAGATAGCTGTGAGAAATCTACGTCTTTGTACGAAGGACTGTCTCTGTCTTTATGTCTGTCCCGTGGGGGCTACCGACACAGAGAACAGCATTATTGATGCGACAAAGTGTATTGGCTGCGGAAGCTGTGCGGCTGCCTGTCCCAGCGCTGCGATTTCCATGGTGCCAGTGGAATATCCGCCCCAACAGAAAAAGGAAGAGTCAGTTGTGGCGGTGGAGTACGCACTGGCAAAAAGTAAAGCGAAGCAGGAAAAGGTTGCGCGTCAGCTTGCCGGGGAGGCGAAAGAGGACGGTCTGCATCGTCTGATGACTGCCATTTCCAAATCCGTTCGTCTGGTAAATGAGGATCTGCTGAGAGAAAGCGGTTATATGCTTCCTCAGAGCGCCAATACCCATACACTTCTTAAGGAACTTATTGCGAATCCGCCTTCCGGAGATTTTCCAATGGATGCGGCAAAGGAGCTGCTGAAGCGGATTCCCTGCAATGAGATAAATGAAAACAAAAATAAAGAAAGAAAGGAAGAAAACAACATGAGCAAATATGCCGGAACACAGACAGAAAAGAACCTGGAAGCTGCATTTGCAGGAGAATCTCAGGCACGCAACAAGTACACCTATTTCGCATCTGTAGCAAAGAAAGAGGGCTACGAGCAGATTTCAGCCCTGTTCCTGAAAACTGCTGACAATGAGAAAGAGCATGCAAAGATGTGGTTTAAGGAGCTGAATGGTATCGGAGATACAGCTCAGAATCTGCTCCATGCAGCAGAAGGTGAGAATTACGAATGGACCGATATGTATGACGGCTTTGCAAAGACTGCTGAGGAAGAGGGATTCCCGGAACTGGCAGCAAAGTTCCGCCTGGTGGCTGCTATCGAGAAACATCATGAGGAGCGCTACCGCGCATTGCTGCATAACGTAGAGATGGCAGAAGTTTTCGCAAAGAGTGAAGTTAAGGTATGGGAGTGCCGTAACTGCGGTCACATTATCGTAGGAACCGCAGCGCCGGAAATCTGTCCGACCTGTGCGCATCCTCAGAGCTACTTCGAGATTCATGCTGAGAATTATTAATAAATTTAAACGGGAAAACGACAGTCGGGGGCTGCAGGAATGCAGTCCCCGTTTTTGCGGAAAAGACGAAGGAAAGCTTCCGTGGCAGAGGTACTTGCCATGCTTCTTTTTTTCGGCTATAATTGAAAAGAAATTCTGCCTGTGGAGTCTCTGCAGGATTATGAGGAGGCAATATAATGAAAAAAGACGACAGAAATGTGGATGAGAAGGTTCAGAAGCTGGTGGAATACAGCAGAAAATCCGGTAAAATTGATGTGGATCTTTATGCTGAATATGATGTAAAGAGAGGACTCCGTGATTCTTCCGGAAAAGGTGTCCTTACAGGTCTGACTGAAATTTCAGACGTGGTTTCCTTTGGTTACATAGACGGGGAAAAGGTTCCCATTGACGGTGAGCTCTATTATCAGGGAGTTAATGTGGAAGATTTGGTACGCGGAGAAGCGAACCGCCGTTTTGCTTTTGAGGAGACGACTTATCTGCTTCTGTTCGGAAAGCTTCCTACGAGACAGCAGCTGCGGGAGTTTATAGACATTCTTGGAGTTTACCGGGAACTTCCGGACACCTTTGTACGTGACGTTATCATGAAGGCGCCCAGTTCCAATATGATGAATACGCTTCAGAAATGTGTACTTACGATGTATTCCTACGATTTGAAGCCTGAAGATATTACCGTGGGAAATGTTCTGCGGCAGTCGCTGCAGCTGATAGCGCAGTTCCCGCTGTATTCTGTATACGGATATCATGCATACCGCCATTATCATCTGGATAAAAGCCTGATTATCCGGAATCCGAAGCCGGAGCTTTCCACTGCGGAAAACATTCTGCGCCTTCTTCGGAAAGATGGTCAGTACACGGAACTGGAGGCCAAGGTGCTGGATGTGGCTCTGGTACTTCACGCAGAGCACGGAGGCGGAAATAACTCGACCTTTACCACACACGTAGTTTCTTCGACCGGTACGGATACCTATTCAGCAATAGCAGCCTCTCTTGGTTCTCTGAAGGGCCCCAAACACGGCGGCGCCAATCTGAAAGTGCAGGAAATGTTTGCGGATATCAAAGAGCATGTGACAAACTGGAGAGATGAGACACAGATTCAGGCTTATCTGGAAAGAATGCTTCGCAAGGAAGTATTTGATCATGCGGGACTGATTTATGGAATGGGCCATGCAGTATATACAGAATCCGATCCCCGTGCAGTTGTTCTGAAAGAGTATGCAAGAAAACTTTCTGAAGAAAAGGGCAGAGAAGAAGAATTTGGCCTTTATGAGAGAGTGGAGCGTATTGCAGGCGAATGCCTGATGTCAGGACGTCGGCTTTTGAAGCCTGTCTGCGCGAATGTGGATTTCTACAGCGGCTTTGTATACAGCATGCTGGATCTGCCAAACGAACTTTTCACACCTATTTTTGCCATGTCACGTATTTCCGGCTGGTGCGCGCACCGCATTGAAGAGTTGGTTAACTCAGGAAAGATTATTCGTCCGGCCTACAAATATGTCGGACATCATGTGCCTTACGTAGATCTGGACGAAAGAGAATAATTGGTATAAATCCCTCTTCTTCTGCATTACATTTTAGTAACTGCATGTGATAGAAGAGGGATTTTATGAAGAAAATTCTGGCTCTGATGCTGACCCTGTCCTTATGTCTGACTTTTCCGGGCGCCGCCGTGACAGCGGCTGAGGCGGTTCCCGCGGAAGATTCTCTTGGCATCACGGCCCCTTCAGCTATTCTGATGGAAGCGTCCACAGGAACCGTTGTTCTGGAGAAGAACGCTCATGAACAGCTTCCGCCGGCCAGCGTCACAAAGATCATGACGCTTCTTCTGATTTTTGACTCTCTTTCCCAGGGAAAAATTCATATGGAAGATTCGGTGACTACATCGGCCTATGCTGCCTCCATGGGTGGTTCTCAGGTGTTCCTGGAGGAAGGAGAAACCCAGAGTGTGGAGACTATGATCAAATGCATTGCCGTAGCTTCCGCAAATGATGCATCGGTAGCCATGGCAGAACATATTGCAGGAACAGAGAGTCTGTTTGTGGATATGATGAATCAGAGGGCCAGGGAGCTGGGGATGGAAGATACGCATTTTATCAACTGCTGCGGTCTGGATACGGAAGGACATCTTACCTCGGCATATGATATAGCTCTGATGTCCCGGGAACTAATCACAAAGTATCCCCAGATACATACCTATTCGACAATCTGGATGGAGAATATCACGCACTCTACAAAGCGCGGGACTGAGGAGTTCGGTCTGACGAATACCAATAAACTGATTCGTCAGTATCCTTATGCCACAGGGCTGAAAACCGGCTCTACGAGCCAGGCGAAGTACTGTGTCTCTGCCACAGCGGAAAAAGACGGAATTGAGCTGATTGCCGTTATTATGGCAGCGCCGGATCCGGCAGGAAGATTTGCAGACGCCACGGCCCTTCTGAACTATGGATATGCCAAATGCAGTCTGTATCAGGATATGGAGGAGCAGCCGCTGGTGACAGTTCCTGTAGAAGGGGGCGTTTTTGAAGAAGTCAGAGGCAGGTATGACGGAACCTTTTCCTATTTGAGCACAACAGGCGAAGACCTGACGGCAGTCGAAAAAAAATGGTATGCCATGGAACGTCTGGAAGCTCCGGTCAATGAAGGACAGGAGATAGGAAAGCTGACTTATATCCTGAATGGAGAAGAGATTGGAAACATTCCGATTCTGGCAGCGGAAACAGTGGAAAAGGCAGGGTATGTCCATTATCTGGGCAGAGCCTTTGAAAGTCTGATGCTTTAGGAACGAAAAATAAAGAAGAGAAAGGCGGTATCGGCACAGAGAGACGGAGTAAATGCGGAAGAACAGACATCTTCGGGAATTTCTGTGCCGGACTGCAGAAAATAAAGGAGGATAAGAGATGAATTTTCTGATTTTGGATGTAGGAACTTCAAGTATGCGCGGAATTCTGTTTCGCGAGGACGGAACCATGCTTCATACAGTGCAGAAGGAATATCAGGTTATTACCCTGGATCATGGCTGGGTGGAACAGAATCCGCTGGATTTCAAAGACAGCATGACGCAGATTGTGAAACAATCCGCAGAATTTGCTGCACAGGAAGAAGAGAAGATAGATGTAATAGCTCTTACCTCCCAGCGTTCCTCTGTAATTCCGGTGGATCGGGAAGGGAATCATCTGGGAAATGCTCAGATGTGGCAGGACAAGCGCACGGTTCCGCTTTGTCAGGCTATGGAAGAGTATCACAGAGAGATTTTTCAGCTCTGCGGTTCCCGGGTAAATCCCGTATTTTCCGGTGCAAAGATGAAATGGATGCGTCAGAATCAGCCGGAACTGTATGAAAATGCTTACAAACTGACGGTGATCCCGGATTATCTTGTATATCATATGACAGGCAATTTTTATACCGACCATACATACGGCAGCAGATCGCTTCTGATGAATCTGAAAACCTGTCAGTGGGATCCCAGACTTCTGGAACTTTTCGAGGTGGATGAGGAAAAACTGTGCGAGCTGAAAGCTCCGGGCAGCATTCTGGGCCATACCACAAAAGAATTCTCTGAACAGACAGGAATTGGCGAAGGAATACCGGTCATCAGCGCGGGCGGCGATCAGCAGTGCGGAATGCTGGGCCAGGGAGTGGTAAAACAGGGACAGGTGTCTCTTACACTGGGGACAGGCGGCTTCCTGATGACTACCTGTCAGGAGGTTCCGGAAAATCTGGACTGGGATGTAGTCTGCAATGCCTCTTCTGAAGCAGGTTCTTATATTCTGGAGGCAAGCATGCTTACCTGTACGTCTGCCATGGAATGGTTCAAGCGCAATTTCTTCCGGGAGGAAACGGATTTTTACGGAAAATTGAATGATATTCTCTCAGAGATTCCCGCAGGATCCCACGGCTGTCTGGCCCTGCCCTATTTCCAGGGACGTTCCACGCCGGACTGGAACAGCAATGCGACTGCCCTGTTTTCCGGAATTACTCTGAATACATCCAGAGAGGACATGCTGAAAGCTCTGCTTGAGAGTATTTGTATGGAAATCGGAAATAATATAGCTTCTTTTGAGAAATACGTACCGCTGGAAAAAATTCTGATCAACGGAGGACTTTCCAAAAGCGAGGCGTTTAACCGGATGCAGGCTGATGTTTATGGAAAACCGGTTATTCGTATGGACAACGCAGAGAGTACTGCTATTGGAGCGCTTATGGTTGCTTCTGTCACAATGGGCTGTTATCGGAATGCAGAAGAGGCGTTTACAGGTATCCGGAAAAATGCCGGGGCCCGGGAATATGAGGTACATGAGGATATACATGCAGTTTACCAGGAACTTCGCAGTCATATGAATGAAGTTTATAACCGCATGCAGTAGTGTATGCAGAAAGCACAGGGTGTGTTTCCATTATCTTCCACCGGTTGCGCCGAGTTTCTTGCAATCTGGTGCAATTTGTGATAATCTGTTCACATGTCTGAGTTTAAAATTTTTGAATATGAAGTTAATACAAAGAAGCTGCCGGCCCGCGCAAGAGGGCCGGTCTTCTGCATGCTTGCAGATCTGCATAACAAGAGTTATGGACAGGAAAACAGCAGACTTGCGGAAGCGATTCTTGCCCGGAAACCGGATGCGGTGCTGTCGGCAGGCGATCTTCTGACCGGACAGCCTGGGGAATCTTTTCTCTCACCACTGGATCTTCTGCGCCGTCTGCGCAGGGAAGGAATTCCTGTTTTTTATGGCAATGGCAATCACGAATATCGCACGCGTCTTCATCCGGAAATTTATGGAAGTATGTATGCAGAGTACACAGAAGCTCTGCGTGAGATGGGGGTTACGCTTCTGGAGAACAGGGCAGTCTCTTTTGAGGCAGCCGGTCTTTCCATGGATATTTATGGGTTTGAACTGGATGAGAGATATTATCAGAAGTTTTGCCGTGTTGATTTCAGGGAAGAAGAACTGAGAGAAAAACTGGGTACACCGAATCCGGAAAAGTTTACGATACTGCTGGCTCATAATCCGGTTTATTTTCCGGCGTATGCGCGCTGGGGGGCTGATCTGACAGTTTCCGGACATCTGCATGGAGGAATTATCCGTATTCCGGGTATTGGAGGAGTAATCACACCTCAGGCCAGGCTGTTTCCCCGTTATGACGCCGGTCATTTCCGGCGGGACGGGAAAGATCTGGTGGTAAGCCGGGGACTGGGCACACATACAGTGAATCTGCGCGTATTTAATCCTGCAGAGCTGTCTGTGATAAGACTTTGCGGAGAGTAAGAAAAATATGCCGGAAGGGAGAATGAATATGGGTATTCCCGTGAAGCTTCCTGCATTTGAAGGACCGCTGGACCTTCTTCTGCATCTGATAGAAAGTAATAAAATTGATATTTACGATATTCCCATTGTAACCATTACTGACCAGTATATGGAATACATTCAGGCGATGGAAAGAAAAGATCTGAATGTCATGAGTGAATTTCTGGTTATGGCAGCTACCCTGCTGGAAATCAAGGCGAAACTTCTGCTTCCTCCTGAAATTAATGAGGAGGGAGAGGAGATTGACCCCAGAGCCGATCTGGTGGAACGCCTTCTGGAGTACAAGTTGTACAAGTATATGGCAGGGGAACTCCGGGAGCGTCAGAATCAGGCGGGCCAGTATTTTTACCGGGAAGAAGACATTCCTCCGGAGGTGGCGTCCTATATTCAGCCGGTAAATCTGGAGGAACTCATTGGGGACTTGACTCTTTCAAAGCTGGATGAAATTTTCCGCTCAGTGCTGCGTCGGTCTGCAGATAAGATGGATCCGGTGCGAAGTGGTTTCGGCGAGATCGGGATGGGCGAGGGGAGTCTGGAAGTACGTATTTCTGATGTAGAGGAAACCCTGAAAAAAGAACGCCGTACCAGTTTCCGGAAGCTGCTGGAGGGAAAGAGAAGGCGCGGAAAAATGCAGGTAATCGTGACTTTTCTGGCAGTGCTGGAACTTATGAAAATCGGTAAGCTGACAGTACGGCAGGAAGGGACCTTTGGGGAAATCTATATAGAAGCGGAAGAACAGGGAGCATAGAGAGTGGAAGAGAAAAGAACAGAAGCCGCTATCCGGGCGGCAGTGGAAGCAGTTTTATTTGCAGCCGGAGGTTCTGTGGAGGTTGCCAGGCTGGCATCAGCTCTGGAACTGGACAGGAAAGAAATGGTGGATATTCTGCACCGTATGGAGCTGCGTTATGAAGAAGAGGACAGAGGAATTCGTCTGCTGGAGCTGGAGGATGCCTGGCAGCTCTGCACTAAGAAAGAATATTACGGGGAGCTGATCCGGGTCGTAAAACAGCCAAAAAAATATACGCTGACAGAAGTTTTGCTGGAGACTCTTTCAATTGTGGCCTACAAGCAGCCGGTGACAAAGCTGGAAATCGAGAAAATCCGTGGCGTCAAGAGTGATCATGCGGTGAACAAGCTGGTGGAGTACGGGCTGATTGAGGAGACCGGGCGTCTTGATGCCCCGGGCCGTCCGATTCTCTTTGGTACAACTGAAGATTTCCTGCGCAGTTTTGGCGTAAGTTCTGTGGAGGAACTGCCCAAGGCTTCGCCGGAAAAACTGGAGGATTTTAAAGAAGAGGCAGAGGAGGAACTGGGACAGAAACTGCCTGCACCGGAGCAGAGACCGGGGGAAGGAGAAGCGGATCTGCCGGAACCTGAAATTCCGGAACAGAAAAAGGAAGAAATGGATTATCAGAATCAGGAATAAAAGAGGAGGGATACCTATGGGACATCTGACCAGCAGAAATGCTTATAAGAATCTGGAAGATCGGATTAACTGGTTTACCCAGGGAGCGCCTGCATTTTCAGGAACGCTTTACAAGATTCTGCAGGTGCTGTACACAGAAAAGGAGGCAAAATGGGTTTCCATGCTTCCGGTACGTCCTTTTACTGCCAAAAAGGCTGCGAAAATCTGGAATACCAGTGAAGCAAAAGCAGAGAAGTTTCTGACACATCTCTGTGAAAAGGCCCTTCTGGTAGATTCTTATCACAATGGAGTGCGTAAATTTGTAATGCCGCCTCCCATGGCGGGCTTTATTGAGTTTGCTCTGATGCGTACAAGAGGGGATATCGATCAGAAATATTTGAGCGAGCTTTATTATCAGTATATGAATGTGGAAGAGGATTTTGTAAAGGATCTGTTCTATGCCACAGAAACTCAGCTGGGACGTGTCTTTGTCAGGGAACCGGTGCTGACGAATGAAAATACACTGCATATTCTTGATTATGAGAGAGCTACGCATATCATTGAAGAAGCCGATTATATCGGACTGGGACTGTGCTACTGCCGTCATAAAATGTATCATGCAGGCCATCCCTGTGAGATAAACGCACCGCTTGATGTCTGCCTGACCTTTGGAAATGTAGCGCGTTCCCTGGCAGAGCATGGCGGATACGCAAGACTGATAGATAAGGCAGAGGCTATGGATGCCCTGCAGCGTTCCTATGATCACAATCTGGTGCAGATCGGAGAAAATGTCCGGGAAAATCCGGCCTTTATCTGTAACTGCTGCGGCTGCTGCTGCGAGGCGCTTCAGGCGGCCAGAAGATTCAGCCCCATGCAGCCCGTGGCTACTACAAATTATATTCCCGAAGTGAAAGAGGAATCCTGTGTGGGCTGCGGAAAGTGCGAAAAGGCCTGTCCTATTCTGGCTGTTTCCATGAAGGAAGACGAGCATGGAAAGAAAAAGGCGGTGATTGATACAGATATCTGCCTGGGCTGCGGTGTCTGCGCAGGCAACTGTGCGAAAAAGGCGATTGAGATGAAACGCCGTCCTATTCATGTGATTACGCCGGTAAACAGTACGCATCGCTTTGTATTGCAGGCAATTGAAAAGGGGACTCTGCAGAATCTGATTTTTGACAATCAGGCATTTGCAAATCACCGTGCCATGGCAGCGGTATTTGCCGCGATTCTGGAACTGCCGCCTGTAATGCAGGCACTTGCGAGCAATCAGTTTAAATCTATTTATCTTGATAAGCTGATTTCCAGCCAGCTGAACAAAAATAAAAAGAAAAAGTAAAAACAGTGCAGAATTTCTGCAGAATATGCAGATGGAAAGCTGTTCTGAAAGCTCCGGAAGTGAGGAATCATTTCCGGAGCTTTTACATTTGGAAAAGATGAAAGAAGTTGTTGGATTTTATGTTGGATTTATAATATTTATATTGACTTATGTTGATATAGTGCTATAATGAAACTAGAAATCAAAGAAAAATCCAATAATCTGCAGTTCCCGGAGGGGGACAAGAACAGATTTGAGGAATCGCTGTACGGGATCAGAATCAGGAGGGATTTACCATGAATTTAGCAGAAGCAAAAGAGTACGCAAAACAGAATATCCATAACAGACCGCAGACTACAGGCCGTCTGGCAGGAAAGATTGCAGTAGTTACAGGAGGAGCTCAGGGTTTTGGCCTGGGAATTGCATCTGAGATGTATCGGGAGGGAGCCAGTGTGGTTCTGGCAGACCTGAATGTGGCACAGGCACAGGAAGCGGCAAAGAATCTCGGAGAAAGAGCGATAGGACTGAAAGTAGATGTGTCGGATGCAGCTTCTATGGAAGAGATGGTCTGCGCGGCAGTGGAGCATTTTGGAGGTATTGATATTTTTGTATCCAATGCCGGCGTGCTGAAAGCAGGAAGCCTGGATGATCTGAGTACAGATGCGTTTGCTTTTGTGACAAAGGTAAATTATGTGGGATATTTCAATGCGGCAAAGTACGCATCTGCTATTATGAAAGCTCAGCATGAGGCAGATGAGAATCTCTGGTTTGATATTATTCAGATTAATTCCAAGTCCGGACTGGAAGGCTCCAAAAACAACAGTGCCTACGCAGGCGGAAAGTTTGGAGGCATTGGACTGACTCAGAGTTTTGCACTGGAGCTGGTAGGATGGAATATCAAGGTAAATTCCATCTGCCCGGGTAATTTCTACGACGGCCCCCTCTGGTCCGATCCGGAAAGAGGACTGTTTGTGCAGTATCTGAATGCAGGAAAGGTACCTGGCGCGAAGACTGTACAGGATGTAAAGACCTATTATCTGGCCAAATCACCGATTCACAGAGGCTGCACACCCAAGGACGTATCCAAAGCTCTGTTCTATGCGGTGGAGCAGGAGTTTGAGACGGGACAGGCAATTCCTGTAACCGGTGGACAGAATATGCTGAATTAGGGAAATTAAGGAGAAACAGGAGGCAGTTTATGGATAAGTTCGTAGAGAGGCAGGAGGTTTTAAAACTTCTGAATGCGCCGACGCCGGAGGAGAGACTGGCAAATCTGGCAATTGTCATTGGCAGTGAAAAGGAGCATCCGGAAGTAATGCCGCAGTATGCCAATAATCATATTCACACGATTTATTCCTTTTCTCCCTATTCGCCGACGGCAGCAGTATATTGTGCCCGGGACGAGGGACTGCAGACAGCGGGAATCATGGATCATGATACAATCGCAGGAGCTGTGGAATTTCGAAAGGCAGGCAAAATTGCAGGAATTGGTACCACCTGCGGTATGGAATGCAGGGCGGATCTGTCCGGTACAAGAATGGCAGGACGAAAGCTGAACAATCCCGATCAGGCCGGCATCTGTTATATGGCTATCCACAGCGTTCCGGAATCCGGATTTGAGAGACTGAACGAAGTATTTGCACCTTTAAGAGAGCGGAGAAACGTGCGGAACCGCAGGATGACAGAGAATATCAACCGGCTTATGGAGCCTTTTGGCATCAAACTGGATTTTGAAAAGGATGTTCTTCCTGTCTCTCAGTATTCCGCAGGCGGTTCTGTTACAGAACGTCATCTGCTCTATGCATTAAGCCTGAAGATTCTGGAAAAAGCAGGAGAAAATTCCTGCGCGGAATTTGTGGAGCAGGAGCTGGGAATAGCGCTGAATGAAAAGACGAGAGAGCGTCTTGCAGATCCCGCAAATCCTCATCTGGCCTATGATTTACTGGGAGTCATGAAAGCAGAGCTGGTGAGCAGAATCTATGTGCCGGCCACAGATGAATGCATGCCCTTCGCAGATTTGGTGAAGCTTGCTGACGAAGTGGGCGCGATTCTCTGCTATCCATATCTGGGGGATGTAACAGATTCCGTTACAGGAGATAAAAAAGCCGCGAAATTTGAAGATGATTTTCTGGAAGAACTTTTTGAGATGCTTAAGGAAGAGGGAGTGCATGGTGTCACCTATATGCCGGCCCGCAACACCAGGGAGCAGCTTACCAGACTGCAGGAGCTGTGTCGGAAATATGATATGACGGAAATTTCCGGAGAGGATGTGAACTCTTCGCGTCAGAGTATGATATGTCCGCAGCTTGAGGATCCGCAGTTTAAACATCTGGTAGATGCGGCCTGGAAGCTGGTAAAGCGTGAGGGAGGCTGATCAGGATGATAAATGCAGATGCTGTCCGCGAATTAATCACAGCAGCAAAGCATCTGGATCAAAAGGGGATTGTCAACGCAATAGAAGGGAATAGTTCGCTCAGGCGAGACGGTTTGATTTATGTTACGCCAAGCGGAAAAAATAAGGCATTTCTGACAGAGGATATGATTGCTGTAGTGGATGAGAACGGAAATCAGCTGGCCGGAACCTGCAGACCGACTTCCGAACTGAAGATGCACCTGCAGGTATATCAGATGCGCAAGGATGTGAATGGTATCGTACATGCCCATCCTGCCTGTCTGGCGGCCCATGCAGTCTGCGGACTCCCGGTGAGGACGAAGGCTTATGCGGAATTGATGACGGTATACGGCAGTTTCGAGGTGGCGCCTTATGCAAGGCCCTGTTTTCCATCCATGAAAAAAATCAGAAAGAATCTATAGTATAAATCAGAAAAAGGAGAACGTATATGAAAACAAAAGCACTGAGACTTTACGGCAAAGAGGATCTGCGTCTGGAAGAGTTTGAACTTCCGGAGCTGAAAGATGATGAAATTCTGGCTAAGGTAGTATCTGACAGTATCTGCATGTCTTCCTACAAGGCAGCTATGCAGGGGGCAGATCACAAGCGCGTTCCGGATGATGTGGCAGAACATCCGACTATCATCGGACATGAGTTCTGCGGTGAGCTGGTACAGGTAGGAGCCAAGTGGGCAGACCAGTTTAAGGCAGGAGAAAAATTCTCTATTCAGCCGGCACTGAATTACAAGGGAAGCCTGGCTGCTCCGGGATATTCTTATCAGTATATCGGCGGAGATGCCACTTATGTTATTATCCCCAATGAAGTTATGGAAATGGGCTGTCTGCTTCACTATTCCGGTGAAAGCTATTTTGGAGGGTCTCTTACAGAGCCTTTGTCCTGCGTGGCAGGCACTTTCCATGCCATGTATCACGTAACAAGAGGAAAGTATGACCATGAGATGGGAATCCGCGAGGGAGGCAAGATGGCGATCCTGGCCGGAGTAGGTCCCATGGGACTGGCAGCCATTGATTACATTATCCACTGTGACAGAAGACCCTCTCTTCTGATTGTAACGGATATTGACGATGCAAGACTGGCCCGTGCAGAGCAGATGCTTTCTCCGGCGGAGGCAGCGGAAAACGGAATCAAACTGGTGTATGCAAATACAGGCAAGGTAGACAATGCACATGAATTTATGATGAATTTCACAGAAGGAGCAGGATATGACGATGTTCTGGTGTTCGCGCCGGTAGCTCCGGTCGTGGAACTTGCAGACAGTATTCTGGCCCAGGACGGATGCCTGAATTTCTTCGCCGGTCCCTCTAATCCTGAATTCTCTGCGAAATTTAATTTCTATAATGTGCACTATTCAGGAACCCATGTGGTAGGTACCTCCGGTGGAAATACTGAGGATATGAAAGAGTGCCTGAAGATGATTGGAGAAGGAAAACTGGATCCGGCTATTCTGGTAACACATATCGGCGGTATGGATGTGGCCCGTGAAACCACTTTGAATCTGCCGCATGTACCGGGCGGAAAGAAGCTTATCTATACGCATATCTCTCTGCCGCTGACAGCAATTGCAGATTTTGAAAAAAAGGGCAAGAGTGATCCGCTGTTTGCAAAACTGGCGGAGCTGGTAGCAAAGACAAACGGCCTGTGGAATGCAGAAGCTGAAAAATATCTTCTGGAGAATGCTCCGGCCATTTAAGGTAAAGGATAAATGATATGCAGGGCTGCTGTCGGTGGGGAAATCTCATTGACAGCAGTCTTTTTTCTGGTATACTTAGCAAAAAGGATGGCATAGACGCCAGGAAGGAGAAACAAATGAACGGTTTTGAACTGCTGACAGGAAATAAGATACTGATGAGCGCGGTTGCGGGCTGGTTTGTAGCTCAGGTACTGAAAACGATCATCCATACACTGGTGACGAAGAAATTCGAACCGGAACGGCTGACAGGATCCGGGGGGATGCCGAGCTCTCATTCTTCTACGGTCTGTGCTATGGCCACTGCGTCAGGGCTGGTATATGGTCTGGGATCTTTTGAATTTGCAGTGACGGTAATTATCGCTATTATTGTCATGCATGATGCCATGGGCGTACGGCTGGAGACGGGAAAGCAGGCCAAGCTCCTGAATGAAATTGTGGAAACCTTCCGCACCATAAACGGGAAAAAACTGGCGGAGGAGAAGCTTAAAGAATTTGTAGGACATACACCTCATCAGGTACTGGTAGGTGCGCTTCTGGGAATTCTGATTGGTTTTCTGATAGTGTAAATGATAATATTTTTCAATTATATGTCTTGAACATAAGGAGCACCTGTGGTAATATATCACCATAAAGCAGGTAGTTAGCCTACGCTAACAAAAAGAATCCTGTACTTCCGGGATTCTTTTTTAACACACGGAGGTTAGGAAAAACTAACTAAAGAAATGGAGGTAAGGCAGAAATGAGTATTGTAATTATCGGAGGTCATGACCGTATGGTTCGGCAGTATCATGATATCTGCAAAGCTTACAAATGTAAGGCAAAAGTTTTTACACAAATGACGGGAGACCTGAAAAGACAGGTAGGAAGACCGGATTTGTTTGTACTGTTTACAAATACAGTATCGCATAAGATGGCAAAATGTGCGCTGGAAGAGGCAAGGAGAAATAATATTGAAGTCGTACGCAGCCATACCAGCAGCCGGGCGGCGCTGGAAGAAATTCTGGGGAATTACTGCTGATGAACGGGGCGGCTGAAAAACTGAAAAAGCTTCTGGCCAATCATTGTGCGCCGGTTCTGTGCAGACAGAAGACAGCGAATCTTGTGGTAACGCCCCGGGAACTTGCAGAATATCTGCCGAAAGTTCTCGATGGCAGCAAAACAGCTTGGATACAGCTCTGTGGATGTCGAAAATATTGTCATCTGTTACTGTATGACAGAGAGAGAATAGAAAGTTATCTGAACAGAACGGAACATCAGACATTTTTGGAAATTCGTGGATATCAGGGACTGACATTGTCTGAAAGACTGGAAATTCTTGCGAAGCGGTACGAAGCCTATCAGAAAAGGGGAGGGGAATTTCCTCATGAGATAGGCCTTTTCCTGGAATATCCGCTGGAAGATATTGAAGGTTTTATTGCAAATCAGGGAAGAAATGCGCTGGAATGCGGTTACTGGAAAGTTTATGGAAATGTGGAGCAGGCAAGGGAAATATTTGAACTTTATGACAGAACCAGAAAGGTTTTGGCAGCTATGACAGCAGCAGGGTTAAGTCTTGCGGAGGGCGCTGCCAGGACAGCACTGCAGGCCAAAATTCAGGCTGTGTAAAAGCGTTTTCTATATGAAATAAAATTATAAACAGAAATACAGGAGGATATGAAATGAAAGTAGTATATTGGAGCAGCACAGGAAATACGGAGCAAATGGCCCAGATGCTGGGTGAGGAATTGGAAAAACTGGGGAATAATGCAGAGGTGGCAGAAGTATCTGCTGTATCGCCGGCCGATCTGGAGAAGGAGAATATTTTTGCTTTGGGATGCTCGGCTATGGGTGATGAAGAACTGGACGAGGGGGAAATGGAACCCTTTGTAGAGGAAGTGGAGAAATTTGCAGAAGGCAAAAAGATAGGTCTTTTTGGGTCTTATGACTGGGGTGACGGCGAGTGGATGCGCAAATGGGAAAAGCGTATGCAGGAGGCAGGAGCAGAAGTTGTGGGAACTGTCATTGCAAACAATGAACCAGATGAGGAGGACAGAAAAAAACTGGAAGAACTGGCAAAAAGTCTTATCTGAACAGAGAAAATCTGAAAAATAAATCCGGAAATCAAGAAGTTAGTTTTGACAAATTAGTCATTGACAACTCCGGGAAAAAATGCTTTAATATTGACGCGAAGAAGGTTGTTCAATGGAAGATTTCGATTCTTCGAAACTCTTGAATATCCGGAAGAGGCGGAGGTTACTGACCGGAGAAATCTGTACTGAATCGGAATAAGAAGGAGGAAGGGTAATATGACAGATATCATTGTGCTCTTACTGATTGCAGCGGCCCTGTTTTTCTGTATTCGTGCCATAATACATAATAAAAAGAACGGAGGCTCTTCCTGTGGCTGCGGCTGTTCCGGCTGCAGCGGCTGCGGCGGATCCTGCGGCTACAGTGACAGCAGTACAGATTCGCATCGCTGACAGACAACATCATGCAAAATATGAAAAAAGGCGCCGCAGCGGGAACAGCTGCGGCGCCTTTTTATAACAGATGTGGTTTGCGCTGCGGCAGTCTATTCTGCCTGCTTCAGGAATAGAATAAAAGGAAATCCGATCTGGGGCATATAAAAGTGAAAAAGATATTCGGCATTCTGTCCTTACTGTTTCTGATTCTTGTTTTTTCTGCGCTGTCTGACAGTCAGATAAAAGCGGAGGATTCCTCCGGGGAGAGCGGGCAGGCAGAAGTTTCCGGTCCCGGACAGCTGTATGCTCTGTCTGCAGTTTTGATGGACGGGGATTCGGGCAGAGTACTTTTTGAAAAAAATGGTTATGAAAAGAGGCCCATGGCAAGTACCACAAAAATTATGACATTGATCGTAACTCTGGAGAACGCTAATCTGGATGAGATTGTAACGGTATCTGATTATGCGGCATCCATGCCGGATGTTCAGCTGGGTATCCGGGCGGGGGAACAGTATCGTCTGGAAGATCTGCTCTATTCCCTTATGCTGGAATCGCATAATGATTCAGCAGCAGCCATAGCAGAACATGTGGGAGGATCTGTAGAAGGATTTGCGGCAATGATGAATGCCAAGGCACGGGATATCGGCTGTTATGACACTTACTATATTACGCCGAACGGGCTGGACGCGGAGGATGAAAATGGAGTGCATTCCACGACAGCTGCGGATCTGGCCAGGGTGATGCGCTACTGTATCAGCCAGTCTCCTGAAAAGGATGAATTTTTAAAAATTACCCGAACGAATGCATACAGTTTTTCTGACGCAGAATGTCTGCGTAATTTTACTGTAGGGAACAAAAACGCCTTTCTGGGGATGATGGAAGGAGCCCTCTCCGGAAAGACGGGATTTACAAACAATGCAGGCTATTGTTATGTAGGGGCGCTGGAACGGGACGGAAGGACCTTTATCGTGTCTCTTCTGGCCTGCGGCTGGCCAAATAACCGGAGCTATAAGTGGAGCGATACGAGAAAGCTGATGAGCTACGGGCTTGCATATTATCAGTATCGGAATGTCTGGCAGGATGTGCTGCCGGAATTACTTCCTGTAGAGAATGGAATTCCGGAAAACGGGGATCTGACTGAGCTGGCGTATACGGAGATACAACTGGCAAAGGAGGAGCCGGATTTGAAGCTCCTTCTGGCAGAAGGGGAGGAACTTGAGGTGAAAATGGAGCTGCCTGAAACAGTAACTGCGCCTGTGGCACCTGGCACCGTGATTGGAAGCGTCTGTTATTATCTGAACGGAACAGCTGTCAGGGCATATCCGGTGGAGACGGCAGATACCGTAGAGGCTGTAAGTGTTCGATGGTGCTTTTTCTGTACAGCCGCAAAATATTTTCTGTAAAATTCTTTTTAATTTATCCGGTGGGGAGGCTTGCGGCATTGTTCCGCTCATGCTAAGATTCATACATATCAACGGCTGAAAACTGTAAAATAGCATTCAGAAAGAACTGTGGCTGTATCTGCACAGTTCTTTCTGGCGGATATAGAACAATTTCAGGAGGAAGAGATGATGAATAGAAATAAAAGAAACCGGGCGGCATTACTGCTGCTTTGCATATTGATAACAGCAGGAATTCTTACAGGCTGCGGCGGAAAGAAAGAAGGACAGGCAGGAACCGACGGTACAGGAACCAAAGAACTGGTGATTGGTACAGGGCAGAGCTGTGGAACTCTGGATTCTCTTCAGGGATATGACGGATGGTATACCGTACGCTTTGGAATCGGACAGACTCTGACAAAGCTGAATGATGATTTTTCAGTGTCCGGATGGCTGGCAGAGGATGATTATACTGTAAATGAAGATCATACAGTCTGGACATTTACAGTGCGCAGCGGTGTTACATTTTCAAACGGAACGGAACTGACGGCAGAGCTTGCAAAAGCATCTCTGGAATATACCTGTGAAAACGGAATCCGTGCTGCGGAATACTTCACGCCCGTTTCTATAGAAGCAGACGGACAGACGCTGACGATTATTACCGAAAATCCCGAGCCGATTCTGCCGAATAAGCTTGCAGACCCTTATTTTACTATTATAGATACAACGGCAGATCTGACAGACATCGCAGATAAGGGACCTGTAGGGACAGGCCCGTTTGTACTCTCTTCCTTTAATCCTACCACAAAAGAAACGGTGGTGGTAAAGAACGAAAATTACTGGGGAGGAGAAGTTCTGCTGGATCAGATTACCTTTATGTATACGGAAGATCAGTCAACATTGACCATGGGACTTCAGTCAGGGGATTTTGATGCAGTATATAATGTCAGCATGACAAACATAGACGAGTTTTCTGACAATGACAGCTACAGCATTGTCAGAACAGCCAGCGGTCGTACTACCCATGGATTCATGAACCAGAACGGTGTGCTGAAAGACGAAACTCTGCGTCAGGCAATCCTGCGCTATATCAATAAGGAATCCTATTGTGAACATCTTCTGAATGGCGAGTATGTGGCAGGGAAGACTCTTCTGACTTCGGCTTCTGATTATGGATATGATGAACTGACTGATATCAATTCCTACAATCCTGAGAGTGCGGTACAGCTTTTGGATGAGGCTGGTTACCTGGATGTTGACGGGGATGGATTCCGCGAGACACCTTCCGGTGAGAAGATAAATCTCAGATTCGTCTATTATACGGGACGGCCGGAACAGAAGATTGTGGCTGAGGCTACCCAGATGGAACTGGCACAGCTGGGAATCCGGGTGACTCCGGAGGTGCATGACACACAGACTGTTATTGATATGCTTGGAAAAGGGGATTATGATATACTCTGTATGAGCATTAACGCGCTGAACTGCGGTGATCCGGAAAATCATATGAATACCTATTTTAAGACAGGAGGAAGCTATAATGCTTCCGGATATTCCAGCGCAGAATTTGACGCAGTGCTGGATGAACTGACAGTGACGGCAGATCCGGAGCAGCGTATGGAACTTGTGAAAGAAGCTGAACAGATACTTCTGGACGACAGTGTCTGTATATATTACTGTTATCCGGTTATGAATTTTGTGACTAAAAGCAATGTAAGCGGAATTACAAGCACCCCTGCGGATTTCTACTGGGTAAGTGAGAAGACGGATATACAGTAAAGGCAATTCTTGAGACAGAGGAGAACGAAAAGATGAAGAAACACCATGTGCCGAAGCGTCTTCTTCAGACAGTGATTGTGCTTTTTGGGATCAGTCTTCTCAGCTTTGGTCTGCTTTACATGGCCCCCGGAGATCCGGTTCTGGCCATGTATGAAGCAGGAGGCACGATACCTGACGAGAAAATTGTGAATCAGACACGGGAGGCCCTTGGTCTGAACGAACCGTTTCTTGTGCAGTATGGAAACTGGCTGAGCAGCTGTTTGAAAGGAGATTTTGGGATATCCTATTCCCTGAACAGACCTGTGGGCGAACTGATACTGTCGAGGCTGTGGCCCACACTGAAGCTGGCGTTTTTATCTCTTGCGCTGATGCTGCTGGTGTCCGTGCCGCTTGGGATGACTGCGGCGGTGCACAAAGGAGGCATCGCGGATTATATAGTCCGTTTTTTTACCTTTCTTGGAGTATCTCTGCCGAATTTCTGGGTGGGTCTGATTCTTCTGTATGTTTTTGCAGTAAAGCTGGAAATTCTTCCCGTAATTTCATCAGGTCAGGGTTTTGACAGACTGATTCTGCCAGCGGTTACGCTGGCTTTTGCCATGACAGGGAAGTATACAAGGCAGGTGAGAGCAGCCTTCCTGGAAGAACTGAATCAGGATTATGTGACAGGAGCCCGATGCAGAGGAATCCCTGACCGGGTGATTCTCTGGAGGCATGTGCTGCCCAATGCGGTACTGCCTCTTATTACGCTTCTGGGGCTGTCCATGGGCTCTCTTCTTGGAGGAACGGCTGTGGCAGAGGTGATTTTTTCTTATCCGGGGCTGGGAAGCCTGACGGTGGATGCGATCAGTTCTATGGATTATTCGCTGATTCAGGGATGCGTTCTGTGGATTGCGCTGATCTATATGCTGCTCAATCTTCTGGTAGATATTTCTTATGCGTTTCTGGATCCCAGGCTGAAAGAGGAGGCGGACAGACAGTGGTAAAATTAATTGCGTTTGTGAAAAAAAATCCGGCTTTTTCCGTGTTTGCCCTGCTGGCTGCTGGCCTGATTGCAACGGCTGTCTGCGCTCCGCTTCTGGCTGCACAGGATCCTTATACTGCGGTTATGTCGGAAGCTCTGCAGCCGCCGGGACCGGAACACTGGTTTGGGACGGACTGGCTGGGCCGTGATCTGTATTCCAGGATTCTGTATGGTGCAAGAACTTCTCTGACGGCAGTCTTTTGCCTGACTGGCGTGATTATGGCAGCGGGGGCTTTCCTGGGAATTACTGCAGGCTGGTGCGGCGGAGTGATTGACGCAGTGATTATGCGGATTTCTGATATCATGATCTCCTTTCCGGGTATGGTGCTGGCAATGGCGGCGGCCGGAATTATGGGAGCCAGTATGAAAAATGCGGTGGCGGCCATTGCTATTGTGAGCTGGACAAAGTATGCCCGTCTGGCAAGAAGCCTGACACTGCAGATTCGGAATCAGGATTATATCGCAGCCGCCAGAGTTACAGGTTCCAGAACTCCGCATATTTTGTGGCGTTATGTGCTGCCCAATGCCATACCTGCAGTTCTTATTACCGGGGCAACGGATATCGGAACTATGATGATGGAAATTGCAGGTCTGTCTTTCCTTGGGTTTGGCGCTGTTCCTCCTGCAGCGGAATGGGGGAGCATGCTGAGTGAGGGGAGAGTTTACATGACGACAGCTCCCTGGCTGATGCTGTTTCCGGGACTTGCGATCTTTATTGCCGTAATGATTTTGAATCTTCTGGGGGACAGTCTGCGGGATGTTCTGGATCCGAGAGAAGAATAGGCATGGCGGCAGGAGGTGATTTCATGCTGAGTATACAGAATCTTTCTGTGAAATATGGAAAAAATGCTGTTCCTGCGGTTCAGGGAATCCATCTGGAAATGAAACAGGGGGAGATTGTCAGCATTGTAGGGGAAAGCGGAAGCGGAAAAACAACACTGCTGCGTGCCATCATGGGTTGCCTGCCAGGCTCCGGTTATGTGGCCGGGGGAAACATCCGGTTTGGTGATCAGTCTTTGGCAGATCTGAGCCCGGAAGAATGGAGAAATCTGAGAGGGACAGAACTTTCCATGATTTTTCAGGATTCCGGAGCAATGCTCAATCCTGTACGGCGGATTGGTTCTCAGTATGTGGAATATATCTGTATGCATCAGAGGCAGGAAAAAAAGAAGGCCTGGAAACAGGCGACAGAGATGCTGGAAAAAATGCATCTGACAGATGCCGACAGAGTTATGCGAAGTTATCCCTTTCAGCTTTCAGGAGGTATGCGTCAGAGAGTAGGGATTGCTATGGCTATGACCTTTCAGCCCCGGCTTTTGCTGGCAGATGAACCTACCAGCTCACTGGATGTGACTACGCAGTCCCAGATTGTGGCGCAGATGCTGGAACTGCGGGAAAAGTATGGAACAGGAATTCTTCTGGTAACTCATAACCTGGGCACGGCAGTCTGTATGGCGGACAGAATTATTGTGATGCATGACGGTCATTTTGCGGATGCGGGAACCCGTGAGGAAATTCTGAATGGTCCGGTCAGTGACTATACGAGAAAACTGCTTGAAAGTGTGCCGGCAATGGGAGGTGAGCGGTTTGTCTGAGACAGATGAAGTGATACTGGAGGCAAGGCATATCACGAAAACATATCCGGCGCCCAATCACAGAATACTGAAAGTGAACAATGATATCAGTCTGAAATTTTACAGAGGGAAAACGCTGGGAATCATAGGCGAGAGCGGTTGTGGAAAAAGTACTCTTATGCGTGTTCTGATGGCTTTGGAAAGGCCTACAGAAGGTCAGATTCTGTATAGAGGGCAGGATGTGACAAAGCTCAAGGGCGAAAAACTGCGCTGTCACAGGCAGAAAATCCAGATGGTTTTCCAGGATCCGTCTGCAGCTTTCAGTCCCAGAATGCGGGTTATGGATATCGTATGTGAACCTTTGCTCAACTTTAAACGGATTCGGAAGAGAGATAAGGAAGAAACGGCCCGGAGACTTTTGCAAATGGTTGAACTGCCCGGGGATTTTGTTTGGCGTTATCCGCATAATATGAGCGGAGGAGAGAGACAGAGGGTTGGTATTGCCAGAGCCCTGGCGCTGGAGCCGGAGCTTGTCATCTGTGACGAGGCTACCTCATCTCTGGATGTATCTGTGCAGAAAACTGTTATGGAGCTTCTGGCGAGGCTGCAGAAAGAAAAGCAGATTGCGTACGGATTTGTCAGCCATGATATTGCACTGGTACAGGCTGCTGCCCATCAGGCAGCCGTCATGTATTCGGGAAATGTGGTGGAGATTCTGCCGGGAGAAAAGCTGGGGGGTTCCTGCCTGCATCCTTATACAGAGGAACTGGCGGACTCTGCTTTTGATTTTAAAAAAGATTTCCGCAATTTTTCGCCGGTTGTAAAAAGAGATTCCGCAGATGACGCCGTTTTTCTGCCTGGCTGTCCGTTCCAGAACCGATGCAGCCGGTGCATGGAAATCTGCAGAAAAAAGAGACCGGAGTTAAAGACGGTAGAGAGAGAGCATCAGGTTGCCTGTCATCTTTATTAAATAAAGGTCTTGTAATTCATATCCCCAGGGGAGGCTTGCGGGCATTTCCTGGGGTATGCTATACTCCATTCGAAATTAAGTGATAACGGATGGAGTGACAGATATATGGGCAGAATGCTGGGACGCATACAGCAGTATTGGACAAATCGTGCGGAAGGATATTCGAAAGTAAATCAGGAAGAGCTGGCGGGCGAACAGAAAAACAGGTGGCTTCGTGTTCTGGAGGCGGAATTTCCTCAAAATAAGCCGGAAGAGCTTCGGGTTCTGGATATCGGAACAGGTCCGGGTTTTTTTGCTATTATTCTGGCCCGTGCAGGATACCAGGTGACAGCTGTAGATTACACAGAGGAGATGCTCTGCAAGGCCAGAGAGAATGCAGGTCTCTACGCAGAACGTATCTGCTGGAAACAGATGGATGCTCAGAAACTGGAGTTTCCGGACAACCAGTTTGACGTGGTGGTTTCCAGAAATCTGACCTGGACTCTGGAGGAGCCGGACAGGGCTTACCAGGAGTGGAGAAGAGTTCTGAAAAAAGGGGGGCTTCTTCTGAATTTTGATGCAAACTGGTATGGACATCTGTTTGACAAAGAAAAGCGCCGGGAATATGAGGAAGACCGCAGGAATGTGGAGAAACTCCGGCTGGAAGATCACTATACCGGCACGGATATTGATGAGATGGAGTGTATAGCCAGACAGGTGCCCTTAAGTCCGGTGGTGCGGCCGGCATGGGATGTACAGATACTGAAAAGTGCAGGCTTTCAGAATGTCCGTACAGATGAGTCTGTATGGCAGAAGGTGTGGAGCGAGACAGAAAAGATAAACTATGCTTCCACTCCGATGTTTCTGATAAAGGCGGTGAAATGATGGAAGCAATTAAGGAAAGGGTATCTTCCTACTGGACTGTAAGAAGTGCAGATTTTGCAAAACTTCGTGAGGAAGAGCTGGAAAGTGAACCGGCAGGTCTCTGGCTTTCTGAGATTGAGCCTCAGCTGCCGTTGGGCAGAAAACTTCGGATTCTGGATGTGGGTACAGGAAGCGGATATTTTTCAGTGCTTCTGGCAGGCAAGGGACATCAGGTGACAGGAATCGATCTGACGCCGGCTATGATAGAGGAAGCCAAAAAGCTGGCTGCCGAGCATCAGACAGAAGCGGAATTTCTTGTGATGGACGCGGAAAATCTTGAATTTGCAGATGAGTCCTTCGATGCAGTGGTTTCCAGAAATCTGACATGGACGCTGCCTCATCCGGAACGGGCCTATCAGGAGTGGCTGCGGGTGCTGAAGCCGGGAGGCGTTCTTCTGAATTTTGACGCAGATTATGGTCTGGAACGTTTTTCCTGTGAGAAAGGTCTCCCGGAGAATCATGCGCACAGGCAGATGAGCGGCAGCCAGCTGGAAGAATGTGACGCCATTAAGGATCAGCTTTTCATCAGTCAGGAGAGACGTCCTGCATGGGATCTGGAGCTGTTGAAGGAGCTTGGCTGCAGTCAGGCACAGGCGGATACCAGAGTGTCGGAGCGGGTATACAGAAAAGAAAGCAGTTATTATAATCCTACGCCTCTGTTTCGGGTTCGGGCAGTGAAATAAAAAGGATAACGGGAAGCAGTATCCCGCAGAAACAGGAAGAACTAAAAAAGGGGATAATGAAAATGGCAGGAAAGAGATTAATGACTTGTCTGCTGGCTTTCTGTCTGCTGGCAGTTTCCGGGTGCGGAAAGCAGACAGCAGAGAAAGCGGATCCGGCAGTTTCCGGAACAGATACGGAAGATACACGGGTTATGACAGATGGTACGAATCGCGAGGTGGAGATCCCTGCAAAAGTAGACAGCATTGTATGCCTGAATGTGGGAGCGCTCCGCTATACCTGTTACATGCAGGCTCAGGATCTGGTAACCGGCGTGGAGGATTATGAAAAAGAGCAGTCTATTTCCAGAGGATACAATTATGTAAATTACGATCAGTTTGCGGATCTTCCGGTTGTGGGAAACAATGGCACCCATTATGCGGAAGAGATTATCGCTGTGGATCCGGATGTAATTGTGCTGGCTTCCCATGACGCAAAAGAAGCAGATCAGCTGCAGACTACCACAGGGATCCCGGTGGTAACCGTTCCTGGCAGTGATACTACCATGGATGAGGATGCGTATGAGACTCTGCGGCTCATGGGAGAACTCTATGGAAAAGAAGAGCGTGCGCAGGAATTGACAGATTATCTGGACAGTATCAGAGCAGATCTGGAGAAGAGGACGGCAGGAGTACCGGATGAGGAGAAGCCCACCGTCTATGTGGGAGGAGTAAGCTACAAAGGAGCTCATGGCTTCGAAGGGACGGAAAGCGGGTATGGACCTTTTGCTCTGATTGGAGCGAAAAATCTGGCGGATGAAAACGGGACGGCAGGAGCCTATGACATTGATCCGGAACAGGTTCTTGCCTGGGATCCGGACATCATTTTTCTGGATTACAACGGACTGGATCTGATTAACGAGGACTATGCATCCAATCCGGCTTTTTATGAACAGCTTACTGCCGTACAGGAAGGAAGAGTGTATGCGCAGATTTCCTTCCGCTCCAGCGCCGCAAATCTTGACACGGCTCTGGCAGATACCTATTATGCGGCGTCTGTTCTGTATCCGGAACAGTTTGCGGATATCGACATAGAAGAGAAGGCGGCAGAAATTTTTGAAAAACTGCTGGGAACGAATTTTTACGAGGACCTGAAGGCAAATGGATATGAATTCAGAGAAATTACCTTTGGAGAATAGAGCAGAATATCATATGGAAGAGCATGGAAGGGATTCCCTGTACTGCAGGAACCAGCGGCGCAGTGTGGCCTTTCTCATTCTTCTGGCAGTAATTCTCCTGGTTTCTGCAGTGTTATCCCTCTGGGCAGGTTCTTATGAGACACCTGTGGGAGAACTGCTGCGGGGAATCTTTGGACAGGCATCTGATGAAAAAATTAATATTGTGGTGCGCAATGTACGTCTGCCTCGGATCTGCACAGCAGCGGCGGCGGGGGCAGGGCTTGGCGTCACAGGCTGCATCCTTCAGGCCATTCTGAACAATCCTCTGGCATCGGCCTCTACTCTGGGAGTATCCCAGGGGGCAGGCTTTGGAGCAGCTTTTGCCATCATCATACTGGGAGCAGGAGCTTCAGGAAGCGGTATCGGAGTTTCTCTCTGCGCCTTTGTGGGAAGTATGGGGGTTGCCGCAGTAATTTTCGCACTGTCCAGATTCCGCCAGGTTTCCGCTGAATCCATTATACTGGCAGGCGTGGCCATCAGTTCCATGTTTACGGGAGCCACGACGCTTCTTCAGTATTTTGCTGACGAGGTGGAACTGGCAACCCTGGTGTTCTGGACTTTTGGAGACCTGGGAAGCACCACCTGGACGGAAATCCGGTTTATGGCAGTGATTGTACTGGCTGCTTCCCTGTATTTTCTGTTTCACCGCTGGGATTACAATGCTCTTCAGAGTGGTACAGAGACAGCCATCAGCCTGGGCGTCCGTGTGCGCAGACTGATGATTGTCAATATGCTGGTCTGTTGTTTTACAGCATCCACCATTGTATCCTACATTGGTCTCATCAATTTTATCGGTCTGGTAGCGCCCCATATCGTACGCATGGTGGTGGGAAACAACCATGTTTATCTGATCCCCGGTTCCTTTCTGGCAGGAGCATCGCTTCTGCTTCTGGGAGATTTATTGGCAAGGACCATAGCGAGCCCCGTGATTCTTCCTATCGGAGCCATTACCTCTTTTCTGGGGGCGCCGCTGTTCCTGTACCTCTTGTTTAAAGGAGGAAAGCAGAAATGTTCATAGTGGAAGATCTGCAGTTTCATTATCAGGGCGGCCCCCGTGTGCTGAAGAAGATCAATTTTACTCTGGGAGACGGAGAATTTCTGGCGATTCTGGGAAATAACGGAGTGGGAAAAAGCACCATGCTCAAATGCTTTAACCGGATTATTTCACCGGATGCGGGGCGTGTGCTTCTGAACGGGGAGGATCTTCTGAAGATGCCCCTTCGCCAGGTAGCAAAACGCATTGCCTTTGTGGCTCAGAATGTGCCGAATACTCAGATGACGGTTCATGATATGGTGATGCTTGGGCGCAGACCCTATATGCGCTGGGGATTTACGGAGCATGACCATGAGCTGGTGCACAGAGCCATGGACCGGCTGAGGGTATCGGAGTTTCGGGGACGCTTTCTGAACCAGCTGAGCGGCGGTGAGAGACAGAAGGTTATGCTGGCCCGCGCCCTGGCCCAGGAGCCGAAGCTTCTGCTTCTGGATGAGCCTACCAGCAGCCTGGATCTGAAAAATCAGTACCAGGTGCTTCAGATTGTAAAAGATATCTGTCATGAGACGGGAATTTCAGCCATTGTGGTGATTCATGACCTGAATCTGGCCCTGCGTTTCTGCGATCGGTTCCTTCTGATGCAGGAGGGAGAGGTGTACCGGTATGGAGAAATGGATATTCTGGATCGGGAAGCGCTTCTGAATGTCTATGGAGTCAAAGGTGAAGTGCGCACCGTCGGAAATCAGAAAATGGTGCTGGTGGATGAGGAGGAAGAGTGGCTGTGACTCTGGAAGAACTGAAAGACAGCTGGAAAAATCAGAATCCTGAAAGCGGTAAGATTCAGGAAAAAATCTGGGATGAGCGGGCAGCGGATTTCGAAGTCAGGGAGGTCCCTTCAGCAGAAAACAATGAGTTTCTTCGGTATCTGTATGCAAAGGCACGGCCGGACAGAAACATGTCCGTGCTGGACATTGGCTGCGGAGGCGGAAAATATGCTCTGGCTCTTTCCGGTGATGTCTGCGAGGCTGTGGGGACGGATGTTTCCGGAAACATGGTGGAGGCAGCCAGACGCTCTGCGCTGCAGAAGCAGATACTGAATGTACGGTTTCTGAAGGAAGACTGGCAGACAGCGGACATTGATGCTCTCGGTTTTCGGGAACGGTTTGACCTGGTCTTTGCGCATATGACACCGGCAGTGTGCGATTTCGTTACCCTGGAAAAAATGGATGCCTGCGCAAAAAAACAGTGTTTTCTGGTGAAGCCGGCCAGACGGGAAGACACCGTTCAGGATGCGGCTTTCGCCCGGGCGGGCATCAGCAGCCGGAAGCAGGAACTTGACGATACGGTTGCGAATATTTTTTCCTGGCTGTGGCTGAAGGGATATGAGCCGGAGATTTCTTACCGGAAGGAAGAGTGGACGCATGTGCGTTCTCTGGAAAGTATGAAGAACTGGTGCGTGAACCGTGCAAGACTCGGGAAGGAACTGACGGAAGCGGAGGAAAAGAATATTCTTTGGTATCTGCAGGAAATCAGCCGGGACGGAATGATTGAAGACAGAACGCGAACCACCATTGTAACAATATATTGGAAGAAACCGTAGTAAAAAACACAGGAAGAAAGGAAGCAGAAACATGCTGGAACAGGAATTGTGGGAAACATGCGCGGCTTTTCATGGACATGAATGCGGAGGATTGACGATAGGATACAAGGCGTCTCTCTATGCCATAGATCTGCTGGGACTGGAGACAGAGAAGGGAAAAGCCGGGAAAGGCTGTTTTTCTTCTGATGAGGAGCTGGTCTGTATCTGTGAAAATGATGCCTGTGGGGTGGACGCAATCCAGGTGATCCTGGGATGCAGTATCGGAAAGGGAAATCTGCTGTTTCATATAACAGGAAAGCAGGCTTTTTCCTTTTACAGCAGAAAGACCGGAAAATCTGTGCGCCTGGTCTTAAAGCCCAGACCGCAGGGGATGACAAAGGAAGAATCCTTCCGGTATTATCAGGCCAGCAGGCCGGAGGAGATGTTTGAGGTAAAGGAGACAAAGCAGAAGCTCCCTGAACCGGCAAGAATTTTCAAATCTATCTGCTGCAGCCGCTGCGGCGAGAGCACAGCAGAACACCTGATCCGTCTTCATGGGGATGAGATGCTGTGTCTGGATTGTTATCAGGCCTATAACCGGTTCGATGTGTAAGAAAGACTTGCAAACAGTGATGAAATTCGGTATGATTAATAGCAAATGTGACAGCATGGCAGCCTGCCCGTTTTGGGCAGGCTGCTGTGGCTTAGAGAATGGAGGAAAGAGTATTATGAAAAGGTTTGTGAAGAAACTGACATCCCTTGCTGTCTGCCTTACAGTGGCTGCTTCACTTGCAGCCTGCGGAGGCGGAAAGAAAGGAATCCAGATTGCGGTGCCCAATGACACAACAAATGAAGCCCGCGCGCTGATGCTTCTGCAGGAACTGGGATATATCACACTGAAAGACGGAGCGGGAATTACCGCGACAGTCATGGATATCGCAGAGAATCCGTATGACATTTCTTTTAATGAAGTTGAGGCAGCTCAGCTTCCCAATGTGCTTCAGGATATGGATTACGCAGTGATTAACTCCAATTATGCCATCGATGCCGGCTTAAATCCCATGGAGGACGCTCTTGCAATTGAAGGTTCATTTTCTGCTTACGGTAATGTACTTGCGGTGAAGGAAGGAAATGAGAACAATGATAATATCAAAGCTCTCAAAGCAGCGCTGGAGAGCCAGCAGGTAGCTGATTTTATTCTGGAAGAGTATGGCGGAGATGTGGTAAGCACAGTGGATAACCCTACAGATGGTTATGATGCCTCTGTGGACTATGATGCTCTGGCGGGCACTACCATTACAGTAGCGGCTTCCCCGGCTCCTCATGCGGAGATCCTTCAGGTGGCAAAAGAGATTCTGGCAGCAAAGGATATTACGCTGGATATCATGGAGTTTACAGACTATGTACAGCCTAATAACGTAGTAGATACCGGAGAGGTGGATGCAAATTATTTCCAGCATCAGCCGTATCTGGATGATTTCAATGCGGAGAACGGAACTCATGTGGTATCTGTAGCTACCATTCATGTGGAGCCTATGGGTATCTATGGAGGCAAGCAGTCTTCTCTGGATGCAATTACAGAGGGAAAATAGGCAGCAGGCAGTTAAAGAAAACATAAGACAGGAGGGGCGCCGTGAACAGTCTTTTCGGCGCCCTTTTATCCGGAGGAAGTTATGATAGAAATCAAAAATCTGTCCAAGGAGTTCCAGACAGCAGATGGAACGGTAGAGGCACTGAAGGATGTGAATCTTACGATTGGGGACGGGGAGATTTATGGCATTATCGGTATGAGCGGAGCGGGAAAGAGTACGCTGGTTCGCTGTATCAATATGCTCGAGCGGCCCACAGAAGGCCAGGTTCTGATAGACGGTCAGGATATCGGAGCTCTGTCCACGGCAGAGCTTCGCAAGGCGCGCCGGGAGATTACAATGATATTTCAGGGATTTAACCTGCTGATGCAGCGTACCTGCCTGAAGAATATCTGTTTCCCGCTGGAACTGGCAGGAGTAAATAAGACAGAGGCCAGGAAGCGGGCCATGGAGCTTCTCGAGATCGTGGGTCTTCCCGATAAGGCAAACGCCTATCCTGCTCAGCTGTCCGGCGGTCAGCAGCAGAGAATCGCCATTGCAAGAGCTCTGGCGACAGAGCCGAAGGTTCTGCTCTGCGATGAGGCCACCAGCGCTCTGGACCCGAAGACAACCCATGCCATTCTGGAGCTGATTCGTGATATCAACCGGAGACTGGGGATTTCCGTTATCATCATTACTCACCAGATGAGTGTTGTGGAGGAGATCTGCAGCCGTGTGGCAATTCTGGATGAGGGCCGTGTGGTGGAAGAAGGACTGGTCAGTGAGATTTTTTCCAGCCCGAAATCGAAGGCTGCGAAACGGCTGGTATTTCCGGAGGGGGCAGACGAGATTCTTCTGGAAACCAGGGGTGAGAGGCGTATCCGTGTAGTATTCAGCGGAGCGGTAGCTTCCAGGGAGCCTTTGATTGCGAAGATGGCTATGGAAGAGAAGATTGCGGCAAGCATTCTGGGCGCATCCACCAGAAGCATCGGGGATAAAGCCTATGGAAATATGCTGCTTGGAATTACCGGGGATGACGATACTGTGCGCCGTGCCATAGATTATCTGCGCAGCATTCCGGACGTTCTGGTTGAGGAGGTGACCGATCATGTTTGAGAAACTGCTGTCTTCTGAGATAGTGCAGGAAACCCTTTGGATCGTACAGAGCGAATTTCCGCTGGCGATCTGGGAGACGATATATGTGACAGTCCTTGCTACGGCGCTGGCGATTGTAATCGGTCTGCCGCTGGGCGTGCTTCTGGTGGCAGGAGAGAAGAATGGTGTGCTTCCCCTTCCCAAACCGTTCATGCATGTACTGAATGTGGTAATTAATCTTCTGCGTTCGGTGCCTTTTCTGATATTGATGATTATGGTGTTCCCGCTGTCCAGACTGATTGTGGGTACTGCTGTTGGAACTGTGGCTTCGATTGTTCCTCTGGTGATTGCGGCCTTTCCGTTTGTGGCCCGCCTGGTGGAGAGCAGCCTCAGGGAGGTAAATCCGAATATCATCGAGATGGCCCAGAGTATGGGAGCTTCTCCTTTCCAGATCATCATAAAGGTGATGATTCCGGAGAGCTTGCCGTCTCTGCTTTCGAACTTTACC